>NZ_CAXBGE010000005.1:0-239486 GCF_963975345.1 uncultured Maricaulis sp. | reverse complement strand
CGGCGTTCGCCGGGATGACGTGGGATAATTGTGAGGGGTGCAGGATAAGTCACCAAATCGCCCACCGCCCGCACCCGTCATCTTCACCAGCTCCGCCCCGGACTACGTCCGGCGCACCTCTTCCATCAAGGACGAGGTGGGAGATAATCGATGCCGGTCAGCCCACACGCCCTCCTCTTCCTTGATGGAAGCGGTAGCCGCGAAGCGGTCGGAGCTGGTGACGGCCTCGAAGATCCGTCTCCGGTGAAAAATGGGGACGCTCACCATTTTTGAAATCTAAGTATTTGAATTAAATAACATATAATCAATTCTAGTGGCACCCACCCCGCCTCTCCCCCTCTACCGCCCCGCAGCACCCATCGGCGCGGCTCTGCGCCGGCGGCCATTCACTTCCATCCCCTTCGACAACACGGCCCCGCTCTCATCGACGATCAGCCGCAGGGCGCGGGTCTGATAGTGGAAGGTGAGCTGGAAGCGACCGGCGTCTTCACCGACGCCGGTGGCACAGGCACTGGTGATCTCACCCGCCCGCATCCTGGCCTGCACCGTGTCCTGGTCGAGGGCAAAGGCGCCGGCGAGCAGGCTCGCATCGACGGTGAAATCCCCGGCGGCGATGGTTACTTCGGTCATCTCGTCCTCAACTGCATTTGGAATAGCCGCAGCTGGTGCAGGTGTTGCAGCCCTCCATTCTCACCACGGTGGGCTGATGGCATTTGGTGCAAAGCATGCCTCTGGGTGGGGCGGTGATCGCCTCCACTTCGGCTTTGCCTGCCGTGGCGCGCGCCTTGTCCGCCAGGACCCTGACCGGCGATGTGACGCCTTCCAGAGCGTTGAGATGGCGCTCAATCACGCCGCCAATCACGGCGAGCAGGCTGGGCTCATAACGGCCATTGACGAAGGCGCCGCCTTGCGGGTCAAACACGGCCCCCAATTCCTCGGCGACGAATCTGACATCGCCGCCGCGCCGGAAGACCGCGGAGATCATCCGCGTCAGCGCCAGCGTCCAGGCGTAGTGGTCCATATTCTTGGAATTGATGAAAATCTCGAATGGCTTGCGCGTCTGGATGGTCTCGCCCGCCGCATTGACGCTCTCCTCCACCACATCATTGAGCGTGACATAAATGGCGTGCTCGCTATGTGGCCAACGGACTTTGTAGGTCTGCCCCGGCAATTCCTCGGGCCGGTTGATGAAACCGGCCGGCTTGGCCGAAGCCGTTTTCGCCGCATCGGCTGCCGGCGCGGCGGGTTTGGACAGAACCGAACCGGTCACGTCATTGGGCCGATAGGTCGTGCAGCCCTTGCAGCCCAGATCATAGGCCAGCCGGTAGACATCCTTGAAGGCGTCGAAATCGATATCGCGTGGCAGATTGATCGTTTTGGAGATCGAGCTGTCGACCCATTTCTGCGCTGCTGCCTGCATCACGACATGCTCACGTGGGGTGAGACCATCGGCTTCGACAAAATAATCCGGCAATTCGGCGTCGGCACCGAACATGGAGCGGAAGATCAGATAGGCATAATCCTGGATTTCCTCTTCGACATGAGAGCCGTCGGCCTGGAGAACCTTGCGGTTGAAGCTGTAGCCAAACACCGGCTCGACCCCGCCGCTGGTATTGTTGGCGTAGAGCGAAATCGTTCCGGTCGGGGCGATCGAGGTCAGGTGGCTATTGCGGATGCCGTGCTCGCCGATCAGGGCCTGCACATCGGCGTCGAGCGCCTGAACCATCGGCGCCTTGAGATAGTGTTCGGCCTCGTAAAGCGGAAAGGCGCCCTTCTCCGACGCCAGCATGGCGCTTGTCCGGTAGGCCTCGTTGGCGATGGTGCCGAGCCAGGCATCAACCGCCGCGACGGCATCATCGGAGCCATAGCGGATGCCGCACATGATCAGGGCATCGCCCAGCCCGGTCACCCCGAGGCCCAGCCGCCGCTTGTTGAAGGCTTCGACGCGTTGCTCTTCGAGCGGGAAATTGCTGGAATCGACAACATTATCCATCATCCGCACGGCGGTCGCGACGCAGGATTTCAAGCCGTCCACATCGAGATGTGCCGCCTCGCTGAAAGGCTCCGCGACGAAGCGGCTCAGATTGACCGACCCAAGCAGGCAGGCGCCATAGGGCGGCAGGGGCTGCTCGCCGCACGGATTGGTCGCGGCAATCTCTTCCAGCCAGGACAGATTATTGGTCTTGTTGATGCGATCGATGAAGATCACGCCCGGTTCGGCGAAATCATAGGTCGCGCGCATGATCGCATCCCAAAGCTCGCGGGCGCGGATGGTGTTGCAGACCGTGCCATTGAAATGCAGGGGCCAGTCAGCGTCCTGGTCCACCGCTTCGATCAACGCTTCGCTGACGAGCACTGAGAGATTGAAATTGCGAAGCCGGGCCTGATCGCTTTTGGCCGCCACGAAAGCGAGGATGTCGGGGTGATGATCGCGCATCACGCCCATCATCGCCCCGCGGCGCGAGCCGGCGCTCATAATGGTACGGCACATGGCGTCCCACACATCCATGAAGCTTAGCGGGCCACTGGCGTCAGCATCAACGCCGGCCACCCGGCTGCCCTTGGGCCGGATGGTCGAGAAATCATAACCGATCCCGCCGCCCTGCTGCATCGTCAAAGCCGCTTCGCGGAGCATCTCGAAAATTCCGCTCAAACTGTCGGGAACCGTTCCCATCACGAAGCAGTTGAACAGGGTCACACTGCGGCCGGTTCCAGCACCCGACACGATGCGGCCTGCCGGCAGAAAACGAAAATCCTCCAGCGCGCTGCGGAACTGCCGCTGCCAATGCGCCGCCTTCTTGCCCTCACAGCGTGACAGGGCCCGGGCGACCCGGTCCCACGTGTTCTCGATGGTTTCATCAACGACGCCGCTCTCGCCACTTTTGAAGCGGTATTTCATGTCCCAAATGTCGGTCGAGATTTTTTGCAGGGCGATCATGGGGGTCTCGGTCAGGTTCTGGTTGCGGATGGCGGTGCGCCTGAGGATACGGGCGCGACGCAGGGCGTGAGGCGAATCGTTCCAATCAGAGTGGACGCCTGTGGCGATTTCACCAGCGCGCATCATGCCGCACCCCCCAAGCTGGCGCGACCTGCGAATGTCGAAACCATCAGACCGCAGCGATACCGAAGCTGTCAGGCAAGATGGTCACGCGCCTCACCGGTTCGCCCAATATCCATTGGCTGCCGCGACGGTGGCGAAATGCGTTGCCACGACGGCGCTGACGGCGATCAGGGAATCGGCGTTTTCGGCATAGTCCGGGCGCAATCTGTCACGAACGGCCGCATCGCCCTGGGTCTTCCTGATCGTCATGCGGGCCAGCTTGACGGCGAGGTCGTAACCTTCGCTCGGAGTTGGGGTGATGAGGGTGGGAAGCCAGTTGTCCACTTTGGAAATCTCCGTTCAAAGGGTTGGAATTGCCAGGGCTGGTGCGTGGGGCAAAGCGACGTCGGCCAGTGTGGATCGATCAAGCTCGCTCAGAAACGCCGCTTCGGCGGCGCCAAGGCGGGCCTTGAGGCCGCAACATCCTGTAATCGAGCAGCTGCCGCCATTGGGCGAGAAGCAGTCGACCAGCGCCTGACCGCTCTCCAGCACGCGCACCACTTCGCCCAGCGAGATCTGATCCGACGGCCGGCCGAGCCTGGCGCCGCCGCCCGTCCCGCGTCGGGTGGTGACGATCCCCGCTTGCGACAAGGCGGCCATGATCTTGGTCAGATGATTGCGCGACAGGTCGAACTCATCGGCCAGTTCGGCCGTCGAATAGGCGCGCCCGGGATCGGACGCCATTCGCATCAAGGCGCGAAGGCCGAAATCGGTGAAAGAGGTCAGACGCATCGGGACACAATCTCGTAATTGGTATTTACAATACCTATTATCAGGGTCTATTCGTGAAGCAAGTATTGAAACGGACTCAAACGCAATGCCAAAGCCAGCCACCGCCCCAATTGACGTCGCCCAAATCGACAGCGCCCGGCCGCAGGCCACCGCCGAACTGATGGCCCAAACCGGGCTTGATGAGGCAATTCTGAAACGGCTCGTCGACGGGTTTTATGACCGGGTGCGCGGCGATGCGATGTTGGGGCCGATCTTCGAAGAACGGATCAAGAATTGGCCGGAACATCTGGAAACCATGGTGAAATTCTGGTCGTCGGTCGCACTGATGACCGGTCGCTATCATGGCGCGCCCATGCCCAAGCATTTGCCCCTGCCCGTTGATATCGAGCACTTCCAGCGCTGGATCACCCTGTTCCGTCTGACCGCCCGCGAAGTGTGCCCGCCGGCGGGCGCGGCCTGGGTGATCGAACGCGCCGAGCGGATCGCCACATCCATGCACATGGGAATCGAAGGTGCCCGCACCCGCAACGCCCGCACTGACACTCCACCGCAGCTTTGACCAAGGAGAAACTGCCATGACGCAAGACCCGCTAGCCGACGATCTGCCTCCCGATGATCCGGGTGAGATGACGCGCTATATCGAGAACCGCTACCATGCCCGCCATCGCGCGCAGCTGCCTGATCTGACCGCGCTGGCGCTACGGGTTGAGCGTGTGCATGCCGATGCGGCCAAAGTTCCACTGGGACTGGCGGCGCTGTTGCAAAACATGATCGGCGAGCTGGAAGTCCACATGAAGAAGGAAGAGCTGATCCTCTTCCCCGCCATCCGCCGTGGTGGCAAGCCCGACCTCGAAAACCCCATCGCGGTGATGCGCACCGACCATGAGGACCACCAGGCAGCGGCCGCACAAATCCTCACTCTGACCGAGAATTTGACGCTGCCGGACGGGGCCTGCCGGTCATGGACCGCGCTCTATGACGGGCTGAAGACCTTTCTCGATGATCTCGACGCTCATCTTGAACTCGAGAACCAGGTATTATTTCCCCAGTTCGAGCCGGAAAAAGTCTAAACACCGAAACGTCGCAATGGATCCTACCATGCCTGATATGGCCAAGTCTGATATCGCCAGCCCCAGTGACCGCCGTGCCGACATTCACCTCGTGCGCGCCTATGATGCGCGTGCCGGCGCGGAAACCTTCGGCGCCCGGCTGTTGGTTGACCGGTTGTGGCCGCGCGGCATCGCCAAGGCTGATCTGCCGATGGATGCCTGGCTCAAGGAAATTGCCCCCAGCGGCAGCTTGCGAAAATGGTTCGCGCATGACCCGGCCAAATGGGAAACGTTTTCCGAGCGCTATCGGGCTGAGTTGGCAACGACACCGATGATCATCGAAGAAGCCCTGGAATGGTGTCGCAAAGGGCCCGTGACCCTGCTTTATGGCGCTCGCGATCATCACCACAATCATGCGCTGGTATTGCGTGATGTTCTTCAGGAAAACTTGCACTCGCGTTGCGCCGGCACCTGATCGAATTCAATCGGACGGCTCACCAGCAAACCGGGCCGGTGGTGATCACTGGTCCGCCGAACACCGCACCTCTGAGGCAAATAGGTGCGTTGATCGATCATTGCATGACCGCCAGGCAGTGTGGTTATCCTGATGCCGGGAAAGTTCAATGACTGGGTGCGAGATGGACACGGATAGCCCACCGGCGAGCGATCCCAGCCGTCCCGGTATTCTTGCAAGCTGGCTGTGCCTGGAAGGTGGGGCCTCATGATGGATGAGAAGGACGAGCCAAGGGGCTATGCATCACCGCCCTGCCTGGCCCATGAAATCGACCCGGCCTATGCCGGTTTCGCGGCCGTGGACCCGCAGCAGGCGCTCGATGTGGCGCGGTGGCGAAAGGCCGAACGGACACGACTGCTGGCCGAACGGGCCGCCCTTTCGGTCGCCACACGCCAGGCAGCGGCGCTCGCGGTCACGACCCATCTCGATCAATTGCTGGCCCGGCGTTTCGACAGTCTTGCCGGGCTGACAGTCTCGGCCTGGTGGCCGATCAGGGCTGAGCTCGACCTTCGCCCTTGGCTGGCTGGCCTCGCCGCGCGCGGTGCCCGGGCAGCCTTGCCGCTGGTCGCGACCAAGGCGGCACCGCTGGTATTCCGTGAGTGGACGCCGCAGACCCGAATGGAGAAAGGCTTCTGGAATATCCTCGTGCCGGCTGAGGGACCCGATATCCTGCCCGACATTGTCCTCTCGCCGCTGGTCGGCTGGGATGGCGGCGGCTATCGGCTCGGCTATGGCGGCGGCTATTTCGACCGGACCCTGGCGGCGCTCACACCGCGTCCACTGGCAATCGGGATCGGGGTCGATGCGGCGCGACTTGCGACAATCTTTCCGCAACCGCATGACATTCCGATGCAGGCCATCGTGACCGAGACCGGTGTCGCCCCGTTCGATCCCGTTACGACCTGACCGTCCGCGTCACGGCTCTTTCAAAATATCAAGCCGCGCAATCACCCTGTCCGCCATATTGGCGCACCGCGCGCCGTCAAACGGGAAGACGCTACTGAAGCCGCCGCGCAATTTGTCTTCCAGGGCGGCCCGCAATTGGCGCCGGGCCCGGAACAGGCGGGTTTTCACCGTCAGCGGGTTGAGCGACAAGTCCTGGGCGATCTCTTTCAGCTTCATCCCTTCGGCCTCATGCAGCAGGAAGGGCAAGCGCAAGTCCGCCGGCAGGGCGGCTACGGCTGTCTCCAGAATCCCGCGCAGTTGCGCGCGTCCGAAATCGGCTTCAGGGCTGTCGCTACCACTGAAAAGACTCAAGATATTGGCGCTGCGTTCTTCGGCCACAGTGTCGTATTCCTCTTCCGGTCGCACGCGCCTGAGCCGCATGAGGGCGGTGTTGATGGCAATGCGTGTGATCCAGGTTGAAAATCGCGATCGGCCCTCGAACCGGTCGAGCCGGGTGAAGGCGGTCACATAGCTCTCCTGCACCACATCCTCGGCCTCGGCATCGCTGGAGACGATGCCGCGCGCGGTACGGAACAGGCGCGGATTGAGGCGCCGGATCAGTTCGCGGATCGCGCCCTCATCCTTATGCCGGGCTGCAGCGACCAGATCCGCCTCGGTCAGGAGCGATTGAGGCGGACTAGCCGGGCCTTGATCTGTCTTCGTCCTCACAAGGCTATCCTCCTCCGACCCGGCCACGTGCAAGAATGGATGCAACAGTAGGCAAGGCGGCCAGAACTTCCGGCGTTACATCAGCGGTATCACTGCTGGGTCCTTCCCAGCCGCGATCACCGGGCCGGCCGACCACGATGCGGCCAACCATCGCCGCCATCTCGTGCGGGATGCAGTAAAAATCATACACGCCCGGCACCGTCAGCGTGACCTCGAATTGCTCGTCGGGCAATAAAAAGCCGCTATCCCACGGCGTCGCGGCGGCCGGGATCCGGCGCTCACGACCAAAAACATCCGGATGGTATGCCGTCGCCGTGTGGCTATTGCCGGGGTCATGATTGACGAAGCGCACTGTGGTGCCGGCAGCGATAGCGAGGCCGCGCGGGGCGAACCAGATGTGTTCGCCGCGCGGCGTCCCGCGCATTTCAATCACCTCAACCTGCCTTGCCAGCGCCTGGGAGGCTGTCGCGAGGGTGGCAATGGCGCCACCCCCGAAGACCAGGACTGTTCGGCGAGTCGGTGTCATTGAGCCAAGCGCTGTTTGGCGTCGGCATCATGGTAGAGCACGACGTGAGCATGAGGCTCGGTCACGCCCGGATGGCCGGCATTATAATAAATATCAACGCTCGACACCATGTGTGACCCGATCCCCAGATCGTCGAAGGCGGTGCCGTCTTCCAGCGCCTGCAGTGGCGTCATATAGACGGTGGCCGAGAGCACGCCGTCATGGTCGTAAGCCAGGAATGGGCCGGCCGGCAGGGTCGAGGGGTCAGCAAACAGCGTGCCCAGACCCGGCAGGAATGCAGGCAGGGGCAGCACGTCGCTGACCTGCACATAAGGCGCTGGGGGAGGTGCGGTTTCCAGGACTTGTTCGTCATGGGCGAAGGCCGGCGGGATGGCCATGGCGAGCAAGATCGCCGTCAGCGGGAACAGGGATTTCATGTCATTTCCTTTCGGTGGATCCAAAGGGCGCTTTTGGGGCGCTCTGTCTGTTAGATGCCGCAGATCGGAAAAGGTTCGCGTTCGGGGGGATATTTTTCAGTCGTGGCGACGGGCTTGCCGGAATCTGCCGGCTTCACCCACCCAAACAAAAGGCGGCACCGGGGACCGGTGCCGCCTTCATCATTCGGGTTGAGCGGTACTGTTACTGTGGCTCACCGGCTTCATGCATTTCATGTTCGCCGTCATGCGCGGCTTCGGCGGCCGGTGCGTCGTGCCCGTGCTCATTACCGTGCGCATCCGCGTGCCCATCCGCGTGCATGTCGGCAGCGCCGTCCTGATGCATCTCACCCATCATGGCGTGGCAGGCTTCAACGCGGGCAGTGGTTTCAGCGTCGAGACCGGCAATCACAGCGTCGCGGGCGGCGGTATCGCCATGGGCGACGTCGGCCATCAGCTCATTGTGCAAGGTCATGCACGCTTCATGGGTTGGCGCGGCGGTTTCGCCGGCCATGTGGTGGTCCATGGCAAATGCCGACGTCCCGAGCAAGCTCAGGCTCGACGCAGCCATGATGGCCAAAACGAACTTATTCATGGGGGTCTCTTTTCAGGATGATCGATGAGGCTCACGCCCCGGAAAACCGCCCGAACAGGATGCGCCACGCGGGCGACACCGGCTGCCAAGGCGAGCCACAATGCGCCAGCTTGCCACAGGCTCGCAAGTTCGGCACGCAGCGCAGCCGCCTGCTCAAACTCCTCGAAAACGCGGGCCGATTTGGCCGTCATCCCTCATCCGGCATCCGCAACTCCACGGCTTCGATTACGCGCGGATAGATCGCCTCCGGCGGGTAGGCGTTGAAGTCATGGGCGGGTATGACGACGAGGCCGGGTTCCCGCTCCAGCAAAGCGTGGACGCGCTGCAGCTCCTGCTCCACGCCTGCGACATCACGATCAACGATGACCCGTATGATTGCATTTTTATGGGCCGGACGAGTAAAGCCGTCGAGACTCCAGCTCGTATCACCCGTGAAGAACCAGGATTGCCCATCCGGCATGTTGACGAACAGACCCATCGAACCGGCAGAATGGCCGTCCATGGGGACAAAAACCACGCTGCCATCGCCAAACCGGTCAAGACTGCTCGGATAGTTGCGATAGGCAGAACCGGTGAAATCAAGCCCCCGCCAGTCGATATCCGGATCATCGAACTGGCTGGCCAGATAGCCGTGACCATTGCCGCTCTGCCGGGCGCTGGCCAGTTCGCTGTCCGGAACAAAAACCGGTGTGTCCGGGAAGTCCTCAATCGCGCTGGCGTGATCCCAGTGCATGTGAGACAGCGCAATTTCCAGCGGGCGCCCGGGGCAAAATACGTCTAAATCAACCTGGTCAGCGACCGGAGACGTGACTTCATAGCTGAGCAGAGGTTTGAGCAGAAGCGGCATGTCCTCAAATTGGCTATCGATCTGCCGGCCCAGCCCGGTGTCAAACATCACCAGGCCATCCCGGTGACAGACCAGCACGGCGCTATGGGCCATCGGGCGCTCGGTGAGCCAATTCCCGCCCTCGAACAGGATCGCTTCCGGTGCGGACGTCCGCGCGGTAATCACGACCGTCAATCGAATGCCTGCAGCGCGCGGGGCAGCCAGCTCTGCAAACTCATAGCTTGACGCGGCACGCGTCTCGACGGGATTGGCGCAGGCCGCCAAGACGAAGGGCATAAACAGGAATATCGGGCGAAACGCGGAAAGGTTCGGCATGGCTGTGGTCTCCTCAATCTGGCTCTTCGGGGCGTTGCAGGAGCGGCAATAGCGATTGCGGCAGCTGATCAAGCGCATCGGTGTTGCGACAGGTACGGGACAGCAATATTGCCCCCTCGATTGCCGAGAGCAGCAAGGAGGCGAGTGAACCGGTGACCGCAGCGGGCATGCCATATCCTTCGAGCCCCCCGCGCAGTCGGGCCATCCAGTTGTCATAGGCCTGGGCGCAGACCCCTTGCAACGCGCCTGACTCCGGCGTGATCGAGGTCGCGAGCGGCGTTAGCGGGCAGCCCTGCTGGAAATCCGTGGCGCGGAGCTGATCGGCGAAAGCCGTGCAGATCGTGGTCAGCGCCTCGATAGGGGTCGGCGACGTCGCGAACACCACCTCGATCAACGCCGAGACGGTATCGGCGGATTGCCGCGCCGCCTCAGTCGCGATCTCCTGCTTGCCACCGGGAAAATGAAAATAAAGCGATCCCCTTGGCTGGCCACTCGCCGTGACGATTTGATTGATCCCGGTCGCGGCATAGCCCTGACACTGGAAAAGTTGCGCGGCCGTTTCCAGCACGCGTTCCCGGGTGCGCCCGCCCTTGGTGAGTGTTTGATCTGACATGAAATGATAATAGATCGGTCGTTATATTTTGTAAAGACAACAACTCGCCCATTGCCTCTCTCTTGGGATTCCAGATAATTTCGTCGTGAGTGATTATTCACTTGCGCTCCTTCAAGCCCCGTGAGAAACGGCACGTGAATGAACATTTACTTCCGTCGCACAGAGGGCAGATCCATGACCGGAAAACTTAGAGAAGGCCTGTTTGAAAGTGCTGACCCCAATCTCGGCGTGACCGCACCTCGCGGCACCACCAAGGCGCGGATCGAGCGGGCGGCGCTGCAGCTGTTCGCCTGTCACGGCATGGACGGCGTCTCGATCAAGCAGATCGCCCAGGCCTGTACAATTTCCGACGGCGCGATGTATCGCCATTTCAAGAGCAAGGATGAGCTCGCCCGGCTGATGTTCGAAGCCATCCATGCCCGCCTGCTGCAACTGGTCGCCGCCAATATCCGCGCCGACGCCAGCCTCGAACAGACCGTGCTCGCCGTCGTCACTGCCTATTGCGAGTTGGCCGAGGATGATCCGGCGCAATTCACCTATCACCTCACCCACCGTAACTACTTCCTCGCCGCGTCCGGCGATGGCGGTGCCAACCCGTCGGATGTGATGAGCGCGCGCGTCGCAATGGCGATGGAGCGCGGTGAGATACCGGTCGGCGATCCGGAACTGGCTGCGGCCATGGCGCTCGGCCTGGTGATGCAGCCGGCGGAGTACCGGATATTCGGCCGCATCGAACAGCCCATGACTGAACTCATCCCGGTTTTCACACGCGCCATCATGGCCGTGCTCCGCGCCGTCTGAGCGCCGTTTCAAAACACTTCGGAGGCCCGCCATGCGTTCGCTCATCTTCAACCTCGCCTATTATACCGTCTCCGCCGTCTATGCGGTGATCTGCGCCATCCTGGCGCTGGTGCCCGGACGCCGGATCCTGATGCACGGCATACGCTCCTATGCCCGGCTGACCGTGCTGCTGATGCGCTGGATTTGCGGGATAAAGGTCGAAGTACGCGGCACGCCGCCCAAGAACCAGGCGGTGATCCTCGCCGCCAAGCACCAGTCCTGGGGCGATGGTCTGGCGATGATGGCCAAGTGCGGTGACGTCAATTTCATCTGCGGCGACCACATGCTGAACTACCCGCTGATCGGCTGGGTGCTCAAACGCTGCGGTGCGATCGTCGTCTCCAACCAGGGCGGCGCCGAAGCGATGGCCAGCCTGCGCGCCGGTGTCGAGCGGTCGCAAGGCGAAGGCCGGCCGCGCCCGATCCTGATCTATCCGGAGGGCCATCTCACCCCGGTCGGCACCGGGATGCGTTACCGCTCCGGCGCTTGGCAATTATCCTCGCAGCTGGACCGTCCGGTCGTGCCGGTGGCGACCAATCTCGGCCAATGTTGGCCGCAGCAGAAATGGAGCAAGTTTTCCGGCACAGCCGTAATTGAGTTCCTCGAGCCCATGCCGCCAAGCCCTGATCGCAACAGTTTTTTGGCCGAGCTGGAGACCCGTGTTGAAACCCGCTCACGGGCCCTGGAGGCCGAATTTGCGGCGCCGGTCAGAGAATCGGTTTCTCATCCCGAAAACGCAGAAAAAACAGACGCGTCCATGCATAGACGCTTGGTTTAATTGAGCTACCAGCTGCGGAGTGAAGCGATGCGTTCCCTGGTTTTCAATACCCTGTTCTGGTCTCTCTCGGCCCTGTTTGCCCTGGTCTGCTATGCGGCCGCATGGCTGCCCTGGCGCGGTCCGCTGATGGCGATCATTATCGCTTATGGTGCGACGACACGCTTTTGCATGCACTGGATCGCCGGCATTCCGCTCGAAGTCCGCGGCCACGCGCCCCGGGGCGAACCGGTGATCATCGCCGCCAAACACCAGGCCTATGCCGACGGCCCGCTGATGGTTGCCCTCGCCGGTGACCTCAATTTCGTGATCGGAAACGGAATCGAGAAATTCCCGCTGGTCAACCGGATCGTCAAACGGGCCGGCGCCACCATGGTCGATGCCCAGGGTCGCAGCCGCGCCCAGGGTGCACTCAAGCAGAGCATCGACCGGATTGCCGAGGATCACCGCCCGGTCCTGATCTACCCGGAAGGCGGCATGGCGGCTGTCGGAGTCACCCGGCGTTATCGCAAGGGCGTTCACATGCTTTACGCCGAGCTCGGCCGAAGTGTGGTACCAGTAGCGACCAATCTGGGCCTGCGCTGGCCAGAGGAGGAGTGGGAGAAGCATCCCGGCCCTGCCGTCATCGAATTTCTCGAACCGATCCCGCCGGGCCTGCCGCGCGAAATTTTCATGCAACGCTTGCAGGATGCGATCGAGACGCGCACCCGGGAACTCGAAGCGGAGGGACAGTCATGAGTGCCAAGATAGCCGCTCAACTCGTCACCCAGCGGCGTTTTCTGCCGCTGCTTCTGGCTCAGTGTCTGGGCTCGCTCAACGACAATATCTTCCGCTATGCGCTGGTCACGATGGTCACCTTCAGCGGTCTGACCCTGTTCGGGCTCAACCGCGATATCCTGGTGCCGATCGCCGCCTCGATGATCACCCTGCCGATCTTCCTGTTCTCGGCTGTCGCCGGCCGTATGGCCGACAAATACGATCGCACCTGCATCATGCGCGTCACCAAGCAGATCGAAATCTGGATCATGCTGCTGGCCGCCCTCGCCCTTTTCCTGCGCCAGCCCATCCTGCTGCTGCCGACCCTGTTCCTGATGGGTACACAATCGGCCTTCTTCACCCCGGCGAAAAACTCCGCCCTGCCCACCCTGCTGGCGCCGCACGAGCTGGTGCCCGCCAATGCGCTGCTGAGCGGCTTCCTCAATGTCTCCATCCTGATGGGCGTGGCGCTGGGCACCTGGCTCGCAGTCCAACCGCTGGGTCCGGAAATGATCGGCGGCGGCCTGATCCTGATCGCCATTCTCGGCTGGCTGTCGGCGCGGCAATTGCCGCGGGTCGAGGCCGCCAATCCTGATCTGCCGCTGACCTGGAATTTCATCGCCGAAACGTTTCGAGTCCTCGGTTATGCCCTCAAGGCGCCAGACGTGCTGCGTCCCCTGCTCGGAGCGGCCTGGTTCTGGATGCTGGCGGCGTCGATCATCACACTCATGCCGGTCTTCACCGCTTCAGTGCTGGGGGCCGATGCCAGCGTAGTGCTGCTATTCAGCGCCCTGTTCACCATTGGCGCGGCGCTGGGTGCGCTTCTGTGCGGCGCGCTCAGCGGCAAGGGCGATGCGCTCGCCTTTTCCATCGCCGGCGCGATCGGCCTGGTGATGTTCACCAGTGATGTCGCCCTGGCCACTTGGTCCAATCCGATCATCCCCCATGGCGCGCCACTGATCGGGGCCGGTGAGTTTTTCGCCGATCATTCCAACTGGCGCCTGTTGGCCGATCTCGGCCTCGCTGCCGTTTCTGCGGGCCTGTTCGTCGTGCCGCTGCAAGCGATGGCACAGCGCCGGGCGGCGCCGGAAATGCGTGGCCGTCTGCTCGCTGCTGGCGGGATCATGAATGCGGCCACGGCGACATTGGGCCAGTTTACGCTTGCCTTTATCGCGATGGGAAACCTGCCGATACAGACGGCCTTCCTGCTCATTGCAGCCGGCAGCCTCGGGGTTGCCGCCGTCATCGGCTGGCGGTTGAGCCTGCGCCGCAAGCGCGTCGATGCACCTGGTTGATGGTCAAACCGCAATCCAGGCGCTAAAGGCCAATACATGAACATTATCACGACAACAGACCAACTCGCCCGGGCCTGCGACGCCCTCCTCCAGGCCGAACATGTGGCCGTCGACACCGAATTCATGCGCGAGACGGTCTATTGGCCTGCCCTGTGCCTGATCCAGGCCGCCGGCGGCGACACCGAAATCATCATCGACCCGCTCGCCGAGGGCATCGATCTCGAGCCCTTCTGGGAATTGATGGTCGATGAGCGGGTGATGAAAGTCTTCCACGCCGCGCGCCAGGATCTGGAGATTTTCTACAATCTCGGCGACGGGCTCATCCCGACCCCGATGTTTGACAGCCAAGTCGCCGCGATGGCGATCGGTCTGGGCGACTCGATCGCCTATGACAATCTGGTCCAGACCCTGCTCAAGCGCCCGGTCGACAAGGGTTCGCGCTTCACCGACTGGTCACGTCGGCCGCTCTCGGACAATCAGCTCACCTATGCAATGGGCGATGTGACGCATTTGCGCGACATGTATCCGATCATGCGCGAGCGGCTGGAAAAGAAGAACCGCACCTCATGGCTTGCCGACGAGATGGCGATCCTGACCAGTCCCGACACCTACCGGATGGACCCCGAGGAATCGTGGAAACGCCTCAAACTGCGCAAGACCAGCCCCAAATGGCTGGCCGCCCTGCGTGCCGCCGCCGCTTGGCGTGAGCGCGAGGCGCAAACCCGTGACATGCCGCGCCAGCGCGTGATGAAGGATGATGCCCTCTACGAAATCGCCACTCTGGCCCCGGTCGAGGAAGGCCAGATGCAGGGCCTGCGCGCCGTGCCCCGGGGTTTCGAGCGCTCCAAACCGGCCGAACGCCTCTATGCTGACATGAAGGCCGCGATGGCCAATCCAGAGGCCTATGCGCCAAAGGTGGAAAAGCCAGCGCCGACACCGCAAGGCATCGGTCCGACGATTGAATTGCTCAAAGTCTATCTCAAACTGGTCGCCGACGAGGCCGGGGTCGCTTCACGGCTGATCGCGACCATGCCGGATCTGGAAAAGCTCGCCTCCAGCGATGATCCCGATGTGCCCGCCATGCGCGGTTGGCGCCGCGAAGTGTTTGGTGAACCGGCGATGGGCCTCAAACGCGGCGAGATCGCGCTAGTGCTTGAAGATGGCAAGGTTGCAGCGCGACCGGTCGGCGCCAAAGGCTAAAGATACCGCACCTCACCCTTGCGCCCGATCGCGCCAGCGAGCGTGTCGAGCAGGGCAACCGAGCGTTCGATATAAAGATCGTGGACGCTTTCATCGATATCGAGACAGACCAGTCCGGGCTCGACGCGCAGGGTGAAGCGGTCGAGCAGGCTGGCAGAGCGCCCCGACAGCTTGGCACCGAGGCGCAAGGTGCAGCCGAGCATCTGGGCGACATCATGTTGGGCTTCATCGATCAGATGGAAGACCGGCAGATCGTCGAGCGCGCCGCGCCGGCCACCATAGCGGTGATGCATCACAGCCGCGAGAAACACCCGCTCGGCGTGATTGATGCCGGCAAAGGGTGCGTAGAGCACGCTGTCGCGCGTCAGTTCAAGGCGGTGATCGGGATGGCGCCGCGCGCCCAGATCAGCCAACCGGGCGGCGGCCTCCTGCAGCACACGGTCGCGGCGCGGTGTGAAGACGGTGTCGACATTGGCCATCGCCGGCGCGATCCAATTGGCCAGCGAGCGGCCAAAATCCGGGGTCGGCGAGACCGGCCGTGCCAGCGCTTCGGCGCCGGCGATCAAAGGATCGATCGCTCGCACATCCGCCGGCAGATCCTGCATCAACACCCCTTCGCGCAGGCCGTAGGCGGAAAACACCACATGCGAAAACCGCCCCATCTCGACAATCCGGCTCAGCAGCAGCGCGGCATAGGGGATGGTCGGTGCACGGCGCGATGAAATGCCGGGAATGCCGGCCAGCGACGCGGTGCTGAGCCGGCTCGCCATCCGGGTCAACTCCGCGACCCGTTTGGCATCAATGCGGAATTGGTGCGCAACTCGCAAGGGATAGTCGGACCGCGCGAAAGCCAGTTGCGCCAGAGATCGCCAGGCTCCGCCAATGGTATAGAATTCGCCGCCCTGTCCGTGCAGGAGCCCCGCCTCGCGCAAACGCTCATCGATCACCGCGCGGACCGCATCGGCATCCCACGGCCCCGGCGGGATCGCTTCCTGGGGGCCGAGGCCGAAAGTCTGCCCCTCGCCGAGCGTGCCATGATCGAGTGGGGTCAACTCAAGGCTGGAACCGCCCAGATCACCCATCAGGCCGTGGGCGCCCGGAATGCCGGTAACCAGTCCCAGCGCTGACAGCCCGCCCTCCTCGGCGCCAGACAGGACACGCAACTGAAAGCCGGTCTCGGCCGCAACCCGGCGCACGAAGTCTGGCCCGTCGCTCGCATTGCGCACGGCAGCGGTGGCGACGGCATAGCGTTCAGTGACACCTTTGGCGTCGAGCAGCCGAGCGAAGCGCTTCAGGGCGCGCAGGGCGATGTCGATATTGTCAGGATGCAGCGTGCCGCGCTGGCGCAGGCCGCGGCCCAAGCCGGCCATCACCTTCTCGTTGAAGACCGGCCAGATCGCCCGGCCCTCGAGACGGAAATGCACCAGGCGAACCGTGTTCGAGCCGACATCGATGACCGCGATATCGCGCTCCACCGAGTTCTGGGCAAAGGCTGGATGGGTGAGGCTTGTCGGGTCCAACAGACCTAACCATCCCCCGTGAGGACGGGCGGCTGGTCATTCTTGAGCGCATGACCGCGGCCAGACAGGCTCGGATTGGTCATAAAATAGGCATGAGCGCTGAACACCTTCTTCATGCCGGAGGTATCGACGCGGCGATACTCGCCCTGCCCGTCCATATACCAGCTCTGGGCGGTGTCATTGAGATTGGCGACCATGATCTGGTCGAGCACCTGACGATGCACGGTCGGGTTCTGGATCGGGCAGAGCAGCTCGACCCGGCGGTCGAGATTGCGCGGCATCCAGTCAGCCGACGAGATGAAGACTTTCGCCGCCGGCGACGGCATCTCGCTGCCATTGGCAAAACAGACGATGCGGGAATGCTCGAGAAAACGCCCGACCAGGCTTTTGACCCGGATATTGTCCGACAGGCCGGCGATGCCCGGACGCAGACAGCAGACACCGCGCACGATCAGCTCGATGCGCACGCCGGCTTGGCTGGCGCGGTAGAGGCCGTCGATGATCTCCGGATGCACGAGTGCATTCAGCTTGGCCCAGATTGCTGCCGGCTTGCCCGCTTGGGCGTTGGCGATCTCAATCTCCATATGGGCCAACAAATCATCCTTCAGCCGCAGCGGAGAGACCGAGAGCCGTTCGAGGTTTTCCGGACGCGCATAGCCGGTGACGAAATTGAATATCCGCCCGGCATCGCGGCCATAGGCCGGGTCGGCGGTGAAGAGCGACAGATCGGTATAGATGCGCGCCGTGATCGGATGGTAATTGCCGGTGCCGAAATGGGCATAGGTGCGCAGAACCGCGCCCTCGCGCCGCACCACCAGCGATATCTTGGCGTGGGTCTTGTACTCGACAAAGCCATAGACGACCTGGACACCGGCGCGTTCCAGATCGCGGGCCCATTTCAGATTGGCTTCCTCGTCAAAGCGCGCCTTGAGCTCGACCAGGGCGGTGACATTCTTGCCCGCTTCGGCCGCTTCGATCAGGGCAGCGACAATCGGTGAGTTTTTCGAGGTGCGATAGAGGGTCTGCTTGATGGTGACGACATCGGGATCGGCGGCCGCCTGCCGCAGAAACTGAACCACGACATCAAAGCTCTCATAGGGATGGTGGACGATGATATCCTTCTCCCGGATCGCCTCGAAACAATCACCGCCATGATCGCGAATGCGTTCCGGATAGCGCGGCTCATAGGGCGGGAAGACCAGATCGGCGCGGTCGTCGGGGATTAATTGATCGATTTGGGCCAGACCCAGCAGGCCCGGCACCGGCACCACGTCCTGGGCCTCGGCATGCATGTGGGCGACGATGAAATCGCGCAGAGCCGGCGGCATGTCGGCATCTAGCGTCAGGCGCACAATCACGCCGCGACGGCGCTGCTTGACCAAGCGTTCGAATTCCAGGACGAGATCTTCGGATTCTTCCTCGATCTCGATATCGCTGTCACGGATGACCCGGAAGGCGCCGCGTCCGAGCATTTCATAGCCCGGGAAGAGCTCGTCGACATACATCGACAACACCGTTTCCAGCGTCACGAAACGGCGATCCGGGCGGCCGCGTTCGCCGTGTGAGCGCGCCGGCAGTTCGACGAAACGCTTGACGCCCGATGGCATCGGGATCAGCGCATTCATCATCTTGGCGGTGCGGTTATTGCGTAATTGCAGCGCCAGCGCAAAGCCGAGATTGGGAATAAACGGAAAGGGATGCGCCGGATCGATCGCCAGCGGCGTGATCACCGGCAGGGTATGGGACAGGAATTCGCCGCGCAGCCAAGCGATATCGGCGCGCGACAGATCAGCCTCGGCGAGAACCCGTATGCCGAGTGCCGCGATTTCCTCGTGCAAACTGCACCAAAGGGCCTGTTGCTTGCCCATTAGCTCGCTGGCCAGAACATGGATCTGCTCGACCTGTTCGGCCGGCGTTAGCCCGTCGAGGCTGGCAGCGGTGACGCCATTGCGGATTTGGGCCCGCAGGCCGGCGACGCGCACCATATAGAACTCATCGAGATTGCTCGCCGATATCGACAGGAAACGCAGCCGTTCCAAGGCCGGGTGATTGGGGTTTTCGGCCTCGCCGATCACGCGCCGGTTAAAGCGCAGCCACGACAATTCCCGGTTCAGGAAACGCTCCGACGATGCCATCAGCGCCGCAATATCCGGCGTAGCGGTCGTGACGACGGGCAAGGTCATTCGCTGTCTCCATCCTCAACCAGGTCTTCGAGCACGGCCCGAGCGACGTTCCGGGTCACAGGGGTCTGCCGGGCCAGAGCCAGTTTATCCATCTGATCAACCAGCTGACGGGCCGCCGCAACGGATCGGTCCATGCGCGGCAAGAGATAGTCTATCACGCCGGGCCGCAGCGGTGCGCCACGATCATGGAATTGTTTCAGCAGAACGCGGGTCAGCAGCTCGTCATCGGGCTCGTGCAGCTCGACATGCGGCAGGGCCCGCAAGCGCGACACCAAATCTGGCAGGTTGGCCGGCCACAATACGGTCGGTTTGCGCCCGGTCAGCAAGAGGCCGGGAATCTCGCCCTCTGCAGCCCGGTTTATGGCATGGAACAGCGCCGCTTCAGGCACACCGCGATCAACGTCTTCAACCAGCACACAATGGCCCGAGGGCAACGAGGCCAGACCGGTTTCCAGCTCTGCAGCGGCGATGGTCTTCGCTTTGACGTCGCGGGCCCAGATCGCGGCTAGATGCGATTTTCCCGCTCCGGCAGGGCCGACCAGGGCCAGCGCGGCGCGTGGCCAGTCACGCCAGCGCGCCAGCGCAGCGACAGCCTCCGCATTGGCGCGGCCCTCAACGAATGTGTCGACGCTGAAATCCACTCTCACCGGCAGATTGAGCGCCATTTGCCCGGTCATGCGTACGGTCCGTTTCTGGCTTAAAAGGCGCTGCGAACAACCCAGCCCAGGCCGGGATGTTCTTCCAGCACCGCGCCGCGCGCAGCCAGCTCGGTCGTCAGCTGTTCAAGCGCACCGCGATAACTCACCGTCATCAGCGCCCCGTCACGCGAAACCGCGTCAAGCCGCGCATTGGTCACCAGCGAAGTTCCCGTCAACGCGCCCTGCAGCGATTGCCATTCCGGCAGGCCGCCATAAATCACCGTGACACGCATTTCCTCGGTGGACGTGTTGCGCACGATGGCGACGCGCTTCCAAGCGTTCTCGCGCCCGATCACGAAGCTCAAGGCACCGTCGCGCCAAGTGCCGCTCACGGTTTCAGGCCCCCAGGTATCAACGACCATCTCGGCGCCATCATCGAAGCTCACCAGAAAGCCGCCAATCCGGCGCACCCCATCGCGCTCCTGGGCCCGCAGGATGGCTATCCGGCTGACGCCATAGCGCGAGGCAAGTTCGCGCAGCCCTGGCTCGTCGAGCGCCAGCGCATCGCGGGCCGACAGAACCGCACGGCCATTATCTGCAGTCGGCACCGTCATCGGTGCCAGCGCGTTGGCATAGGAACGGCTGGTCCATGCCGCCATCCAGGGATTATCGTCCCAGAGGTAGAACTGACCATTCGCATCATAGATTGGCAGAACCAGCGTTGGGCGCGCTTGGGATTCGACGAAGGGCACACCATAGCTGGTGAGCAGGCGCACCACCGCACGTCGATTGAAATTGACCGACAGCTCGCCGAGATATCGCGTCGCGCTGCGTTGTTCATTGTCGATCTGCAGACCAGAAATGAGTTCGGCGATCGCGGAAGTGTCGAAGATGGAATCAATCGCGCCGGCCGATCCGAAATCAAGCGGCGTACCGATGCGGTCCTCCGGCAGGGTCATCCGTTCGATCAGGCGTTGGGCTGCCATCGCTTGGCCGCGCCGCATGGCGATGGTCTGGGCATCGAGCGCATTGCTGCCGGTCGCGTCGATGGAGACGCTGAGAATCGTATAGGGATCATCCGCGCTCGCGAGGGCGGGAATGGCGAAGAACAGGCAGATCGCGGCAAATATCGGTCGCACGGGCACGACTCCTTGGTATCGATTGGTCTTTAGTATAGCCAGACACAGTCGCGCGTGAAGCCCGTGACTTGCTTCTCAGGCAGGTTTCGACTGTACTCCGCCGCGTTTCAGACAGGGCTTGGAAACCAGCATGACCGTCAGCGATGATAAAAAACGCCCCAACGGGCTGACCTATGCCGGCAGCGGCGTCGATATCGATGCCGGCGATGCGCTGGTCGACCGCATCAAACCACTGGCCAAATCGACCCGTCGCCCCGGCGCTGCCGCCGATCTGGGCGGGTTTGGCGGCGCCTTCGATCTGAAGGCGGCCGGCTATAGCGATCCGATCCTGATTTCCGGCACTGACGGGGTTGGCACCAAGCTGCGCCTCGCCATCGATACCGGTAAGCTGGACACCGTCGGCATCGATCTGGTCGCGATGTGCGTCAATGACGTGCTGGCCCAGGGCGCCGAGCCTTTATATTTCCTCGATTATCTCGCGACCTCCCGGCTCGACCCGGTGCGCGGCGAAGCGATTATTGCCGGCATTGCCGCCGGTTGCCGCGAGAGCGGCTGCGCCCTGATAGGCGGCGAAACCGCTGAAATGCCGGGCATGTATGAGGGCGAGGATTTCGATCTGGCCGGCTTCGTCGTCGGCGCGGCCGAACGCGGCGCCCTGCTGCCCGACCATGAGCACATGGCCGCCGGCGATGCGCTGATCGGCCTCGCCTCCTCGGGCGTGCATTCCAATGGTTTCTCGCTGGTTCGCAAAGTGGTCGAGCTTTCCGGCCTTGCCTGGTCGGACCCGGCGCCCTTCGCGCCCGGCCTGACGCTGGGCGAAGCGCTGCTGGTTCCAACCCGACTTTATGTCAAAACCTGCCTGCCGCTGATCAAGGCCGGGCTGGTCAATGGGCTCGCCCATATTACCGGCGGCGGTCTGGTCGAGAACCCACCGCGCATGACCCCGGAGCATCTGGTGCCCGTGATTGATTACGACGCGTTTGAACTGCCGCCCGTCTTTGCCTGGCTGGCGAAAACCGGTGGCATCTCGACGCATGAAATGCACCGCACCTTCAATTGCGGCATCGGCATGCTACTCTGTGTTGCGCCCAAGGATGTCGATGCGACGATCAGCGCGCTTGCACAAGCCGGCGAGACCGCCATGATTATCGGCGAACTCAAACCAGCCTGACCTCAAACCAAAGCCAAGGATGCACAAGATGGCGAAAACCAAGATCGCTGTGCTCATTTCCGGGCGCGGTTCCAATATGCAGGCCATCATCGAGGCCGCGAAGTCCGAGAGCTATCCCGCTGAAATCGTGGTGGTCGTCTCCAATAACCCCGATGCCGCCGGCCTGGAATATGCCCGCGCCGCCGGGATTGAGACTGAAATCGTCGACCATCGCGAGTTCGAAACCCGCGAAGAGTTCGAACAGGCGCTCGACGCTGTGCTGAAGCTGTATGAAACCCGCATCGTCTGCCTGGCCGGCTTCATGCGCCTTCTCACGCCCTGGTTTACCGAACGCTGGCGCGATCTTCTGCTCAACATCCACCCCTCACTCCTGCCAGCTTTCAAAGGCCTGCACACCCATGAGCGGGCGCTGGAAACCGGCGTGCGCATCCATGGCTGTACGGTGCATTATGTGCGCCCGGAAATGGATGACGGACCGATCATCGGCCAAGCCGCCGTCCCCGTCCTGCCCGAGGATACGCCTGAGACGCTGGCGGCCCGTGTGGTGACCGCCGAACACAAGCTCTACCGCCAGTGCATCGCTTTGGCCTGTTCCGGCAAGGCGCGGGTCGCCGGCGAGCGGGTGCGTCTGCAGGTGCGTGAATTCGGTGCCGAATTGCTGATGAACCCGCACGACTGAGGCGGTTGGGGGTTCTCGCGATGCAGATCAACGACAGCCTCGAGATCGACGAAGCCGAGCTGGAAGAGCGCTATACCCGCGCTTCCGGACCTGGCGGTCAGCACGTCAACAAGACCGAGAGCGCGGTCCAGCTGCGCTTCAATCTCGCTGCCTCGACCTCCCTGCCGCCGGCCGTCAAGGCGCGTCTGGTACGCCTCGCCGCCAGCCGTCTGACCAAGGATGGCGTGCTGGTGATCCGCGCCGAGGAAACCCGCTCCCAGGAACGCAATCGCGCCGCCGCCCGCGAACGGCTCAAGGCCCTGGTGATCGAAGCCCTCACCCCGCCAAAGCCACGCATCAAATCGCGGCCCTCGCTGTCCTCGATCAAGAAGGTCAAGGCGGCCAAGGCGATCCGTGGGACACAAAAATCGCTGCGACAGAAGCCGGCGGCTGAGGATTAAGCAGTAGCGTCCCGGCCATGCACTTCGATGGTGATGTGCGATAGCCGCGCGATCACCGAGAGCGATTGCTTGTAGTGCTCAACCGGTTGCGGTGCGTGAGAAACCAGTGAGACGACCAGCGCCATATGGCCGGGACCAACGCGCCAGAGGTGCAGATCGCTGACGGCATCGCCCTCGCGCTCCAGAATTTCCTTCACACGCGAGGACATCGCCTCATCCGGCGTTGCATCAAGCAGCACCGCGCCGGCGCCGCGCATCAGCCCGACCGACCAACGCATGATGACGATGGCCCCGACAATGCCCATCAGCGGATCCATCCAGACCCAGCCATAGAAACGCCCGGCGAGCAGGCCGGCGATGGCCAGGACAGAGGTCAGCGCGTCGGTGAGGACGTGGAGATAGGCAGCGCGCAGATTATGATCCTCATGGTGATCGCCATGATCATGATCATGATCATGATCGTGATGGTCGTGATCATGGTGGGCGTGATCGTGGGCGTGGCCGTGCTCATGACCCGGATGCGCGTGCTCGCCCTGGTGCAGAAGCCAGGCGCTGGCGAGATTGACGATCAGGCCGAGCACGGCGACGGCAATCGCCTCGTCGAAGCGGATCGTGATCGGCGAGGCCAGCCGCATCACCGACTCATATCCGATCAGCAGCGCGACAATCGCCAGGATGATGGCGCTGGAAAATCCGGCCAGTTCGCCCAGCTTGCCGGTGCCGAAGGTGTAGCGCGGATCATGAGCGTGGCGGCGGGCAAACCAATAGGCCAAAGCGGCAATCGCCAGCGCGCCGGCATGGGTGGCCATGTGGAAGCCATCGGCCAGCAGCGCCATTGAGCCATAGATCGTGCCGGCAATGATTTCGCCGACCATCATTGCCGCGGTCAGGGCGATCACGATCCACGTGCGGCGCGCATTGCGGTCATGGTTTTCACCAAGGAAAACATGATCGTGACTCAAGGTCTTGAGAGATTCGGTGTGCATTGGAAATCCGTTCAAAGATATTTACTGATCTCGCGAAACTCGGCCAGCCGGTCGCGAACATCGGGCGGCAGGTCCTCGCTGGCCTCGACAAGGTGGTGATCGATATGGTCGAGGATCAGCACCTGCTTGGTCTTCTCCAGCGCCTTGATCACCGCCTGCATCTGCTGGGCGATGGCCAGCGCATCACGCCCCTCCTCGACCATGGTGACGACGGAGGTCAGATGGCCGCGCGCCCGGGCGAGGCGTTTGAGTATGTCGGAGTTATTGGCGTGGGACATGAGCAAGCACTATCCCCCCCGGGGGGATAGTGCAAGCCCCGATCCATCAGACGTGGACGGTCACAGAAACGAGCGCGTAAAGCGGCCCGCCCTTACTTCCCCACCGGCTGAGTTCCCGGACAACTGGTACTGTTCTCTGAGCCGTCGAACATGCGTGTGCGGCAAATAACCGTAGTGGGCCCCATGACGGCAGCCAGCAGATTCTCGCCGCGAGAGAGGTTGGCTTCGGTCAGGTCTGCCCCGGTCAATACAGCTGTCCTGAGCTGGGCACCGATGAGCCAGGCCTGGTTCAGGCGCGCATTGGTCAGATTGGCCCGCGTAAGATCGGCGCCGATCATCCAGGCCCCGGTGAGGTTGGCGCGGGTCAGGATGGCGCCGGTGAAATTGACGCCGACCAGGACGGCGCCCGTCAGATTGGCGCCGGTCAGGTCTGCCCCGGACAGATCGGACCCGCTGAGGTCGGCATGGGACAAATTAGCCCCGACCAACGTGCTGCGCCGCAGATCCGAATGCCTTAACGCCATGCCATTCATCTGGACGGAGGTGAAATTGGCGCCGCTCAAATTCGCCTCATAGCCTTGCGCCTC
Source organism: uncultured Maricaulis sp. (assembly GCF_963975345.1). Lineage (NCBI taxonomy): Bacteria > Pseudomonadati > Pseudomonadota > Alphaproteobacteria > Maricaulales > Maricaulaceae > Maricaulis > uncultured Maricaulis sp. The sequence goes on along the minus strand of NZ_CAXBGE010000005.1, from coordinate 214,681 downwards.
TGAAAGCGTCACCGAACGGAAATCCAGATTGGCGAATTGGACTCGCGACCAACCGGCCTGGGTCAGATTGGCACGGGTCAACTTCGCCCCCAGGAGTACGGTGTTCGCGTTCATGTGGGCTCCGGTCAGATTGGCGTCTTCAAAGTCAGCTCCACCCAGATCCGCGTGGCCAAAATCGACGTAGGACAGATTGGCGCCAGAGAAATCCATGTCACGCAGATTGCGCCCGGATAGATCGACGGCGGTCAGGTTCGCTCCATGAAAGTCGGCGTTGGAAAAATTCGTCGTCGCCAACAAACGGTGGGACGACAGGTCGACACGCGACAAGTCCGCATTGGACAAATCGGTGCGCGTCAACTCCGCGCCGGTCAGATTGGCGCCGCTCAAATTCTGATATGAAAGACGCGAACCGGTCAGCAAGGCCCGCGACAAATTCTCCCCGATCAATGAGCTGGCGGTAGAACTGAGTCCGCGCAAGTCGCAATCCGAACAGTCCTCGCCCCGGCTCAGGCGCCCCAGCGCAGTCGCATCAGGCGCCACCACCCCCAAAGGAGCGACCGCCAGCTCACTGCAGTCCCGATGCAGCACCGTACGGGCGTTGAGGCGAGTATTGCACAGTCTCGCGTGGTGGAAGCCGGTGCCCAGTTCCCGCACATTGCTCAAATCCGCCCCTGTGAGAATCGTCCCGTGGAGAGCCGTTTCCAGCATCAAGGCACCGCGCAGATTGGCACCGGTCAGATTGGTTCGCGACAGGTCCGCTCCGGTCAAATTCGCGTTCGACAGATTGGCACCCGACAGGTCCACCGAGCTCAAGGACGCGCCGGTGAGTTCGGCGCCGTGAAGGTCAGCGCCGCGCATACTCTGCCCGACCGCGCGGCTATCAATTTGGACATAGTTGGCATCCTGTGCCGCCGATACCCCCGCGAGGGCGAGCACGCCCAAGCTTGCCGCCAAGCCTGCCACTGCGATAAAATTGCGCATGCTACGTTCCCCCGAAAACAAATTTTCCATCAATGCTTTATGCGATTGAATGACACATTAGGCGCTCAGGGAATGATCACCTAATTCGGGGCAGGCGCAGCCGATCAGGGATGGTCCTGGCGCAGGCGCGCCGGCCCGGATTGGCTGGAGACGCCAGCCTTTGGCCGAGGCTCGCATTGCTGGGCCGCCCGGAGCCCGCCAGCATGACGTTGAGGGATCACCCTGCCCGCCGGCAACCAGGCCTCGCCGAGCCTCAGCCCGCGACGACAGTCTCACCGATCACCGCATCGATAGCCGCCAGATGGGCCTCGATCTCATCCGGCTCAAGGAAACTGCCGCGGAAGGAGTTCCGCGCCAGCTCGATGATCTCCTCGACCGTCAGACCAATCGCATCAGCCGTGCGGCGGTAATTCTCGTTGATATAGCCGCCGAAATAGGCCGGATCGTCGGAATTGATCGTCGCGCGCAAGCCCAGTGACAGCATGGTCTTGAGCGGGTGATCCTCGAGCCGGTCGATGACGCACAGGCGCAGGTTGGAGAGCGGGCAGACCGTCATCGTCATCTGTTCGCGGCCGAGACGAGCGACCAGTGTGCCGTCTTCCAGGGCGCGATTGCCGTGGTCGAGCCGGTCGATCTCCAGCATGTCGAGGGCCTCGTGGATGTAGGCGGGCGGCCCCTCTTCGCCAGCATGGGCGACGCGCAGCAGGCCGAGCGTCCCAGCGGCGGCAAAGACTTGGCGGAATTTCGATGGTGGGTGGCCGAGTTCGGAGGAATCCAGCCCGACGCCGTCAATGCGGTCGAGATGTTCGGCGGCCATTTCCAGCGTCTCGAAAGCGGCTTCTTCGGAGAGATGTCGCAGAAAGCACAGGATGAGTTTCGAGGTTATGCCCCACTTGGCCTCGCCCGCATCAAGGGCGGAGGTGATGCCATTAACGACGGTGGCGAAGGCAATGCCGCGATCCGTATGGCCCTGAGGATCGAAGAAAACCTCGACATGACGGACATTGTCTTCATGGACGCGGGCGAGATAGGCCATCGTCAAATCGTGGAAATCAGCTTCCGTGATCAACACATTCATGCCGACATAATAGATGTCGAGAAAGTCCTGCAGATTGCTGAAATCATAGGCCTTGCGGATATCTTCAACCGAGGCGAAGGGAATTTCGATCCCGTTGCGCCTGGCCAGCTCAAACATCAATTCCGGCTCGAGCGAGCCTTCCAGGTGCAGGTGAAGTTCGGCCTTGGGCAGGCGCTCGATCAGGGCGTGAAGGGAAGACATGCCGGGCCTCGCAGGTGCTGGGAAATGAGTCGGCGACAAGGTGACCGCGCTCGCGCCAGTCGGCAAGGCCCACAACGACAATATTCCCGGCGCTGGCCAGGCTGGGCCGTCAGCCCTCGCAGCGGGCCTCGGTTCGGCTGGCGAGCTCGGCACACAAGGCATTGGCACCAATCGCGTCACCGCCGGCCAGCAACAGCCCGGCCAATTCACGCAATGCCGCTACATTATAGGGGTCCCAATAGAGGATGCGGCGATACCAGAGTTCCGCCGCTGCCGCATCGCCGCTTTCGCCATGGCGCCTAGCGATCAACAGGCCGGTCTCGCTATACCAGGGCCGGATCAGCACGGCTTGGACATCATAGACCCGGCTCATCGCCTCATAGGCCTGTTCCATATGCATCAGGGAGAGATCGGCCTCGCCGCGGATATCATACAGATCGCCGAGATTCATATGGGCCTCCCAGGCGTCCGGGTCGAGCACCAGCGCCCGGTCATAGGCGTCGATCGCGCTATCGAGATCCCCTTGGGCGGAGACCGCCAGGCCGAGCGCGCGCCAACCCAGCGCCCAAGATGGGTCGGCGGCAGTGGCGCGGCGGGCCAACGCCTCGGCCTGTGCCAGTTGATGCAGGTCCGTCGGGTCAACCACCCCGCCGGCGCGCAACACGGCCGCCAGACGCGATCCGGACGCCGCCGCCTCGGACATGCCCGGCGCAAAACGAACCACGCGCTGGGTCAGCGTATTGGCGAGGCCGGCCAATGCCGGGGCGTAATCAGAGTCGAGATTAAGCGCCTGCTGGTACAGCCGCCGCGCCGCCTCGTTATCGCTCTCCGCAAACTGGTAGTAAAAATCATCCCCGCGCCGGACCAGCTGGTCCAGTTGACTGTCCGACGCCACCGGCTTGGCGCCCATCACACTGGTCAGGGACAACGCCGCGAACAGGGTCACTGCCAGTGCCGCCAAAATGACAGTGCGGCGCCGGCGGAGCCAAGGCCGGTGTTCGGAAGCGCCGGCGGGCGCACCCGCGGCGCCGGGCAAGGCCACAGGTGTGAGCGTGAGCCGGTAGCCGCGCTTGGGTACTGTTTCGACATAGCGGCGGGTGCGGCCGGTGTCGCCGAGCGCCTGGCGCAGTTTCCAGACACAGCGTGCCATCGCATCGTCATTGACGATAACGCCCGGCCAGATCGCAGCGGCAATCTCCTCGCGCGCCAACACCTGATCCGGCTTGCCGGCCAGCAAGACCAGCAGGTCCATCACCTTCGGCTCGATATCACACACCGCATCCGGCCCGGTCAAACGGTTGGCGCGCGGCTCGACGCGCCAATCTCCGAGCTGGAAGGTTCCAGATAAATCCATTTCGAACGAACACCTCACCTCTGGTCAGAAAAAGGTCGGCCAAGCAGGAAGTCCCGGTCATGGCCTTCCTGTCCGGAGTCCCGCTTCGTCGCTGCGAGCAAATCGGGGCCCTGTCGGTGCCCAACGTGAAAGGCTAAGGAGTAACTCATGTTTCGCCAACTCATTCTGTCCATCGCCGTCAGCTGTCTGACATCCCCCCTCGCCTGCGCCCAGAACGAGGCCGTGCCCGAGCCTGATCGGGCAACACTCTACCCGGCGCAAGCCGTGCAAGCCGATTTTGACCAGCTCTATGCCGGGCTGCGCGAAGGCGATTACAATCTGTTCGCCGTGACACCGCAGGCGGTCTTCGACCAGCGCTTCGCGGAAATGCGGGCCGACTTTGACCATCCTATGGCCCGGTTTGAGGTCCAGCGCGACTTTCAGCTGTTTGCCGCCCTCGCCCGACACGGCCATACGCGGCTGGAATTTCCGATGGATGCGTTTGACGCCTATCGCGTCGCCGGCGGCGTCGCCTTTCCGGTTTCGATCCGGGTGCAACAGCACGGCGTTTTCGTGGAGTCGGATGCGACCGGATTGCCGGATATCAAGCCGGGCGATGAAATTCTCGGCTTTAACGGCCTGCCCAATTCGATCTGGATGCAGCGCCTCACCCGGCATATCTCGGCGGAAACCCCGATCCTCGCCCACACCTTGCTGGAATATTATCTGCCGGGCCTAATCTGGATCGAGTGGCCGGAGCTGACATCGGCAACACTTCAGGTGCGTCATGCCGATGGCAGCGAGAGCGATCTGGTCATCCCCTTCATTGATCGCGAAACCCGCGCAGCGCGTACCGAGCGCTCGGTTGAGAGTTTCAGCTTGGACGGTCATGACGCTCACATGATCACGCCGCAAATCGCCTATCTGCGCCCCGGCCCTTTCTACAACGACACTCCCGGCGGCCATGCGTGGGACACGTCGGATTTCACCAGCTTTGTCGACGCCGCCTTCGAACAGTTCCTCGCCGCCGGCGCCGAGCGCCTTATCCTTGACCTGCGCGATAATCCGGGCGGCGACAATTCCTTCTCCGACCCGATGATCGCCTGGTTCGCCGACCGCGATTTCGTGTTCGCCTCTGACTTCTCAATTCGTGTCAGCCCGGAAAGCGTCGCCTCCAACCAGGCGCGGATTGATGCCGCACCGGCGGGTCAGGCCGGGCCGTCAGAACAGCTTGCAGCGCTCTATGCCGGCACCCCGATTGGCGAGACCGTCTCGTTCGAGCTGCCAATGGCCAGCCCGCGCCAGGGCGCCCGTTTTGACGGCGAGGTCTGGGTCTTGGTCAACCGCTATTCCTTCTCCAACGCGGTCAATGTCGCAGCGCTGGTTCAGGATTACGGCTTCGGGCACGTCGCCGGCGAGACCACGGCCGACATGTCGACCACCTATGGCGCGATGGAGCATTTCACGCTGGACCAGACCGGCCTGCAGGTCGGCTATCCCAAGGCCCACATCATCCGCCCTAATGGCGAAACCCGCTCCCACCCGGTCACGCCGGACCTCATCCTGGACTTCCCGGCCATTCGCGGACCACGCGATGTTGTGTTGGAACAGCTGATGGCGCGGCTTAGCGAGGACGATTGACCGAGCACGATCATCGCCGTCGTCCCCACAAGGATGGCGGCGATGCCACACGGTTCAGCCCGCCGTCCAGATCATCGCGACCGTCGCGATGAAGACCGCACCGATAGAGAAGTTCAAAATGCGGGCATGATGATGATTGCCCATCACGCGCCGCAGCATGCCGCCAGCCAGCACATAGAGCAGGCCGCAAGGCGTGCCGAACAGGGCAAAGATGCCGACCATGATCAACGCGCGCTCGCCCGATGTTGCCGCCAGCGCCGAATAGCCGCCGACGATCGACATCGCCAGCAGCAGGCCCTTTGGATTGACCCATTGGAACAGCATTGCCTCATGCACCCGCATCGGACGGGCGCCAGGCTTTGCCGTCTCGGCCGGATCCGTGACGCCGCCGCGGATCCCGGCCCGGATATAGGTCCAACCCATCCATCCCAGCCAGATCGCACCACCGATCCGCACGGCAAACGCGGTCCAGGCGAAGCGTTCGAACAACTCGCCCAGCCCGAACACCATCGCCACCAGCAGCACCGCGAAACCGAGATTGGCGCCGATCCAGTGCGGCACGGCGGCGCGCGATCCATAAAGCGCGCTCGATGTCAGCAGGATCAGATTATTCGGCCCCGGCGTGCCCCACATGGCGAGGATCAAGCCGGCCAGACTGACCATCAATGCGATATCCAGAACTACTCTCCGCTGGTTGGCATCAGCCCCCTGAACAGGCCCGCCCTCAACCAGTTCAGCCCGGCCAAGGCAAGTGGCGAGTTCTTCAGCGACAAGCCAGCCAGGTCAACCATGTGCGGTCATGTCCGGGTATTCGGCGCGCAGTCGAGATGAATCGCCAAACGTCGCAATCCAGATCAGGGCCTCTGTCACGCTGGATACGACGCCGGTGAAGATGCGGGCAACGCGGCACGTGGGATCATATCCTTCCAAGCCATGCTCCAGGTGCTCTTCTTCCTCCACTCTGACGGACTCAATCACCGCAGCCAGCTTGGGGTCGCGTTCTTGTAGGAACCGAATCTGCTCATGCAGATGACCGTGAACGGTGGTTTCGATCGCTGCCGTGCACGCCATGATTCCGCGTTCACCGCCCAGCAAGCTGACAAGTCCGAGCAGCCACCCGCCCGAAACCCACAACACTGTTCCCGGGCACGGCGATAGCCCCCGCTCGTTCATTGCGAGCAAAAAGCGCTTGTGGTGATCCACTTCATGCACGCGTGCTGCTCGCAGGAATGTCCGTGTCTGCGAGCGCATAAGCGCAGCCGCCAAGAGTTGAGCGCTATAGATCGCGATCGCGCCCGCCTCTCCCGCTGCATTGACCCGCAATATCCGCCCGCGCGTCCGCTCAAGTGGAAATTGTGCATCAATGTCCGAGTTCGTCATAGCGAGCCTATCGATGCAATCTGCGAGAGATCAATCAGTAGATTGCTCGCGTCGCCAATCAAGCCATAATCACAAGAAGACTCGGCGCTTCCGTCGAGCCTTCTTGTATCCACCGACTTCAACCCTAGCCGACCCGTTCGGGACCGGAAAAGAAATAGGCGAATTATTCAGCGGCCGCTTCGGCGGCGTCCAGGTATCCTGTCAGATCAGCGCCAAAAGCTGGCGCGCAGCCTCTTCGGACGAGGCGGGATTCTGGCCGGTCACCAGCTTGCCATCGACGCGCACGAAACTGGCCCAGTCCTCGCCCTTCTCATACAGGCCGCCCTTGCTCGCCAGCATGTCCTCGACCAGGAAGGGCACAATATCGGTCAGGCCGGCAGCGGCCTCTTCGCTATTGGTGAAGCCGGTGACGTGCTTGCCGCTGACCAGGGGTTTACCATCGCTGCCCAGCGTATGGCGGAACACCGCCGGTGCGTGGCAGACCGCGCCGACCGGGCGGTCCTGGGCGGTAAAAGCCTCGATCAGGCGTCGACTGTCGGCGTCCTCGGCGAGATCCCAGAGCGGGCCATGGCCGCCGGGATAGAAGATGGCGTCAAAACCGTCCGCCTTGATGCCGGCGAGTTTGTGCGTGGCCGCGAGTGCTGCCTGGGCCGGTTTGTCGGACTTGAAACGACGGGTCGCCTCGGTCTGGGAGTCCTCGGCGTCGCTTTTGGGATCGAGCGGCGGCTGGCCGCCGGCCGGCGATGCCAGAACAATCTCGGCCCCGGCATCCTTGAAGACGTAGAAGGGCGCAGCGAACTCCTCCAGCCAGAAACCGGTCTTCTCGCCGGTTTCGCCGAGTTTGTCGTGCGAGGTCAGGACCATGAGTATCTTCATTTGATCGTCTCCAATGAGTGTGTCGGCGATAATTATTGCCCGGAGCGGTCATCAGCATGTGGGCCTGCGGTGGGGGGCATTCAAGGCGCCGCACCCTCGCAATCCCACAACGAAAAAGGCCCGACGTTTCCGCCGGGCCCCTGTCCGCAGATCGGATGATCAGCCTTAGCCGACCAGTTCGGTACCGGCGAAGAAATAGGCGATCTCTTCAGCGGCGGTCTCGGCGGCGTCGGAACCGTGCACCGAATTGGCTTCGATCGACTCGGCGAACTCCTTGCGGATTGTGCCAGCGTCGGCCTGTTCCGGATTGGTGGCGCCCATGACGTCGCGATACTTGGCAATGCCGTTCTCGCCTTCAAGCACCTGGACCACGACCGGGCCGGAAATCATGAAGGAGACAAGGTCGTTGAAGAATGGGCGGGCCTTGTGAACGCCGTAGAAAGTCTCGGCCTGGGCCTTGCTCAGCTGGATGCGCTTTTGCGCGATGATGCGCAGGCCAGCGGCTTCAATCTTGGCATTGATGGCGCCGGTCAGATTGCGGGCAGTGGCGTCAGGTTTGATGATCGAGAAGGTGCGTTGCAGCGCCATGTCAGAATTTCCTTGGATTGGGGAGATGGGATTGACCGGCTTGGCCGGGGTGGAGATGTTGCGCGGGCTTATAGCGGCGCTTGCGCAATCTGTGAAGCCGGGGTACGCGCCTGCCCATGCTACACATCAATGATCTGACATATCGTATCGAAGGCCGAATGCTGTTCGACCAAGCGACCTTTTCCCTGCCGCCAAAATGCAAGATGGGACTGGTTGGGCGCAATGGCACCGGCAAGTCGACCCTGTTCCGGCTGATCCGCGGCGAAGTCTCGCCGGAGAGCGGGGATACCACGCTGCGCAAGGGTGCCCGCGTCGGCTGGGTCGCCCAGGAAGCACCCGGCGGCGATGAAAGTCTGATCTCCGTCGTGCTCGATGCCGATCTGGAACGCGCCGCCCTCTTGACCGAGGCCGAGACCGCGACCGATCCGCACCGGATTGCCGAAATCCAGATTCGATTGGCTGATATCGATGCCCACACCGCCGAAGCGCGTGCCGGTTCCATTCTCTCCGGTCTGGGTTTCACAGCTGAAGAGCAGTTGCGGTCCTGCCGTGAATTCTCCGGTGGTTGGCGGATGCGTGTCGCCCTCGCCGCGACCCTGTTTGCCGAGCCCGATGTACTGCTGCTCGATGAGCCGACCAATTATCTCGACCTTGAAGGCGTGATGTGGCTGCAGACCTATCTCAAATCCTTCCCCGGCGCCGTGTTGGTGATCTCGCACGACCGGGATCTATTGAACGGTTCGATGCAACGCATCGCGCATTTGAAGGACGGCAAGGTCAATATTTTCGAAGGCGGCTATGACGACTTCGAAAAAGCCCTGGCCGAGCGTCAGCGGCTGCAGGTCAAGATGGCCGACAAACAGGATGCCGAGCGGCGCCACTTGCAGGCCTTCGTCGACCGCTTCAAGGCCAAGGCCTCGAAAGCCAAACAGGCCCAGTCGCGCGTCAAGCGGTTGGAGAAAATGCAGCCGGTTGCCACCATGGTCGCAGACCCCGTCGCACCCTTCCTGTTTCCGGCACCGAAAAAGGCGATGGCCCCGCCGATCGTACGGCTGGAAGAAGTCGATGCCGGCTATGCGCCCGGCAAGCCGGTGCTGCGCAATATCAATCTGCGCATTGATCCCGATGACCGTATCGGCATTCTCGGCCGCAACGGTGCCGGCAAATCGACCCTGGCGAAGTTACTGTGCGACAAACTGCTGCCGCTGTCGGGCCATATGCGCCATCACAAGAAGCTGCAGATCGCCTATTTCGCCCAGCACCAGATTGACGGTCTGCACGCCGACACGTCTGCCTATCAGCACGTGATCGATCTTATGCCCGACGGTACCGAAGCCCAGCGCCGCGGCCGTCTGGCCCGTTTCGGCCTGCCTCGCGACCGCCAGGAAACGCCGGCCGGTTCGCTGTCAGGCGGCGAGAAGGCGCGGTTGATGTTCAACCTGATCACCTTCCATGGCCCGCATTTGCTGATCCTCGATGAGCCGACCAATCACCTCGATATGGACAGCCGCTCGGCCCTGATCATGGCGCTCAATGAGTATGAAGGCGCCGTCATCCTGATCAGTCACGACCGCAATCTGATCGAAAGCTCGGTCGACCGCCTCTGGCTGGTCGCCGATGGCTCGGTCACCGCCTATGACGAGGATATCGAGACTTATCGTCAGAGCTTTTCCGGACGTCCTGCCCGTGCGGCAAAACGCGAAAAGAAAGACCTGCCGCAGGACGACAAGAGCGTCAAACGCCGCAATCTCGCCGCCCGCCGCGACGAGCTCAAGCCCCTGCGAACCGAATCGGCGCGTTGGTCGAAGGAAGCGGATCGTCTGCGCGGCATTATGGACGTGATTGATCGCGGCCTCGCTACGCCGGGTCTATACAAGAAAGACCCCAAGGCGGCCAAGGATCTGCAAATGAAGCGCGCCAAGGCGGTCGAACTGATCGATGCCGCCGAAGCCAAATGGCTGGCGGCTGAGGAAAAGCTGGAAGCGGCACGGGCCGGATAGGCATGCGAGCCCGGTTCCCACTATGACGCCAAGGTGAGTGTCAGGTAATCAGGCAGACATACAGGTGCCAGAATTCGTTCGTTAACTTGATCCTTCTCAAACCAAGGGGATTGTTATGTTTCGTTTTGCCATGCTGGCCGCCTTCGGCCTTGCCCTCACATCCGCCTGTGCCGCTGTCGCACAGACCAGCCCGGAATCGCAGACCGGTCCGGAATCTATGACTGAAGCCGAGATCAATACCGAATTGACTGCCCTCGATCATGCGATGTTCGAGGCCACATTTGACACCTGCGATCTGGACCGGATCCGCTCGCTGATCACCGATGATGTCGAATTCTACCATGACCGTAGCGGTCTGGAGATCACCGACGCTGATTCATTCATGGCCCAGGTCAATTGCCTGAACTGGACCCAGGGCGATGATCCGCAGATCCGGCGCGTACTGGAGCCCGGCAGTCTCACCAGCCGTCGGCTGGGCAATTACGGCGCAATGCAGACCGGCCGCCACAGCTTTTACATGGTCCATGATGATGGCAGCGAGCAATTGCTCGAAACCGCCAATTTCATCCATATCTGGCGTTATTCCCCTGATGGCTGGCGCATTGCCCGCATCATCAGCTATGACCACCAGGACGTCGACGCCGCCCAATAGCGGCCCGTAGTAAAAAGGGGACAGGTATATTTAACGCGCAATCGGTCCGGTTTGCCTGCGAAGGCACGGCGGCACGGGCGCGTTAAATATACCTGTCCCCTTTTCACGTTGCACCAAAATCTCCACGCCGTCTCCGGCTGGAGGGATGGGAGGGTGTGGGACGCCTTGCGGGCCCCGTCTCGAAATAATCAGGGATGTACCGTCGAGCCCTGATGCCGCTCTTCCCCAATCATGGCCTCACCGGAACTTGTGTTGTCAAACCTTCGTGCGGGTGAGCTCCACGCTCCCGATCGCCGCCAGTGACTGAGCTCACACCTCCCGTGCGACCGGAACGACGTGATTATGCGAGCGGCTGGAGGGGGTCGGGATAAGTTCAATATAAACCCGTCATCCTGGCGAACGCCGGGACCTCGATATCATAGGCTCCGACCCTGTCACGTCGAGGTCCTGACCTGCGTCAGGATGACGTGGGATAATTGTTTTGGTGAGGGATATGCGGGTCGAGCTGGTGATGGCTTCGCAATCCCGCATCCGGCTACCCCTACCCGCAGGTCAGGCTCTCGACCGTGTCGTCATCGGCGATCCGGATTGTCAGGCGTTCGGGAATGAAATCCATCGTGACACGGGAATAGCGGCCGACGACACGGTAGTTGTCCGGGAGCGTGCGGGAATCGACGGCGATGCGCGGTTGGCCGACATAGTGTTGTAGGGCTTCCATGCCGCACGAACCGGTGATCGGGCGCTGGACTTGGGCGGTGCCGATATCCTGGACCTCGCCCATGGCGGGCATGTCGGAGGCCGGCTGAGCAGTCGCAACTGGCTGCGTAGCCGCTGGCTCGGGCATCGGCACCGCGCGTTGGCGCCCCGGCGACAGATCGAAGGCACAGCCGGCAAGGATGAGGCCGGCCAGCAGAATTGAAACGCGTTGCATCAGATCAAATCCGCTCGATCAACCACACCAGATGCGTACGATAACGCCGTCGCCATCGAGATCAAGATTGAGACGGTCTGGTCTGTGATCCATCGTTACGGGCTGACCGGGCGAGATCGGGCGCACGGTGCGGGCCAGGCTTTCCAGATCAACCTCGCTGACCGGTTGGCCGAGCAGATATTCGCGCGCTTGGGCACCGCAACTATCCGCACCGGGCTCATAGCCGGGCAGACTGGTCACCGGCGGCGCGCCATCGGGGGTCACGGCGCAGGCCGAGACGGCCAACGCCGCCAATACAGGCATTAGAATACGCTTGCTCATGCTTTCTTCTCCCAGCGGCCTTCCGGCGATTGGCGCCAGTATGACAGGGTTCGCTCGGGCAGTGTGAGCTGTTTCCATAAACGTCGCGCCGCATTGACGGCACTCTCGTTCTGGCCGTCGAACATGACGATGACGCGCTCGAACGTGTCGGGGTTTTCCGGCACCGCGCCGTCGAGCAGGAAGAGGCATTGCGCCTGGTTGGGATTGGTCTCGTCGCTCGCCAGCAGGACGGGTTGGCGTTCCGGCTCCGGTTGATCGGCCAAGCCGTGCGGCAGGAAACTGGTTTCACGCCAGGTCCAGAGCGACTGGTCGAGTGAGGCCAGGCGCTCGCCGTCGTTCGAGCGCACCAGCGCCCGCCAACCCTTGGCCAGCGTCTTTTCGAGCAATTCAGGCAAAACCTCTTCAGGGCCGGAACGCTCAAGATGATAAAACCAGATATCAGCCGGCATAAGAAAAAAGGGCGGCCCGAAAGCCGCCCTCTCCTTGGGTTCGAAGGCTAGCCCTCGTAGTTATCGCGCACGAAGCGGTCGAGCATGCGCACGCCCCAGCCGGTGCCCCAGCTGGGCTGACGGGGATCGTCCTTCATGCCGCCCATCGCCGTGCCGGCAATGTCGATGTGGCACCAAGGTTTGTCGTTGACGAAACGGTGAAGGAATTCCGCCGCCGAGATCGAGCCGGCCAAACGGCCTTCGCCAACATTGCGCATGTCGGCATTCTTGGTCTCGATATGCTTTTCATAATCGGCACCAAGCGGCAGACGCCAGACCGGCTCGTCCGAGGCGTTACCGGCGGCAAACAGGCGTTCGGCAATCGTATCGTCATTGGAGAAGATGCCGGCGCGGGTATTGCCGAGCGCGATCAGGATGGCGCCGGTCAGCGTGGCCAGATCAATCATCAGGGCTGGATCGAAGCGCTGCTGCGAATACCACAACACGTCGGCGAGTACGAGACGGCCTTCCGCATCGGTGTTGAGAATTTCGATGGTCTGACCCGACATCGAGGTGACGATATCGCCGGGACGCTGGGCATTGCCGTCGGGCATGTTCTCGACCAGGCCGACAATGCCGATCGCATTGACCTTGGCCTTGCGGCCCGACAGGGCGTGCATCAGGCCGACCACAGCGGCCGAACCGCCCATATCGCCCTTCATCTCGTCCATGCCGGCGCCCGGCTTGAGTGAGATACCACCGGCATCAAAGGTCAGGCCCTTGCCGACGAAGACGAGTGGCTTGTCGCCCTTTTTGCCGCCATTCCATTTCATGATCGCGATATGGCTCTCGAATTCCGAGCCTTGGCCGACGCCGAGCAGGGAATGCATGCCCAGTTTGAGCATTTGCGCTTCATCGAGGATCTCGATTTCGAGGCCGAGCTTGGCCATGCCTTCGATCTGCTTGGCATAGGTTTCCGGGTTGAGAATGTTCGGTGGCTGGTTGAGCAGTTCGCGCGCCACATCGACACCGTCCGCAACCGAGGCCCAATTCTTCCAGGCCGCTTGCGCAGCCGCGACATCATCGACGGCAATCGCGACGGAGGTCAGCGAAGGGCGTTTGTCCTCGGACAGCTTGGTGCGGTATTGGTCGAAGCGATAGGCGGCCAGGCGGGCACCGAGCCCGGCGCGAGCTGCACCTTCGGCATCCGCTTCACCATCGAGGCGCAGCGTCACAGCCGTCTCGCCGCCGGTCAGCAGTTTGGCGACCACAGCAGCGGCGGCCTTCTCGAGCACGCTTTCACTCAGCTTGGCCTTGTCGCCAAGGCCGAAAACAACGATTCGCCCGGCATCGATTCCGGCCGGAGCGATAATTTCCAGCGCCTCACCAGCACCGCCCTTGAAGCGTGACGCCGCGATGGCGCGGCCGATGGCGCCGGAGGTGGCTGCATCGACGGATTTCGCCGCAGCCGATAGCGATAGCTTGTCATAAACTGGAACAGCGATGGCTCCATTGGCGGAACCAGCAGTAACGAATTCGATCTTCATGGCTTGACCCTTTTTGAAAAGCGGGGGCTCCAAAATGTGCATGGGGCCGAAAAGATGGATTGCGGAAGTGGTATCCGATCCAGACGTGAGATAGAAGGCGGATCACGCAGCGAAAACTCGGTCATGATTCTGGTTCAACGTTATTTCTTCCGACAAATGCTCTGGCCGTTCATTACGGCAGTCTCGGCGCTCGCTGGTCTGGCTCTGCTGACGCAGAGTCTTTCGAATGTCGATCTGGTTTCAGGTCATTCCCAAACGGCCCTCACCTTCTTGAAAGTAACCTTGCTGGCGCTGCCGCAATTGACCGCCCTGCTGGTGCCGATTGCCCTGTTCATCGCCCTATTGTCGGGCATGAACCGGCTTTCGGCCGACAGCGAATTCGTGATCGCCTCGGCTTCGGGTATGAGTCGGCTGGCGGTGTTATTGCCGCTGATCCGGCTCGCTGTTTATGTGATAATTTTCAATCTCGCGATCAATCTTTTCGTGCAGCCGCTCGCCTATCGCGAAATGCGGCGCAGTCTGCATGATCTTCGCTCCGACGCCGCCGCCAGCCTGATCACCCCGGGCGCCTTCACCGAGATCGGGGCCGGTGTAACCCTGTATGCGCGCGAGCGTGGCCGCGATGGCCGTATGCAGGACGTGCTGATCCACGACACCCGCGTCGCCAATGAACCGATCACCATCACGGCCCGCGAGGGGTTCATTGTCCGCTCCTCGACCCAATCTTCCATGGTGCTGGCCGATGGCAACCGGCAGCAAATCGATGCCGCTGGCGAGCTGGGCTATGTGACCTTTGACCGCACCGAATTCGATCTCGGCGAATTCGTCGGCCCGATCGACGCCATGTTTTTCAAGGAAAGCGACCGCTTTCTGCACGAGCTGATCTGGCCCGATGCCAGCACGATCGCCCGTAGCGGCGGACCGGAACGGGCCTGGGCCGAGGCGCATTACCGGCTCTCTTCACCGCTCTATAACCTCGCCTTCGTGCTGATCGCCGCCGCCGTCTTCCTGGCCGGTGATTATTCGCGCCTGGGTTATGGCCGCCGCGTAATGGTCGCAGTCGGGCTCGGGCTGGCGCTGCGGCTGACCGGTTTCGCGGCGCAATCCGCCAGCGCCGCCGATTCGTCTGCCAATATTGCGCAATACCTGATCCCATTGTTCGGTTCTCTGGTCGCTCTCGGCGTGATTTACTGGCCAACGCGGGTGCGCCCACGCCGCCTGTCCGCTGCGAGAGGCTGAGCCCATGCTGACCAGCCGCCTCAATCGCTATATGATGGTTCAGACGCTGCTCGGGCTATGCTTGGCGCTGCTGGTGATCAGCACCGTCATCATCCTGGTTGATTTCGTCGAACAATCGCGCGCCATCGGCACGCGGGTCGATATCAGCTCGCTCGACCTGCTCGGTCTGACCCTGCTCAAGACCCCATCGCTGATCGAAACCACCCTGCCCTTCGTCTTCCTGTTCGGCGTTCTGACTTCGCTCTTCCGCCTCAACCGTTCCAGCGAGCTGATCGTAATGCGCGCATCGGGCATGTCGGCCTGGCGCATCCTGTCGGCACCGATCGCGCTGGCGCTGATTGGCGGCGTTCTGGGAACACTGGCGCTCAACCCGCTCGGGTCGGCCGGCAATGCCGAGTTCGAACACCGGCGCGATGCGCTGATGGATGTGCGTCGCAGCCCCGATGTCGAACGCCCCGTCTGGCTGCGCGAAACCAATCTGGATGGCTTTACCGTTATCGCAGCACTGTCGCTCGACGAGGACAATCAGCGTCTGATGACGCCGGCCTTCATGTATTTCTCTGTCGATGAGCGCGGCGTGCCGAATCTGGAGCGGCGAATCGATGCGGCGAGCGCGAGCCTGCACGAAGGTTTTTGGGAAGTTTCCGAGGCTGTCGAGCGCACGCCCAATAGCACCGCGCTGGATTTGGGTCTTGTGACCGTTCCGACTCTGATTAACCGGCAGGCGCTGTTCGAGCGCTCTCGCTCTCCGGACGGCGTGTCGGTTTGGGAATTGCCAGGGCTGATCGCCTCGGCCCACGAGGCAGGCCTCGCGACCGAGCGCTATCAACTGCGCCTGCACCGCTTGCTCGCATTGCCCCTGACGCTGCTGGCGGCGACCCTGATTGCCGCCGCTGCGACCTTGCGCCTGCATCGGCTCGGCGGCGCCGCCGCCTTCGCACTGGCGGGCGGACTGGCCGGCTTTCTGATGTTTTTCCTTCAAGAAGTGCTCAGCTCACTCGGGGCCACGGGCGCCCTGCCCGCCGCAACGGCGGCTTGGGCAGCGCCAGCCCTGACCGCGCTGCTGGCGATGAGTTATATTGCCTCGACCGAAGACGGATGAGGCGATGGACGATCGCACACGGTTCCGTTAGTCATAAAGCCGGTGTTCGAACATGACCGGGTCAGACAAGGAGTGACGCATGGCGTCGCAGTTTAGCCGCCTCGCGGCTGCATTGATGGGCGCCAGCGCCCTCGTCCTGTCGCCTGCAGCCTTGGCTCAGACAGCACAAGACGAGGATGCGTCGGTCTATTTGGAGGCCGACCATCTCGTCGATCTCGGCGAGGGCGCCGGCTATCTGGCAACCGGTAACGTCCGCGCTCGGCAGAACGGTCGGACGCTCTATGCCGACGAGCTGGAATACCACCCCGATCTCAATCGAATCATCGCACGCGGTCATGTCGTGATTCACGGCCAAGGCCCCTTCCCACAATATGCCGACGAGGTCGAACTTGATTCGGCGATGTCGACTGGAGTCGCGCTCGGCTTTGCGACCCTGCTTGAAAACAATGGGCATATGGCCGCCGCGGCCGCCATCCGCCGCAGTAACGGCGCGATGCAACTCGAAGATGCCTATTACACCGCCTGCGAACTCTGCGAGGCTGGCGAGCATGAGCCGACCTGGCGGCTTCGCGCCCGTCAGGTGATCCAGGACCCCGACGAGCAGATGATCTATTACCGCGACGCCCAGCTCGAAGTCATGGGCGTGCCGGTGCTATATTCACCGGTCTTCGCCCACCCCGACCCCTCAGCCGAACGGCATAGTGGTTTCCTTTTCCCCGGTTTCAATGTTTCATCGCGACTGGGCTTCGGTTATCAGCAACCCTATTACTGGTCGATTTCGCCGTCCCAGGACATAACCCTGGCGCCGCGTTTCATGACCAATGTCAACCCTTTGCTCTACACCGAATACCGCAAGCGTTTCTGGTCGGGCGCGATGGCATTCGAAGGTAGCTTGACGCACGAAGCGGAAATCGACAGCGATGGCAAACGCTTTGGCGAGGAAGCCTGGCGCTGGCACGTCTTTGGCGGCGGCCAATGGGACATAAATCCCGATTGGCGTTGGGGGTTCGGGATTCAGCGCGCGTCAGATGATCTGCAATTGCGGCGCTATGACTTTTCGGAGATCGACCGTGATCGCGGCGCTCCGATCGAGGCCCAGAATCGGCGCTTGGTCAGCCAGTTCTATATCAAGGGACGCACTCAAAACAGTTATGCTTCGCTCATTGCGGCAGACTTCCAGAGCCTGCAAACGGGCGAAGACGACGAAACCATTCCGACCATTGCCCCAATGGCGAGTTATGAACGGGTTTTCACCGCCCCTGAAGGTTGGGGTCGCGTCAATCTCGCTGGCAATGCGGCCGTTCTCAATCGGCAATTGGGGGCCGATTATGCGCGAGCCAGCGTCACTGTGGATTGGCGCACGCGCTGGGTGAGCAGCGCCGGCGTCGTGATCGAACCCTTTGCTTACGGTCGTAGCGATGCCTATTCCTTCAGCGATCTGCCAGGATCATTCACAGCCTCTGCGGATGACGTGACACGCCAGCTCGGCCTTGTCGGGACAGAATTTTCCTGGCCGCTGTACAAGCCTGGCACAACCGTCGACTGGCTCGTAGAGCCGGTAATATCCGCTGTCGCTGCCTCCGACGATCAGCAGGCCGGTCGAATATTAAACCAGGACAGCATCTCACTCGACCTCGACGAAAGCATTCTTTTCTCCGCCGTCAGGGCGCCCGGCTTCGATGTATGGGAGCCGGGGCAGCGTGTGAGCTATGGCTTGCGCACAACGGCACAATGGGGGGCAAGCGGCCTGGCCAGCGTATTCGTCGGACAGAGTCATCGCTTTGACGGTAATCCCGTTTTCAGTCCCGCAAGCGGCTTGTTCGAACAAAACTCCGATTACGTAGTAGCCGGCGAACTGAGCATAGCCGGATTCACGGCAGCGCTGGACACGCGTCTCGATACTGTGGATGGCGATATCAATCGGCTCAATGTATCGTTCGGCTATACCAGCTCTTACGTGACAGGAATGATCGGCTATCTTGATGTCAGCGACGAAAATGGGACTCAATCAGCGCAGCGTGAGATCCGTACGGTCCTCACGGCGCGGTTGACCGACCGGTGGAGCTTGATTGCCGACAGCATTCACGATCTGGATGCGGACGTGACCCGAATTCAAACGGCAGGATTTCGTTTTGCCGACGAATGCACTCGACTGGACATTGTATATCAACGCGAGGACTCCGGCATCACACGCCTCGGTCCATCGGAATCGATACAGATCCGCATCACCCTGTTCACCTTGGGTGGCGTGGCCCCTGACTAATCTACAGTGCCGGGCGATTGCACCGAAGACGTCTTTGGGTAATGTTCCGCGCGGAACCGGATAGCGAATTTTGATGACACGCGTTAAAAACATTGTGCTGGCGCTTATTGCGTCCCTGCTTGCGATAGCCGCGCCTGGCGCCTTGGCCCAATCGACCGAGGGCGTTGCCGCGCTTGTGAATGATCAACCGATCACTACGGTGGATGTGCGTAACCGGATGCGGTTGATCATCGCCTCGACGGGGCTGACTCAGATCGATGCTGCAACACTGGCACAGATCCAGAGCCAGGCGATCCGGGGTCTGGTCGATGAAAGCCTGCAATTGCAGGCCGCCAGCGAGTACGACGTCGATGTCAGTGACGAGGAAATCAACCAGTCCATCCAGGATCTCGCAGACCGCAACAACACCACGATCGATTCCATTGTCAGCGACTTGGAACGCTCCGGCGTTGATATCGCTACCCTGCGGCACCAGCTCGAAGCAGAAATTGCCTGGCAGGTATTGGTCAATGGCCGCTATGGCTCGCGCATCCGCATCAGCGATCAACAGATCCAGATGGCGCTCGAACGGCTCGCGGCCAGCGCCTCGCAACCCCAATATCGAATCTTCGAATTATTCTTTGAAATTCCGAGCGTCAGTCGCGAACAGGAAACCGTTGACCGTGTCATCGCGGTGATGGATCAACTGCAACGCGGCGCGCCCTTCCCTGAACTGGCGCGGCAGTATTCTGACGCCCCTTCGGCTGCCAATGGCGGCGATATCGGCTGGATCGTGGCGTCGCAATTGCCGCCGGAAGTCGCTGCTATCGTCCCGCAACTGATGCAACAATACGCCCAGAGCCAGGGCGGGGCCGCCTTGTCCAACCCGGTCCGTGTTCCGGGCGGGTTTATGATCGTCGCTCTCGTTGCGGCGCGTGATGGCACCACAACGCTGCAATACGACCTCGATCAAATCACGGTCCCTGTCAGTGCCGTTCGTCCCAACACCCAGGCCGCGCTTTCGACGGCGATGAGCGCCAATCCGACCTGTGCGCAGGCCGCCGCTATCGCTGGCCGCATTCCCGGTGCGATCAATACGCCGCTCGGCGCGATCGGCGCCGATGCACTGCTGCCGCAGATCAGCGAAGCGCTCGCGCCCCTGCGTGACGGTGGAAATACTGGCGTGCTTCAGACGGCCGCTGGCCTCCAAACCCTGATCGTCTGCCAACGCACGATCGCCGGTCCGGGCGTTCCCAGCCGCGACGACCTCGAATCACAACTGCGCGGGCAGCAACTTTCACTGCTCTCACGCCGCTGGCTTCGAGATTTGCGCCGCGACGGCACGGTCGAGATCCGCGAGTAATGTCTGGCACCTCACCTGTCGTCATTTCGATGGGTGATCCGGCTGGTATCGGCCCCGAGATCATCCTCAAGGCATGGGCACAGCGCCGGCAGTCCGGTCCCCTCTTTGCCTGCATCGGCGATATCGGCACGATGGGCGAATACGCCCGACACCTCGGCCTACCTGCCCCGGTCGGGATCGAAACGCTGGCCGCAGCAGGCGCAACCTTTCCCCGCGCGCTTCCTGTGCTGGCATCGCCGGTCGCTATCTCCGCCCCACTCATTGCCGGCAAGCCGGATCCGCGTCACGCCGCCACCGTCAAAGCCTGCATCGAAGCCGGCGTCGAACACTGCCTCACCGGCGCGGCGCTCGCCCTGGTGACCGCGCCGATCGCCAAATCGGTAATGTACGAAGCTGGTTTCAGCTTTCCCGGTCATACCGAATTTCTGGCCGAGCTCACGCAGAACCGTCCAATCCCCGGAACACGCGGCCCGGCGATGATGTTGGCGGGCGGCGGTCTGCGCGTGGTGCTCACTTCAATCCACGAACCGTTGGCCAAAGCCGTCGCAAACCTGTCGGCGGCGCGGATCGAGCAAATCGCGCGATTGACGCACGAAGCGTTGAAACGCGATTTCGGCCTCGACCGTCCGCGTTTGGCCCTGGCCGGTCTCAATCCTCATGCGGGCGAAAACGGCAGCCTCGGGCGCGAGGAAATCGATATTATCAACCCGGTCGCCGCCCGGCTGCGCGCCGACGGCATCGCCATCACCGACGCCCTGCCCCCGGACACGATGTTCCATGCCGAGGCGCGCGCGGGCTATGACGCTGCGATCTGCCTCTATCACGATCAGGGCCTGATTCCGGTCAAGACGCTCGATTTTCATGGCGGCGTCAATATCACGCTCGGCCTGCCCATCGTGCGCACCTCGCCCGACCATGGCACCGCGTTTGATATTGCCGGAAAAGGCGTTGCCCGCGCCGACAGCCTGCTTGCCGCGCTCGACGCAGCAGCCGAAATCGCCGGGCATCGGGCATGACTGACAATCTGCCGCCGCTCCGCGATGTCATCGCGCGCCATGATCTGGCAGCGAAGAAATCCTTCGGTCAGCACTTCCTGCTCGATCTCAACCTGACCGCCAAGATCGCCAGTTTCGCTGGTGACATGTCGAACAGCCACGCCATCGAGATCGGGCCTGGCCCCGGTGGACTGACCCGCGCCATCCTCGGTGCCGGCGCCAAGCAGCTGACAGTCGTCGAAAAGGATGCGCGTTTCCTGCCGGCGCTGGAAGAAGTCAGCGCGGCCTTTCCCGGACGGGTGACCGTTTTGGAAGCCGATGGCCTGACAATCGACGAGGCGGCCATCCTGCCGGGCGAAGACCGGGTCGTCCTGTCCAACCTGCCCTATAATGTCGGCACCATATTGTTGATCAAATGGTTGCAGGCGCAGCCAATCTGGTGGCGCCGCGCCGTGTTGATGTTCCAGCGCGAAGTCGCTGACCGGATCGTCGCGGGCGTTGGCGACAAGGCCTATGGCCGCTTGGCCATCCTGACCCAATCGGTTTGTGCCGCCCAACTGGTCATGAAGATCCCGGCCCAAGCCTTCACACCGCCGCCCAAGGTCGAGTCGGCAGTGGTGATGCTCGACCCGCTGCCGGACGGAAAACGGTTCGATGATTTGCAGGCCTTGGGGATTGTTACCGCTTCCGCCTTTGGTCAGCGGCGCAAGACGCTGCGCCGCAGCTTGGGACAAGCTGCGAGCCAGACGACGGCGTCAACCGAAGAGCTGATCGCGGCGGCCGGGCTTGAGCCGGGTGCACGAGCCGAGACTATCGATATTGCCGGCTTCCAAGGGCTCGCCAGAGCTTGGCGAGCGGCGCGCGCTACTCAGCCATAAGCGCTTCGACAAAGCCGTCCAGCCAGGGATGACGCGAGCGCTTGAGGCGTTCGGCGTGCAGGATCTGGTTGAGCTTGTCGAGGGCACGCGCAAAGTCATCATTGACGATGACATAATCATATTCATGCCAATGGCTGATCTCGTCCTTGGCCCGCGCCATGCGGTCACTAATGATTTGTGGTGTGTCCTGGCCGCGCTTGCTCAGCCGGTCCTCAAGCAGATCCAGCGAGGGCGGCAGGATGAAGACGCGCACAGTGTCTTCCGGGGCCTGCGCCGCGAGCGCTTGGGCGCCTTGCCAATCGATATCGAAAATCACGTCGCGGCCATCTTCGATGGCTTCGAGTACGAGGGATTTCGGCGTGCCGTAAAAGCGGCCAAACACCTCGGCCCATTCGAAGAACTCCCCCGCCTCGGCCTGCGCCTTGAACTCGTCAACGGAGACGAAATTATAGTCCTGGCCGTTGACCTCGCCCGGCCGCGCCTGCCGTGTCGTCGTCGAGACCGACAGAACAACATCCGGATTTTGGCTCAGCAGGCGCTTGGAGAGTGTCGTTTTGCCGGCGCCAGACGGGCTCGACAGGGCGAGCAAAACCCCGCGGCGGCCGCCGCGAAAAATGGGGGGATGTCCGTCACTCGACATTCTGTACCTGCTCCCTGAATTGGTCGACCGCGTTTTTCATGGCGAGGCCAATCTGGGTCAGTGAAGAATCGGATGACTTGGAGCATAGAGTGTTTGCCTCGCGATTAAACTCCTGAGACAGGAAATCCAGCTTGCGACCGGTCGGTGAACCGGCCTCCAGCAATTCGCGGGCGGCGCGGATATGGGCGTGCAGCCGGTCGAGCTCCTCGCGGACGTCCATCTTGACCGCCATCGCGGCCGCCTCAGTGGCCAGACGCTCCGGATCGAGCCCTTGGGGCAGAAGTTCGGCATATTTCGCGGCGATGCGGCCGCGGATCGCGTCAACCCGCACAGCGGCACTGGTTTCAGCCTGTTGGGTCAGGCTTTCAATCGTATCGACATGTCCGCTCAGCAGAGCGAGCAATTCACCACCTTCAACCAGGCGCACATCACGCAGGCTGTCGAGCGCCAGGGCCAGGCTCTCCAACAGCGCGGCATCGAGTTCGTCCGCATCATCCGGCTCACTGCGATCCTCGACATCGAGCACACCGCGCACAGCCAAAAGCCCGTCGAAACTCACCGGCAGCACGCGGCCGCTGGCGACATAGGGTTCGGCGGCGGCGAGAATGGCGTCAATTCGCGCCGTATCCACGCGCAGGACGGCATCTGCTGCACCGCGGTTGAGGGTCAGACTGGCCTGGATGTTTCCGCGGGCAAAACGGGCCTTGGCCAGATCGCGGGCACCGGCCTCAAGCCGGTCATAACCGCCGGGAAAGCGAAAACGTGCCTCAAGCCCCTTGCCATTGACACTGCGTGCTTCCCAGACCCAGCTGAATTGCTCAAAACTGGCCTCAGTGCGCGCAAACCCCGTCATGCCGGAAAGTTCAGCCATATTAATTGCCCCCCCGTGGGCGAGCCCTTTCGATCTGACGCCAGCGCGCGACATTTCTCTGGTGCTCGGCATAGGTCGCCGCAAAGGCGTGTCCGCCGCTACCGTCAGCGACGAAGAACAGATCCCGGCTATCGGCGGGGTTGAGCACGGCGGCGATCGATTCTGCGCCCGGATTGGCGATTGGCGTCGGCGGCAGGCCATCATTCTGGTAGGAGTTCCAGGCGTTTGCCGCATTGTCGAGCTCTGAGCGGCGCAGGCCACGGCCAAGCGGTTCGCCGCGCGTGATGCCATAGATGATGGTTGGATCACTCTCCAGCCGCATGCCGCGGCGCAAGCGATTGACGAAGACGGCGGCAACCTCGGGCCGTTCCGATGCGATTCCGGTCTCCTTCTCCACCACCGAGGCGAGAATGATCGCCTGCTCGCGGGTCTCGAATGGCAAGTTCTCGGCGCGGTGCGGCCACAGCTCGTCGAGCAGGGCTTGCTGATCGGCGCGCATACGGTCGAGGACGACCTGGCGTTCTGTGCCCCGGTCAACCAGATAGGTTTCCGGCAGAAGTGTGCCCTCGGCCGGGATCTCGGCGATCTCGCCGGTCAGGACATCGCTCTGCTGCAGCAGCGCCACGATCATCGCGCTGGTCAGGCCTTCGGCAAAAGTGACAGGATGTTGCATCGTGCGGCCGGAGCGCAGCAATTCGTAGATTTGCGCCATGCTCGACTGTGCCGGGACAGAATATTCGCCGGCTCGCAGGGAGCGTTCACCGCCATCCAGCGTGACTGCGGCTCGAAACAGGCGCGCATCGTCGATCAGGCCGGCGGTTTCCAGCTGGCTGGAGATCCGCACCAGACCCGTACCGCGCGGCAGCAGGATAACGGTTTCTTCCATCGCTGGCCCGGGCGCGACAAATTCGGCCTGCAGCCAGCGATAACCGCCATAGGCCGTGCCGGCAGCCAGCAAAGCGAGCCCCAGCAAGCCGACGAACAGCCACAGCACCAGCTTGCCCAAGCCGCCTTTGGCCTTGGCATTGGCATCAACTTTCGCCTTGGGCGTCTTAACGTCACTCATGGAGCCATCCCGAAAAGCGGCGCACTCAATCGACCGCGACGAATACCACGGAGGCATTGGTGCCACCGAATCCGAAAGAATTCGATAGCGCCGCGCGAACCGGACGTTTGACGGGCTTGTGAGCGGCCAGATTGAGCGAGGTCGACACGGATGGATTGTCGAGATTGAGGGTCGGCGGACAGATGCCGTCACGAATCGCCAGGATCGAGAAAATGCCCTCGACCGCCCCGGCCGCACCGAGCAAATGACCGATCGCCGATTTGGTCGAGGACATCACCACATCACTGGTGCCGAACAGATGTTCGACCGCGCGCAATTCGATCTCGTCGCCCTTCGGCGTCGAAGTGCCATGCGCATTGATGTAATCAATCTCGGACGCATCGATCCCGGCATCCTTCAGCGCGGCCGACATGGCCCGGAAACCGCCATCGCCATCATCGGCCGGGGCTGTGATGTGGTAGGCGTCGCCGGACAGGCCATAGCCCTTGACCTCGGCATAGATGGTCGCGCCGCGGGCCTTGGCGTGCTCGTATTCCTCGAGCACGACAACACCGGCCCCCTCACCCATCACGAAACCGTCGCGATCGCGATCCCAGGGGCGTGAGCCGGCGGTTGGATTGTCATTGAAACCGGTCGAAAGCGCCTTGCAGGCGATAAATGAGGCAATGCCCAGCCGGCAGACCGCTGCTTCAGCGCCGCCGGCAACCATCAGATCAGCATCGCCGTGGGCGATCATCCGGGCCGCATCGCCGATCGCGTGCGCACCGGTCGAACAGGCCGTAACGACGGCGTGATTGGGGCCTTTCAGCCCGTGCCGGATCGAAACCTGGCCGGAGGCGAGATTGATCAACAGGCCGGGAATGACAAAGGGGGAAAGCCGCCTTGGACCTTTTTCATACAGGTCGATGGAGGCGTTATAGGTCGATTCCAGACCGCCAATGCCCGAACCGATCATGACACCGGCGCGGCAACGCTCTTCTTCGGAATTCGCGACCCAACCGCTATCGGCAATGGCATAATCTGCCGCCGCGACACCATAGAGAATGAAATCGTCAATGCGCTTTTGGTCGCGCGGGCTCATGACACTATCAGGTGCAAAGGCACCGGGATCGTCAGGCGAACCACCGCCGCGGCCATCGACACGCGGCACGAGACCGGCGATCTGACAGGCCAGATCGCCGGTTTCGAAATGCTCAATCAGGCCCAGACCGGATTGGCCGGCAAGAAGACGTCCCCAGACGATATCCTTGCCGCAGCCAAGCGGAGTGACCAGACCAATTCCAGTGACGACGACGCGCCGCATGGACCGGTCTTTAGCCGACTTTCTCGGAGATGAATTTCACCGCGTCGCCGACTTTTTGGATGTGCTCGGCAGCGTCGTCGGGGATTTCGATGTCGAATTCCTCTTCAAACGCCATCACGAGCTCAACATTATCCAGGCTGTCTGCGCCCAGATCGTCGATGAAACTCGCATTGTCCGTAACTTTTTCGATGTCGACATCGAGATGCTCAACAACAATTTTTTTAACGCGCTCGAGAACGTCAGACATTTCAGACCCTCATGGTAATTCGCCGCAGGAGATCGACGGCGCAGGAAAGGAGGCATAGCGCCCCAAAACCGGGCCGCCTTCACCAAGATGCGCGGGCAAGTAACATACTTCCCGAGCGCTGACCAGAATGGGCAACCGTGCTCATTCTGGCAAGATATTCCGTTAAATCATTGCCATACCGCCATTCACATGAAGTGTCTGGCCTGTGACGTAATTGGCTTCCTGACTGGCAAGATAAACAATCGCAGCAGCAATATCATCGCCCGTACCCAAATCGCCAGCAGGAATTTTCGTCAGGATGGCTTTGCGCTGATCTTCATTGAGCACATCTGTCATCGGTGAGGCAATAAATCCGGGTGCGACACAATTGACCGTCACGCCGCGCGAGGCGACTTCCTGGGCCAGGGATTTGGAAAAACCGATCATGCCGGCCTTGGAGGCGCAGTAATTGGTCTGGCCCGGATTGCCGGTGACACCGACGACCGAGGTGATACCGACGATCCGGCCCCAACGCGCTTTCATCATGCCGCGCAAGGCAGCGCGGCAAAGGCGGAAATAGCTTTCCAGATTGACGCGCAAGACCATGTCCCAATCGTCATCCTTCATGCGCATCAACAGCTGGTCGCGGGTGATGCCGGCATTGGCGATGAGAATATCCATCGAGCCCATCGCTGCAGCGGCCTGTTTCGGCAGCGCGTCGACGGCTTCGGCATCGGAGAGATTGCAGGGCAAAACATGAGTGCGGTCACCCAGCTCGGCGGCGAGCTCTTGCAACACGTTTTCGCGTGTGCCGGAGAGAGCGACGGTTGCGCCTTGCGCATGCAAAGCCTTGGCGATGGCTTGGCCGAGGCCGCCGGTGGCGCCGGTGACGAGCGCGTTCTTGCCGGTCAGATCAAACATTCTCAGGCATCCTCTTTGAGCGAAGCCGCGAAGGCTTCCAGATCGGCGGCCACATTGAGCGGCACGCCATTCGCGTCCTTGGTGGTCCGTTTCAGCATCGTGGTGAGCACCTTGCCCGCACCAGCTTCGGCGAGCGTCTTGATGCCGCCCTCTTCCACCATCCACAATACACTCTCGCGCCAGCGCACCCGGCCGGTGACCTGTTCGACCAATTGCCGCCTGATGGTTTCAACATCCGATGTCGGACGCGCGGTGACATTGGCGACAACCGGTACGGCTGGCGGCAGGATCGTCGTCGAGGCTAGCGCCGCCGCCATCGCATCGGCCGCTGGCTGCATCATGGCGCAATGGAAGGGTGCCGAGACTGGCAGCATCATGGCTTTCTTGACGCCGAGCGCCGTGGCGCGATCAATCGCGGCCTCAATCGCCTTGGTCGAGCCGGAAATCACGATCTGGCCCGGCGCATTGTCATTGGCAATCGCGCAAATCCCGACTAGCGAGCCGGCATCCACGGCCTGCTGCGCCATGTCTTCATCGGCACCGAGCAGCGCCGCCATCGTCCCCAGCCCAACCGGCACGGCCTGCTGCATGGCGCGGCCGCGCAGCTTGAGCAGTTTCGCGGCATCGCTGATCGTCAACGCGCCCGAAGCGGCCAAGGCGGAGTATTCACCCAGACTGTGACCGGCGACGAATTGTGCCGCCGCAACCGAAATGCCGAACTCGGCCTCGAGCACCCGCATCACCGCCAGGCTGGTCGCCATCAGGGCGGGCTGGGCGTTCTCGGTCAGGGTCAGATCCTCGATCGGCCCATTGGCCATAAGGCCCGACAGGTTTTGCCCGAGTGCGTCATCGACTTCGGCCAGCACGGCGCGCGCGGCGGAAAATTCGGCGGCGAGCTCCTGGCCCATGCCAACGGCCTGGCTGCCCTGACCGGGAAATACGAATGCGAGCGTCATCCGAACGCCTCCTGCGACTTGAGTTGATCGCTCGATACCCTTTGTCACGGCGCACGCGCAAGAGGTGATGCGTCTTGCGTGCCGGATCGCGATGAGCTAAACGCGCGCTTCGCTTGGTTGCGGTCCTGTTCCATTATTCCCGTCACATGGTGTGGCGGATCGGCCCAGGAGCCACCGCGAGCCTGCCCGCCCCTTCGGCGAGGCTTGCGCCGCAACCGCTGAAGAAGGGCGCCGTAATGGCACTTTACGAACACGTATTTATCGTACGTCCGGATGTTTCTCCGGCCCAGATGGAAACTCTTCTGGAAGAAACGAAGACCCTGATCGAGACCAATGGCGGCAAGACCGGCAAGATCGAATATTGGGGCCTGCGCAACCTGTCCTACCGTATCAACAAATCGCGCAAGGGTCATTATGGCCTGATCGATATCGACGCCAATGGCGCCGTGATCGACGAACTTGAGCGCCTGCAGCGCCTGTCCGAAGACGTCATGCGTTTCATGACCCTTCGTGTCGACGAGCACACCGATCAACCTTCGGCGATTCTGTCGAAGAAGGATGACCGTCGTCCGCGCCGCGATTTCCGGTCGTAAGGAGAGAAACAGATGTCATCCGATAATATTGCAAATCTGCCCGCTCGCCGCCCATTCATGCGCCGCCGCAAGGTGTGCCCATTCTCCGGCGAGAATGCACCCGCGATCGACTACAAGGACCCGAAGCTCCTGCTTCGTTACATGTCCGAACGTGGCAAGATCGTCCCGTCCCGTATCACGGCGGTTTCCGCCAAGAAGCAACGTGAACTGGCCCGCGCCATCAAACGCGCCCGCCAGATGGCTCTGCTTCCCTATGTGATGGATTAAGGAGAGCGCACGATGAAACTGGTTCTCCTGGAACGCGTCGAAAATCTCGGCGTCATGGGTGAAGTTGTCTCGGTCCGTCCGGGATTCGCCCGTAACTTCCTTCTGCCGCAAGGCAAGGCGCTGCGCGCCAATGAAGGCAATATGGCCCGCTTCGAAGCGGAAAAAGAAGCCCTGATGGCACGCAATGCCGAACGGGCTGCCGAAGCGGCTACCGCTGGTGAAGTGATCGATGGCGAAGTCTTCGTCATGGTTCGTTCCGCTGGTGAAAGCGGTCAGCTCTATGGTTCTGTCTCCTCGCGTGACATTGCCGAGATCGTTTCGGAATCCGGCACGTCAGTGATCCGCTCGCAGATTGATCTGCACGCACCGATCAAGAAGCTGGGCCTGCATGAGATTCGTATCCGTCTGCACGCCGATGTTTCGGTGACGGTCACGATCAATGTCGCCCGCTCGCTCGACGAAGCCGAACGCCAGGCCTCTGGTGAAGACGTGATCGCGGCGCAAGCCGACGAAGATCGCGCCATCGCCGAAGCCCAAGCTGCCGACCTGTTCGAAGCCAGCGAAGAAGGCGAAGAAGAAGCCGAACGCCGCGCCGATGGTGCCGACGATTCGGAAGCGCCTGAAGACGACGAAGCCTAGGCTATCAGCCTTACGCTGAAGCTTGAAAACGGGCGGGTCGCGAGACCCGCCCGTTTTTGTTTGCCACCAGACTTATCCACACCTCTCCACAGGCCGGGCAAAATGCTGTGGTAAAAATTCACTGTCTACGGCTTGAGGGGTCGTATCGCCGGGCTTGAGCCTGTATTCCATTCGCATGACAACCGAGCTGATGACCTTCGATACCGGCGCCCCGACGACGCTGGAGACCGCACCGCACAATTTGGAAGCCGAACAGGCCTTCCTCGGTGCGCTGCTGTACGACAATGAAATCTTCCACCGCATCGCCGACTGGCTGAAGCCGGAACATTTCTACGATCCCGTCCATGGCCGCATTTTCGAGACCGCTGCCGATCTGATCGGGCGCGGTTCGCTGGCCGATGCCGTGGTCCTCAAAACCCATTTTGATCGCGATGACGGTCTGCGCGAAATCGGCGGAACCACCTATCTGGCCGTGCTGATCGAGAGCGCCGCGAATAATTCGGCGGCGACCGAATACGCGCGCATGATCTATGAACTGGCCCTGCGCCGCGATCTGATCCGGATCGGTGACGAGCTCTCGGCCACCGCAGCGACCGATGCCGAAACCCAGCCGCGCAAGCTGATCGAGGCGGTCGAGCAACAGCTGTTCAACCTCGCCGAAGCCGGCTCGACCTCGCGCGGTTTTGTCAGCTTCAAACAGGCGCTGACCGAATCGGTCGAGACAGCCGCGGCGGCCTATGAGCGCGATGGCGGCCTGTCGGGGATTTCCTCGGGGCTGAAGGCGCTCGATGAAAAGCTCGGCGGCATGCACCCGTCCGACCTGATTATCCTCGCTGGCCGGCCCTCGATGGGGAAAACCGCGCTGGCGACCAATATCGCCTTCGATGTGGCGCGCAATTACGCCTTCGAGGAACAGCCTGACGGCACGACGAAGACTACCAAGGGCGGGGTTGTCGGCTTCTTCTCGCTGGAAATGTCCGCCGAGCAGCTCGCGATGCGCCTGATCGCCGATTACACGGGCATCCCCGGCTATATGATCCGCCAGGGCACGATTGACGCGACCCAGTATGAGGAAATCCGCGACGCGGTGCTCGAGATCCAGTCCTTGCCGCTTTATATTGACGATACGGGTGGCCTGCCGATTGGCGCCCTCGCCGCCCGCGCGCGCCGCCTCAAACGCACCCACGGCCTCGACCTGATCATCGTCGATTACCTTCAGCTGGTGACATCTTCACGCAACCGGCCGGGCGATAGCCGGGTGCAGGAAGTCTCGGAAGTGACGCAGAATCTCAAGGCCCTGGCCAAGGAATTGGAAGTTCCTGTCATCGCCCTGTCGCAGCTGTCGCGTAACGTCGAAAGCCGCGAAGACAAGAAGCCGCAGCTGTCCGATCTGCGCGAATCCGGTTCGATCGAGCAGGACGCCGACGTGGTGCTGTTTGTCTATCGCGAAGCCTATTACAAGGAACGCGAGAAGCCGCGCGAAGACACGCCGGAATATCTCGCCTGGCAGGAAGAATTCCGTATCATTGAAAAACTGGCCGAAGTGGTCATCGGCAAGCAACGCCATGGCGCCATCGGCACGGCCAAACTGTCCTTTGACGGGGCACGCACGAAGTTTAGCGATCTTGATGAACGATTCGAAGACGGTTGAGCCTGCGGCGCAGCCCGCGCCACGCTTGGTCATTGATCTGGCGGCGATCCAGCGCAATTTCGCGGCCCTGAAACGCTTGGCACCGAGCGCGCAGGCCGGCGCCGTGGTCAAGGCGAATGCCTATGGCTTGGGCGCCTCACGGGTTGTTCCCGCCCTCGCCGATGCCGGTTGCCGCACCTTTTATGTCGCCCACACCACCGAGGGCCGCGAAGCGCGCGAGGCGTTGGCCGGGCGCGAAGCCGATATTTTCGTGTTCAACGGCTTTTGGCCGTCCGAGCTGGAATCGCTCCGCGAGGCCCGGCTCTTCCCGGTCATCAATGATCTGCACCAATTGCATCAGCTGCGCGAACTCGCGCCCGATCTGCCCTGCGCCATCCATTTCGACACCGGCATGAATCGGCTCGGGCTGGGTCCCAATGCGACGCGCAGCCTGATGGACAATCCCGATTGGCTTGCCGGTCTCGATGTGCGCCAATTGATGAGCCATCTGGCCTGTTCGCATGAGCCCGCCCACCCGCTCAATGCCCGGCAATTGGAACGTTTTTCCGCCGTCCGTGACCACTACTCCGACATCCCGGCGAGCTTCGCCAATTCCGGCGGCATCATGCTCGACCCACGCTATCATTTCGACATTCTGCGGCCGGGTCTGGCGCTCTATGGCGGCCATCCGGCACCGGGTCAGGACGATCCCTTCGCCCCGGCGGTCCGCGTCGAAGCACCGGTTTTGCAGGTGCGCACCATCAGGGCCGGCGATTGCGCCGGCTATGGCGCGACATTCACCGCCGAGCGGGAAATGCAGATTGCCACCGTCGCGACCGGCTACGCCGACGGGCTGTTGCGGGCCTGCGGCAATGGCGGTTTTGGTCGCATTGGCGGTGTCAAAGTGCCGATCATTGGTCGCATCTCGATGGATTTGACGACGCTTGATCTGAGCGACGTGACCGAACCGGTTACGCCCGGCGACTGGGTCAGTTTTCTTGACGGTGATATCGAACCGATGGCCCAGGCCGCGCAGACGATCAGCTATGAATTCCTCGTCCGGCTCGGCTTGCGTTTCCAGCGCGTCTATTTGCCCGGAACCTCTGCAGCGCTGTGAGCTTGCCGCCGCGCGGAACAGAGTGTGAACTGGGCGTCCACTAAACGAAGACGATTCGCCATGGCCCGTGCTGAAAACCTCTATGTCTGCCAAAGCTGCGGCGCCGCTCAATCCAAATGGGCCGGACGCTGCGATGCCTGTGGCAGCTGGAATACGCTGGTGGAGGAAACGCCCGCCGCACCGCTGGGCACCCAGGCCACGACCGCCAAGCGCCGCGGCAAGGGCAATGTGCTCGATCTGGTCGATCTCGGTGCCGACACACCCGAAGCGCCGCGCCTGAAATCCGGCATTCCCGAGCTCGACCGCGTCTGCGGCGGCGGGCTGGTGCGCGGTTCGGCGATATTGGTCGGCGGCGATCCGGGGATCGGCAAATCGACCCTGCTCCTGCAGCTTGTCGCCCTGATGGCCCGCAATGATGCCCGCGCGATCTATGTCTCCGGCGAGGAAGCCGTCGCCCAAGTGCGGCTGCGCGCGCGGCGGCTCGGGCTGGCCGATGCACCGGTCTCGCTGGCGGCGGAAACCTCGCTCAACAATATTCTCGATGGGCTGAAGGCGGAAAAGCCCGATATCGTCGTGATTGATTCAATTCAGACCATGTGGAGCGACCAGCTCGCCGCCGCGCCCGGCACCGTCGCCCAAGTGCGCGCCTGTTCGCAGGAGCTGGTACGCTTTGCCAAGCAGCGCAATTGCATCGTCGTCCTGGTCGGCCATGTCACCAAGGACGGTCAGATCGCCGGCCCGCGCGTGATCGAGCACATGGTCGACGCAGTGTTGTATTTCGAGGGCGAGCGCTCCCATCAATTCCGCATCCTGCGCGCCGTGAAAAACCGCTTCGGTCCGACCGACGAGATCGGCGTGTTTGAAATGGGCGATGCCGGACTGGGCGAAGTCGCCAATCCCTCCGCCCTCTTCCTTGATGGCCGCGGCGATTCGACCTCCGGCGCCGCTGTGTTTGCCGGCATGGAGGGCACCCGGCCGGTCCTTAGTGAAATCCAGGCCCTGGTCGCCCCGGCCGCCTTTGGCACCCCACGCCGCGCAGTAGTCGGCTGGGATAGCGGACGGCTGGCGATGGTGCTGGCCGTACTCGAAGCGCGCTGCGGTGTTGATTTTTCCAATCGAGACATCTTCCTCAATGTCGCCGGCGGTCTGAAAATCACCGAGCCGGCAGCCGATCTTGCTGTGGCGGCGGCGATTGTGTCCTCGGCGCTGGATGTTGCTTTGCCGTCGGACGGTGTTGTTTACGGAGAAATCAGTCTTTCAGGCGATGTTCGACCGGTCGGTCGGAGTGATTCGCGCCTCAAGGAAGCTGCCAAGCTGGGCTTCACGCGGGCGATCGCCCCGAAAGCCTCGGCCGATGATGCAGCGCCGGTACGTGTGCTGGGCGTGGCCACAGCGCTCGAACTGGTGCAAACTCTGCAGGCGATGGCGGGCGAATAGGGAAGACGCCGATGGACGGTTCCTTGAGTGCATTTGACGGTATAGGTCTGACGATTCTGCTCGTATCCGGCCTGTTGGCGCTGGTACGTGGCTTTGTCCGCGAAGCCCTGTCGGTCACCGCCTTTGTCGCCGCGTCACTGGCGACGCTTTGGGCGCTGCCAGCTTTTCTCGGCCCGGCGCGCGAGCTGATCGATCCGGACTGGCTGGCACCGTTGGCGATCGGCGCGATCATTTTCCTGCTGGTCTATCTGGCGATCACCTTCGTCACCTCCTCGCTGTCACGGGGCTTGGCCAAGGGCGATGACGTCAATGTCGTCGACCGCACGCTGGGCTTTGCCTTCGGCGTGGTTCGCGGATTAATCATGCTCGCGCTCGGCGTAATTTTCATGACGGCGACCCTTGGCGTAAACGGCCAACCGCCGCGCGCCGTAACCGAATCCCGGATCTATCCGCTGGTCAAAGCCGCGGCCGACGCCCTGCAGACGCTGGCGCCACCAACGTCACGCATCGCGGGCACAGACCTCCTGCCAGAGGCGCGTCCGAACTCCACCTACGACCCGATTGCAGAAACAATAAGAAATGATGCGACCTCCTATGGCAGCCGCGACAGAAACCGACTAGATGAACTCATCGGTTCGAAGGCAGAAGATCAGGATGACGATGGATGAGCGATAAAGACGCACTCCCCGCCACGCTGACCTATGATCCCGTCACGGATCGCCCCCAGGAAGAATGCGGCGTCTTTGCTGTCTATGGTGCCGAAGATGCTGGTGTTTTAACCGCGCTCGGCCTGCATGCGCTGCAGCATCGCGGCCAGGAAGCCTGCGGTATCGCGACCCATGACGGCTCGCGTTTTCATGTCGAGCGCTATCTCGGTCTGGTCGGTGAAAACTTTGCCTCACCCGACATGCCTGAGCGCCTTCCAGGCAATGTCGCAATCGGCCATGTGCGCTATTCCACCCAAGGCGCCTCGGTGTTGCGCAATGTGCAACCGCTCTATTCCGACGTGCGCGGCGGCGGTATCGCCCTGGCGCATAACGGCAATATCACCAATGCCCGCGTTTTGCGCGAAGAGCTGGTCGCCAATGGCGCCATTTTCCAGTCGACCAGCGATTCGGAAGTCGTGCTTCATCTCGCAGCCCTGTCGCGCAAATCCAAGCTCACCAATCGCCTCTCGCATGCACTGAAACAGATCGAGGGCGCCTTTGCCTTCGTAGTTCTGGTCAATGACCGCCTGATCGCCGCACGTGACCCTTATGGCATTCGGCCGCTGGTGATGGGCGAGTTGGGCAAGGCCATCGTCTTTGCCTCGGAAACCACCGCGCTCGACATGGTCGGTGCGACCTATCTGCGCGATGTCGAGCCGGGCGAAGCTATAATCCTGTCAGACGGCGAGATGCGCAGCGAACGCTTCTCCCCGGCACGCACCGCGCGCCCCTGCGCCTTCGAATACATCTATTTCGCCCGCCCTGATTCTGTGATCAACGGCCGCAGCGTCTACGAAGCGCGCAAGGAAATGGGGCGTCAATTAGCGCTCGAAACCCCCGCCGATGTCGACGTCATCATTCCCGTCCCCGATAGCGGTGTGCCTGCGGCATTGGGCTATTCGGAAGCCAGCGGAATTCCGTTTGAGCTGGGAATTATCCGCAGCCACTTCGTTGGCCGCACCTTCATCCAGCCGACTCAAGACAGACGCGACATCTCCGTGCGCATGAAACACTCGGCCAATGCCGCCGCCGTGCGCGGCAAGCGCGTGCTGTTGATCGATGATTCGATCGTACGCGGCACAACCTCGTTGAAAATCGTGCGGCTGATGCGCGAAGCCGGGGCGACAGAAGTCCATTTCCGTTCCGCTTGTCCGCCAATCAAATACCCGGATTTCTACGGCATCGACATGGCTGGTCAGAAGGAATTGATTGCCGCGAATTTGGATGTCGACCAGATGGCAGCCAGGCTGGAGGCTGACAGCCTCGCCTTCCTGAGCGTCGACGGCATGTACAAAGCGATTACCGGTGCAGCGCGCAATGGGCGCGCACCGCTCTTGGCGGATCATTACTTCACCGGCGAATACCCGACGCGATTGATGGATCGCGACCGCTCGCTGTCGGCGAAGGAATTTCAACTCTCCCTCTTGGTGGACGCATGACTGCAATTGACCTGACTGGCCGCGTTGCTCTGGTAACCGGTGCATCGCGTGGCATTGGCCGCGCCATGGCTCTCGAACTCGGCAAGGCTGGCGCACACGTGATCGCCACGGCGCGCACGACCGGCGCGCTGGAAGAAATTGATGATCTGATCCGCGACGCAGGTGGATCCTCGACCTTGGTGCCGCTCGATCTGTTGTCAAATGACGGCATCGAACAGCTCGGTGCCATCGTCGCGGAACGTTGGGGCAAGCTCGACATATTATTGAGCAATGCCGGCCTGCTTGGCGTGCTGACGCCCGCAGCGCAGGTCAAGGCCAAGACTTGGAATGAAGTGATTGGCGTCAACCTGCTGGCACCCGCCCGCCTGATCCGCGCTTTCGAACCGCTTCTGCTGGAATCCGAGACCGGCGGCCGCGCCGTCTTCATCTCGTCCGGAGCCGCCACATCGCGGCGGCCCTTCTGGGGCCCTTATGCGGCCAGCAAGTCCGGGCTGGACGCGCTGGTTCAATCCTGGGCTGGCGAGCACAAGAACAACCCGCTGCGGATCAATCTCGTTTATCCCGGCGCGGTGCGCACTGTAATGCGGGCCAAGGCCTTCCCGGGCGAAGACGCCAAGCTGTTGCCGGAACCGGCCTCGCTATGGCCGATGATCAGCAAGCTGGTGGCCGATGATTGCCAGCGCCATGGCGAAATCGTTCAAGCAGACGTGAAAATGGCGACCGCCTAAAAGCAAACTGGACTGCCCCGAAGGCTCGCCTCAGCGCTTTTTCGGTCCCGGACCGCTGCCACCGCGTTCATTGCCCTGCTCATTATCGACATAGGGATTTTTGCCGGCCTTGACGATCAAACGGATCGGCACGCCAGGAAGATCAAATGCGGTTCGCAAGCCGTTAATCAGATAGCGCTTGTATGAATCCGGCAAATCAGCGGCGCGCGAGCACATCAAAACGAAGGTCGGCGGCCGTGACTTCGTCTGGGTCAGATAGCGCGGCTTGATCCGGCGGCCATTGACGGCCGGCGGCGGGTGACGCTCGATCATCTCGTGCAGCCAGTCATTGAGATCGCGTGTCTTGACCTTGGCGTCCCAATTGCGGTGCAAGATCGCCAGGGTCGGCATGATCTTGTCGAGACCCTTGTTTTTCAGGGCCGAGATCGGCAGCAGTGGCGCACCGGACATCTGCGGCAGCAGCCGGTCAAATTCCTCGCGAACCTCCTTGAGATAGGCTTCGCGGTCGGGCACGAGGTCGAATTTCGAAATCGCGACAGCCACAGCTCGGCCTTCAGAGAAGGCCATATCGGCGAGTTGAAGGTCCTGCTTCTCGAGCGGATGGCTGGCATCCATCAAAAGCAGAACGACTTCGGAGAACTTCACCGCGCGCAAGGTGTCGGCGACGCTCATCCGCTCGAGCCGATCAGAGACTTTGCCCTTCTTGCGCAGACCGGCCGTGTCGTGCAGGCGCACGCGGCGGCCATCCCAGAGCCAATCGACGGCGATAGCATCGCGGGTGATGCCAGCCTCGGGTCCGGTAATCAGGCGCTGTTCGCCGATCAGGCAATTGATCAGGGTCGATTTACCGGCATTCGGACGGCCGATGACGGCGATGCGCAGCGGTGGATCGCTCGGGCGCGGTTTTGACGATTCGCGCGGCTGTTCGCCCAGCGCATCAACAATCGCCTGATAAAGCTCGCTCATCCCCTCGCCATGGGCAGCGGAGATGGCGACAGGTTCGCCGAGGCCGAGGCTATAGGAATCGAGCAGGCCCGACTGGCCGGCGCGGCCTTCGGCCTTGTTGGCGAGCAGCACGACCGGCTTGCCGGCCTTGCGCATCACTTCGGCAAAGGTCTGGTCGAGCGGCATGACACCGGCCCGCGCATCGATCAGGAGCAGACAGATATCCGCATCCTTGATCGCGATCTCGGTCTGGGCGCGCATCTCCGCCTCCAGACCTTCCTTCTTCTCGTCGTCATAGCCGGCCGTGTCGATCAGACGCAGATCCATATCGCCCAAACGGCCCACGGCTTCGCGGCGGTCGCGGGTGACACCCGGCCGGTCGTCGACGATCGCCAGCGGCTTGCCCGCCAGACGATTGAACAGCGTTGATTTTCCCACATTGGGCCGTCCGACGACGGCGATGCGGGGTATAAAATCATTCATTTGTTTTTTGGCCTATCGAAGCGCGATCAAACGCGCGTCATCGGTAACCACATAAACGGTCTCATT
Organism: uncultured Maricaulis sp.; assembly: GCF_963975345.1. Classification (NCBI taxonomy): domain Bacteria; kingdom Pseudomonadati; phylum Pseudomonadota; class Alphaproteobacteria; order Maricaulales; family Maricaulaceae; genus Maricaulis; species uncultured Maricaulis sp. The sequence goes on along the minus strand of NZ_CAXBGE010000005.1, from coordinate 176,871 downwards.
GGCAATGACCGGTGCCACAAAGACCGGCGCGCCGAGCCCGTATTGACGGATAACTTCGCCGTCATAGGCATTGACCACGACCGCGTCACCGCGGCTGGACGCGAGGAAAACCCGGCCACCGGCCAGTACTGGGCCAGCCCAGGCAATGCGGTTCTTGCGTCGGTTCGGATTCTCGAACAAATCGAGCTGGGTCATCCAGTGCACGATACCGGTATTACGGTTGAGACAGACCAGTTCGGCCTCGCTGGTGACGAGGTAGAGGAAATCGCCAGCAACCCACGGCGTGTGCAGACCGCCGGCCGGTTGGGTCCAGACCCGCTCCCCGGTGCGCAACTCGATTGCCACCAGAGTGCCGGAATGGCTCATCGCATAGACAGTCCCGTCCATGATCACCGGGCTACCGGCGACATCATTGATTTCCGACATGGCGGTCAGGCCGCCCGCACGAGTGAGGCTGTCAGACCAGACGGGATTGCCATTCTGAACCCGTAGCGCCACCAGCTCGCCGGAGGCGAAGGGGGCGACAACGATGTCGCCGAGCACAGCCGGACTCGGCCCGGTCAGCAGTCGGGCGGTTTCGATAATACCCTGATAGGTCCACAGGACTGCACCGGTCGTGGCATCGAGCGCCAACAGCTCATTATCATCGCTGGTCACGAAGACGCGTCCATCGACGACAGTTGGGGCACCGTGGAAAGGCACCAGAGTCTCGGTACGCCAGATTTCAGCACCGGTCTCGGCATCGAGAGCGACGAAGAAATTGAAGCCGGAATGGGCATAGATGCGACCTGAATCATAGGCCAAGCCCGAACCGAAAGCCATGCGGTCATGCCGGTTGGGGACGCCCAGACGGATCGACCAGATTTGCGACCCGCTATCCGCATCCAGGGCGGTGACGCGGCCTGAGGCGTCGCCAGCAAAGATTTTGCCTTCAGCGATCACCGGCCGCGCATTCAGCCGGCGGTCATTATTGGACCCCTGGCCGATGGAGCGACGCCAGGCGACATCGAGATTGCCGCTGGCCTGGGTGTGTTGCAAGGCGTGGGTCGGATAGCCGCCCGGCTGGGGCCAGACTGAATTGACATAGGCTGTCGGCAGCGTGACCGTCGGCAGCACGTCATCGGTGCCGGTTCGCAATGTCTGTTCGAAGCTGAGGATCGAGATCCGGCCGTCGGTCGGTGCGGTGTCCGCATTGTGATTGCGACCCGGGAACATATCCATCGGATTGGGGATGGAGGAACAGGCCGCGAGCGGCGCCAAAACGAGGGCCAATACGGCGATACGCAAACGCTTTACATCAATCATCGCCCGAATCCCCGGCGCTAGCTTGTTCAGTCTCAACATCGTCCAAGGGGACTGGTATCGCTTGCGGTTCAACCGCTGGTGCTGGCCGGTCATCAATCAGGGCCAGCCCCTCCAGCGCGCGACGCGCCACGCCTTGAGGCACGTCGAAAGCGACCGACAGGAATTGATATTCACGCCGTGCCCGGGGCAGATCGCCTGCCCGCAACGCCGCAACCGCAATCGCTTCGCGCGCCAGATAGCGATAAGGCGCAGCGGGTCCGGTTAACGGTGTCAGCCGGATATCGACGTCACTGAAACTCAACGTATCCCACAGGGCCCAGACGGCTTTCAGGGTCGCCAGGTCGCGGAGCAGCGGCTCGCCGCTTTGCGCTGCAACCTGCTCATAAAGCTCGGCAGCCGCCACGTAATCACCCGCCTCAAGTTTGAGCGCGGCTCGTTGCAACAGCGCGAGTGTGGCGTAGGAGCCTGTCCCGGTATTGGCCAGCGCTTCAAAGCTCGTCAAGGCTTGCGCCACCTGACCGGCTCCCAGCGCGTTGACCGCTACCATATAGGCATCCGAGGACGTCTCGCGAGTCGAGGTTTGCCATGCCTGCCAGCCCTGGTAACCAGCGGTTCCCAAGATGATCGCGGCAGCAGCACCCAGCACCATCGGGCCGTATTGGCGCGCCAGGTCTTGGTATTTGTCTTTGCGAAGTTCCTCGTCAACTTCTTCGAAAATATCGACCACGTCGAAGCGGCTCCGTGTTTATGGGTAATATGCGCGCGACCCTAGCGCCCGCGCGGCTCAGCGGCAACAGACCTCAACTGTCGATCCGCGTCAGGCTGTAGGTCTCGTCGCTGGAGGGGAAACTGCGAGCACGCACCTCGCCTGCATAGCGTGCCACGGCAGCAGCGGTGCGCTCAGCCATATTATCATAGCGTTTGACGAATTTCGGTGTCCAATCGAATACGCCAAGCATGTCCTGGGTGACAAGAATCTGACCATCGCAATGGCCCGAGGCCCCGATACCGATCGTCGGCACCTTGACCGTCTGTGTGATCTCGCGCGCCAGATCCTCGTCGACACCTTCAATCACAATCGCAAAGGCGCCCGATTTCTCGGCGATCACGGCTTCCTCGATAACGCGGGCGCGCTCGGCACCGGTCTTGCCCTTGGCCTTAAACCCACCCTCGGCCAACGCCGCCTGCGGCCGCAGACCGACATGACCGATCACCGGAATCGAGCGCTGGGCCATGAATTCAATGGTCGCGCCGGCATAGGTACCACTTTCGATCTTGATGGCCTGGCAGCCGGTTTCGCACATGATGCGGGCCGCATTCTCGAACGCCTGTTGCGGTGATTTCTCATAGCTGCCGAACGGCATGTCGACCGCGACCAGGGCGCGGTTGGCACCCCGCATCACGGCTTGGCCGTGCAGGATCATCATCTCGAGCGTGACGCCAATTGTGCTGGCAAGCCCATGCACGACCATGCCGACGCTGTCGCCGACCAGCAGTAAATCGCAATGTGGGTCGAGCAGGCGTGCCATCGGCGCATCATAGGCGGTCAGGCAGACCAGGGGTTCAAGCCCCTTGCGCGCCCGGATATCGGCAGCGGTGATGCGGCGGGTCTGGATTTGGGCGGACATGGGAGCGCGGCCTTTCAAGGCTGGGAAGACCGCGAGTTTAGCGCACGATGCTGCAGTGCAAAAGCCCGGGGCAGCGGTTGTGGAGTCGATGCCAGTTCCGGACCTTTAGTGGTCGCATTTTCGAACCGCAAAACCGGTTCCCACTTTTGCTGGAAATGCAGGATCCTCAATGGTCGCATTTCCGAACCGCAAAGCCGGTTCCCACTTTTGCTGGAAATGCTCTAGGCGATGCGTCGCGGCAGGATCAGGGCCACCATCCCCAGCGCCACGGCCAGCGCGAGCGCAGCCATTGTCTCGGGCGACATCAGGAAAGCGAAATTCGCCAATAGCCCGTCGGTCGGAATCTGAACCTGGTCGAACACGCCCTCCAGCTGCGAGCCGGCAATCGCCGAACCGATCGAACCGGCACCGCCGAGCATCAGGGCGCGCTTGCGATCAGGATGCGACAGCTGGGCCACAATCTTGGCGGCGAAGGCGTCGGCCTCGGCCTTGTCATTCAAAGGCTCGGCAGCCTCCGTGAAGGCAGCTTTGAGCCGTTGGTCAAAGGCATCGTTCATAGTCATGACGCCATTACCTCCGCTTCCGCAAAATAGGCCTGCAATTTGGCACGGCCGCGATTAACATGCGACTTGATCGTTCCGAGCGGCATGCCGGTCGCCTCGGCGGCTTCCGAATGCGACATGCCGCATGAATAGCACATCACCACGGCCACACGCTCTTCATCCTTCAATGTGGTCAAGGCGCGGTCGAGATCAACCACATTGCCCATATCGCGCGGCGCTTCGCTGTCTTCCATCCCGCTGCCAAAACGTTCCATGGCCCGGTCGGTCGATTTGCGCTTGCGCGCCGATTTGAGAAATTCCGTATAAGCGATCGAGCATAACCAGGATTTGAATGTGCCGGTTCCGAGGAAACTTCCGATCTTCTCGAAGGCCCTGATGAATGTGTCTTGGGCGAGATCATCGGCGAGGGCGTGATTGCGACACATACGATGCAACATGCCTCGCACCACGCCCTGGTGGCGCCGGACCAGCTCTCCGAAGGCGGCGGCGTTCTTCGTCGCCATCACCAGAGCTGTGAGTTCTTCGTCCGACGCCTGCATCGCCCGAGCCCCTAATCAGCGTCTTTTTTCGAACCCATCAGGCCGAACCCGATCAGGACCAGGCCGATAAAGCCTGGGAAGGCGGCAATGCCACCCATGATGCGGACGGCTTCCGCAGCGTCTTCTTCAACGCCTGAAATCGTCCAGCCCAGAACCACAAAGGCAATGGCAACTGCCAGTAGGATGGCGCCGGATTTGAGGTCGCCGCCGCGGTCCTTGTGCGGCATGCCCAGCGAACGCACCAGTTCAGGCGTGAGTTGCTGGCCGGCCCGAATGGCCTCTTCGACTGTGGTCAATGCGGCTTTGCGCTTTTGCGTTCCGCCATTGATCGAGATGAACACAATGGCAACTACCATCGCGAACAAACCCAACGGGACCATGATTTCTACACCCATATCAACCTCCGTAATCGGGCGACACAACGCCGCCACTTATCCATAAGATGCACCCCGGACCGCAATTGGATGCAGACCCGTCAGCCGATAATGGCAACACCGAACAAGTACATGTGAACATTGATGATTATCAGGGCGAGCAAGGCACCCAGCACGATCGCTGTCAAATCGCCGCCCCAGCCCTTGACCACCGGCGGCGGCGTTTCGCGAAAGCAGGCGGAAACGAAAGTGATGCTCGACCAGATGAAGAAGCCGCCAAACAACAGCATCGCCGACAATTCGCCATTGGCAAGAAAATGCGCTCCCGACCAAAGGGCGACCCCGGCCAGCATCGGATGGCGCACGATGCGACGGATATGCCCCGGCGCATAGGCCGAGACCAGCAGGATGAGCGAGAGCGGTACGACCAAAAAGGCCACATGCCGGCTCCACTCCGGTGGCGACCAGATCGTGACCGGTGGATGGGTGATGATCTTGCCATAGATCAACAAGGCCAGACCGAGCAGCGAAAGTGTTGTGTAAATCAGCTTGTAGGGCCGCTCGCCCAGCCCGGCTTTCAGCCGTGTCCGCAATCCGGGAACCAGCTGCATTGAATGCACGCCCAGAAACAATATCAGTCCGGCCACCAGTATCAGCATGATTTTCCCCGCCTGCTTCGCGGCGAGTATAGGTGATTCATTCAGCGGCGACCGGAAAACCTGTGGTCGCGGAAGTGCGCTAAAGCAGTCGCTCAACCCAGCCCGGCATTGGCAGGGTACGGGTGACGAGGAAATGGCCCGCGAAGGCCGCCAAGCCGATAGCGGCCAAGACCAGCACCGCCTCGCCAAGCGCCGCCGAAAGGCCAACCACCAGCGTGAGGATCAATGAGCGCAACAGGAGCAGTATGGCAAACACGACCAGACCGGCCAGTGCAGCCCGCGCCAAAGCGAATTGCAGCCGCCGGCGTGCGACGCGTTCCATGACGGCGGTGCGAAATCCCGGATCGGCAGCGGGCACATCGTCCGCTTCGAAGAAGGTTTTGAGTGGATCAGTGTTCGTCATCACGCACTCCCAATATCTCCACCAGCCGGGCCCGGCCGCGCAAGACATGTGATTTTACCGTACCCAGTGGCATTTCCAAAATCTTCGCCGCATCTCCATGCGACCAGTCGCCGGCCAGGCACAGCGCGATGGCGGCACGCTGGTCGGCCGGCAATTGTGCCAAGGCCTGCTGCATCGCGATATTCAATTCGGTGCCGGGCTGATCATGCTCGGGCCTTTCCGCCTGCCAGTCGGTTTCGCGCCGCCGGGTGCGCGACATCGAGCGCGCCATGCCCTTGGCCTGCCGCCAGGCGATCCCGAACAACCAGGACCGGATCCGATCCGGCTCGTCCAGGGTGCGCAATGCCGTCCAGGCCGCCAAGAAGGTTTCCTGCGCCAGATCGTCGGCATCGGCCTCATGGCCACACACACGCCGCAAAAAACTGCGGACCGCCTGTTGATGGCGGTCCACAATTTTCGCGAAGGCCGTGTCCGAACCTGACCGGGCGGCGCCGACCAGCGCCGCGTCGGTCATTTGGGTCGACATCAATCGTCCTTGCTGCCGCTCTTGAACAAGGCGGAGACCAGGAAGGCGAAGGACAACACGCCCATGATCAAAGCGACAAAGTAGAACTCAGTTCCCGTCTCGCCCAGCAGCCCGGCATAACCGGTATAGGCGAACACACCGCCCAGGCCAGCGAACAATACTACGAGGAAAGCGCGGCCACGTCCGCGATAGCGCCGGTAACCCTCATCGCCAGACCAGTCATGACGTGACGACGCCGGCTCATCGATGCTGGCCAGCAATTCGGCCGGCGGTTCCTTGCCCGCGGCGGCATAAGTCTTGAGCAGGTCGATCTTGGACTGGGTGCGCTTGTAACGCATCATGCTGCCCCAGCCCGCCGAAACGAACCAGAAGAAGGGGAAGAGAAGCCACCAGTAACTCTGAAACAGGTCAGCCATGTTTGATCCTTTCGTACAGAAGCGATCTTGCTTTCATAAACAGGTCGCCGCTGCGGCGCGAGTTGGATGCAGACCGTCTGCAGATTTTTGGGGCGGTTGGACGGCCCTCCCGGACTCAACCTGCGTCGTTGAACACGGCCAGCAGGGCATCCGGTGTCGGGCGGACACGGTAATTATCGGTTTCGTGGGTCCACAGGATCTCACCGCCCGCTGCGACAGCGATCACGGTTGGCAGCACGGTCTCAGAGCGATAGCCCAGCAATTCCATCCCCAGCGGCAGGCTGGCCGGATTATCGATCCCGAGCCGGCGCCCGGCGGCATTTTCAGTGTCGGAGTAGAAGTCCAACCCGTCCGGTTTGCCCTTCGCCAGCGTCGCGGTCTTGCCCACCGATTGCGGCGCGATAAACGCCACGCGGATGCCGCGCTCGACGAAGGGCGCAATCCCCGCCGCCATTTCATTGACCTGCCCCATGCAAAGCGGACACCAATTGCCGCGGATGAAGATCAAAACGGCAGGCGTTTGCGTCAGCTGCGACGAAGGCACGGCGTTGCCGGCGCTGTCGAGCACTTCAAAGGCCGGCAAGACAGTGCCCACCGCAATCGCCGGGCTGGGTTTGCGGCCAAAGCGCGAATACCAGAACACATACAGCAGGAAGCCGACCAACCCCGCCAGTGCCATCCATACCGGGGCCCGCTCGCCGCCCGCGAAATGAAAGTCCCAACCGGCCCACAACAGACCAACCACGCCCAGAGCAATAAACACGGGAAAATTGGCGCTCGTCCGCGCCATACGTCGCGTCAGCATCGCAAATGACAACATCAGCACGATGGGCAGCACGGTGAACAATACGCCAAGATAGGCGGCCCAGTGATCGCCAGCCAGCAGGCCCCGAGCGGCCACGACTGTCAGCACGACGGCGCCGGTCAGATAGAGCATGACATAGATGCGTTTGAGCGTGTTCATGGCGGTCCCTTGTTTGCCTGACCGCATCTCTAACAGGTGCGGTCAGGCAAGGGCACTCACAAGCGGGTTATCCGCCGAACGGGTTGGCCGTCAGATCTGGCAGGTCGACGACAATCTCTCCGCTTGCGACCGGCTCACCGCGCATGAAGCGATGCATGGCGTCGGCGACATCCGGTGAGGTCATGAAAAGATTATGCCCGGCATTGCGCACGAAAATGCGCTGGACGTGGGTGAGGCCAGCAACGGCTGCCGTCTGGCTGTCCGGATAGGTGCGGCCATCGAGCGTGCCGGTAAGCAGGAGAACCGGCGTGTCACCATGCGGCGGCTCGCGGAACTCATCGCCGAGATCAAACCCGTCCCAGGCGCCGCGGATTTGCGGCATCGGGGTATTGAGATAAGCCCCCACCAGGGATGTCGGCACCTCGCGCTCGAATTCGGCGAGCCGGTCATCACCAATCCCCGAGGCGAGATCCATCGCTGTCGGCATCGCACTCAGCGTGATCGGTTCGCCAATCACCCAAAAGCGCTGCAACAGAATGACCGCCAAGTCGGTCCGACCGGCATCGAGCTGGGTGTAGAGCATCAGCAACAAGGCCGCATATTGCGGATCCGAGATCAAGCCGGAGGAAAAGCTCTGCAACTGATAGCGTTGCAGCAGGAAGGGCGCCGTGCCGCCATCTGCCAAGGGGACCTCAAGCAATAAGGGGTTTGCCTCCAGCCGGGCGTTCACCCGCCGCATGGTCGCGGCGATATCGGGATAAAGCGCCTGCGCGGCTGGCTGGGTATCAATCGCCGCCTGCAGGCGCGCGAAATAGAGATCGGTCTGGGCCGGCAGTTTGACCGTCTGGTCGAGACCTTCAGCGCTGGCCATGACGACGCGGTCGAGTTGTTCAGGAATGTCTTTCAGCGCCGCAAGCGCGAGATGGCTGCCATAGGAAATCGCCCAGAGTGACATTCGCTGCGCACCCAGATGCTGCCGCAGCGCTGCCAAGTCCTGCACACTCTCGCGTGTCGTATAGCCGGCGAGGTCGATGCCTTGCTGACGCCAGAACTCGCCGCATTCCTCGGCAGCGCTGAGCTGGGCAGCGGCATATTGCGCATCACTGACCGGTACTGTCTCGGGGATGGTCTGCGAGGAGACGCAACGCGGCAATTCAGTCGAGCCACCGGTTCCGCGCTGATCGAAGGCGATGACATCGCCGTGCTGACGCATTGACTGGAACAGAGGAAACCGCGGTCCCCGGGCCGTGCCGCTGCCCGATCCGCCCGGACCACCGGAAAGGTAGATGATGGGCGAACCGGGATGGTCGCCGGTCGCGGGAAAGCGGATATAGCTGAGAGTGATCATTCGGCTGTGAGGATCGGCGCGGTTTTCCGGGACCTCGAATGTGCCATGAAAGGCGGCAGTGCTGTCGCCGCTCTGGGCGGTGAATTCGATGGTCTCTTCAGCCAGGGCGTTTTGCGCAGCGGCCGGTTGGGGCAGGCTCAGCTGGGACAGGGTCAGCGCGCCCAACGCCGTCGCCAGCATCATGTATTTCCAGGATTGCATGTTTCACTCCATGAAATTGAGCCCCCCGGCTCGCTGTCATCCTGCCGCGCCCGTGCCGCGGCGCACCTGCCGATCTGGCAACGGTCACCTCTGGCCGTTGAACGGCGGGACGTTCGCGCGGGCGCGCGCTAGAATGGCGCCATGACCCCAACCCCCCTGCCCCTGATCCTCGCCCTCTTCCTCTTCACCCTGTCGGCTGGCGCCGCCACGGCGCAGGGGTTTGGCCCGCTGGACGCGACACCGCTGCGCGTCTGCCCGGCAAGCGGCGCGAGCGTTACGATTCCCGACTTCACAGCGCCCGACTGCAGCGATGCCGCCTTGATCGATCTCGACCCACAGGGCCGCGAAATCTGGGTCAGGGCCGAGTTTGACTGGGACGCCTCGCAATGGCCGCAGGACCGGCCGATCGGTCTCTTCATCTCCGGCAAGGCATCGAGCACAGCCTGGCTCAACGGCCATGAACTCGCGTCCAATGGGATGCCGGGCCCGAACCGCATCGCCGAGCAGCCCGGACTGATCGATGCTGTGATCTACGTGCCGCCTGAGCGTCTTGTGCCGGGGCGCAATGAACTGGTTTTGCTGATGTCAGCCCAGCATGGGTTTCTGCACCTCGGCTGGCCGATCCACATGATCGGCTTCGCACGCTACCAGTCGCCGACCGCCTTCATCGCTTCGGCTTATGCGCCCAGCCTGATCACATTCGGCATTTTCCTGCTGGGCTTCATATTTTTCGCGATGATGGCAATCCGTGGCGGCAGTCGCGAAGGAGCGGTTCTGGTCGGGATGATGTCCTTGATTGCCGGTGGCCAATTACTGGCGGAAACCAGTCGCGGCCTGATCGCCTATCCCTATCCGATGCACGATGTCCGGCTGGTGCTGATCGTCGCTTTCACCGCCGCCTTCGGTCTGACGCTGATCGCCTACCTCCTGCACCGGTTTTCCGGCCTCTCCTTGCGGGCACGGCTGCTGCGCCTGCCGGGCATCGCCGTCTTGATGGCCCCCGCCATACTGCTGTCGTCAGGCTTCGACGCCAAAACGCTGTCAATCTTCCTCATCGCAATTTTCGCGGGTCTGGTCTGGTGCGGCATCTGGATTTGGCAGGGCAAGTCGGGCGCACGCACCCATATGGGTGTGCTGGCCGGACTGGCCGTGCTCGCCTTGCTGTTTCCGGACTTGTTCATCGACCGCTATTTCTACCACGCGATTGCGGTCCTCTTGCTCTTCCTGTTTGCCCAACAGGCCATCGCCCTGGTCAATGAGCGCCGCACCCGCCGGATCGAGGCGACCCGCGCCGACCGGCTCGAGATTGCGCTGAGCCGGGCGCAGCAAAAGGCTCATCCGGTCCAGATTGAACTCGTTAGCGCCGGCCGCACCGATTACATCGCCAGCGACCGCATCGCCCAACTCAAGGCGGCCGGCGATTATGTCGAAGTCCATTTCGAGAACGGCCAGACCGCGCTCTATACCGGATCGCTGTCAGGCCTTGAAGCGAGCCTGCCGCCGACCTTCCTGCGCGTCCACCGCTCCCACATCGTCAATACGAGCTTCGTCAGCGCGCTGGAGCGTGATGCCTCCGGCGTCGGACGGCTTATCCTGTCAAACGGGATGGATGTGCCGATCAGCCGGCGGATCCTGCCGAAGGTGAGATCGGCGCTGGCCGGGGCGGGGGAATAGCGCCGAGCGCGACGCCCCCACCCGCCTCAGCCATTGCTGGCCTGAAAGGCGAGGAAGGCGGTGAAGTCTGGTTGCACGCCCATCAGCTCGGCAATGTCATGAATGACCGCACCGCCATTGGCGCCATTGGTGAAAATGATCAAACCAGTCTGCGCCTCCGGGTCGAACAGGCCAACGGTCCGCTCACCCCAATCGGCGCCGCCATGAGTGACGATGCGGGCATCGGCATACTCAAACATGCTCCAGCCCAGCCCGAAGCCGATGTTTTGCGGGCAATGCTCGGCCGGCAGCGGGCAACCATTGGCCATCAGGTTTTCGCGGATCTGCAGGCGTGAGCGCGCCAGATCAGCGTCGATGCCTTCATTATGCATCACCGCGATCATGAAACGGGCATAATCGCCAATCGTCGTATAAACATTGTCGGCCGCAGACCAAGGGTCACTATAAGCGGGCTCGCCCCATTCACCGTCCGGTCCCATCGGCACTGCGACGCGGTTGGCCGCATCATCGGGGCGGACAAAGCCGGTCTCATTCATGCCGATCGGAACAAACACTTCACGTGCGACCAGGGCTGCGAAACCGGTTTCAAAGCGGTTTTCCAGATAATGGCCCAGATAATCATAGCCCTCACCGGAATATCCGGTTGTCGTGCCCGGCTCGGCCTGGAATTCCAGCACATCGTCGGTCTGGTAGCGCCAATTGGGCAGGCCGGTGCGGTGGCTGAGATTGATTTCAGCGGTCAGCAATTCATTCCAGGGATTGGCGGCGATGTCGGGATCAACCCAGTACTCGGCCAGACGGTCATCCAGCCGCATCTGCCCGGCCGACACAAGTCGCAAAACAGTTTCCGCCGTCAGCGGTTTGGTCATCGAGGCGATATTGTAGAGCGTGTCTGGGCCCGCCGGGGTGTCAGGCCCCTGCTGCCCGTAAACGGCCGTCCAGGCCAGCGCCCCGTCCTCGATATAGGCGACGGCGACGCTCGGGACCTCATAGGTCTCCAGCATGCCCGGCGCTGCGGCATCCAGCGCGGCACGGAGTGTGGCAGCGTGTGCCTCACTGACCTCCTGCGCCTGGGAACAGGCCGGTGCCAGAATCAGACCGAAAGACATCACTGCCGTACAAATAATTCGAAACATTGGCTTCATTCCCAAACGGCGCCCAGCGCCAGACATGACCTCTGGATGCTTCCGGACAGGCGATTGGATGCAAACGACAGGCGCGTGGTTGACGTTTCTGGCCCTACCAATGTGGCGGAGGACGGCTTTCCGGGGCGGGGCCTTGCGCTTCGACGGCATGAATGCGGTCGAGAAACTGGTTGAGCCTGGCCTTGATCAGATCAAACTCGGTGCGCTGGTCATTCATGACCTCGCTGAGTTCCTGCAGCATCTGATCCTGGTGTGCGATGTGGGCTTCGAGCGTATCGAGCCGGTCGGTCACGTCGCTTGGTACCTCGTCGGTCATCTCGCCTGTCCGTCGTTGATGGGTGTCTCGGCGCCTGTTTAGGCAAGGCGCACCGACATGACCAGAGGCTTGCGCGTCCGGCGTCAGCGCGAAGCGGGATTATGTTGACGGGGCGATTAACTCTGCCGCCAGGCTCTCCAGCCTGTCCTTGCCGAAATAGAGCTCACCATCAACGACGAAGCTGGGAATGCCGAACACGCCCTGATCGACGGCGGCCTGGGTATTCGCCATCAGCTGTTGCTTGATGTCCCGCGTCTGGATCGCGGCCAGCAGGCGCTCGGTCGGTAGTCCGGCCTCGGTGAGCGTTGCCGCCAACACGTCGGGATCGTCCAGCTTGCGCGGCGCCTCCCACATGAAGTGAAACATGGCCTCGATATAGGGCTCCAGCACACCCTCGCCTTCGGCCGCGACCGCGCCGCGCATCAGGCCCAGCGTATTGACCGGGAAATGCGGATTGAAATTGAAGTGTTTGAGATCATGGCGGGCGATGAAGCGTTCGATCTCCTTGTATTCATAGGCCAGCTTGGCCGGCACACCGGCGAAAGCGATCATCGGCGCCTGATTGCCGGTCGACTTGAATATCCCGCCGAGCAGAACCGGCACATAGCGAAATTTGCGCCCCGTGCGCGCCTCGATGCCCGGCATTATGCGATGCGCGAAATAGGCATTGGGGCTGGCGAAGTCGAAATAGAAGACGGGGTCAGTCGAAGGATCGCTCACCAGTTTTCTCCATAGGGCCGAAGGTCGAGTTCATGCGTCCAGGCATCGCGCGGCTGGCGATGCAGCATCCAATAGGTCTCGGCAATCGAGGCCGGGTCCATCAGCACATCCGGCGGCATGTCGGCCAGAGCCTCCGCGCCCTTCGCTTGGGCGATGCGCTCGCGCACCCAGGCCGTATCCACCCCGGCATCGATGACAAGGTGCGCGACATGCAGGCCCTGCGGCCCCAGCTCGCGCGCCATGGACTGTGCCAGCGAGCGCAACCCGGCCTTGGCGGCCCCGAAGGCGGCATAGCCCTTGCCGCCGCGCAGCGATGCTGTGGCACCGGTAAAGAAGATAGACCCCGCCCCGCGCGGCAACATGCGCCGCGCCGCCTCACGCCCGGTCAGGAAGCCGGCCTTGCAGGCCATATCCCACACCTTGGAGAAGACCCGCTCCGAGGTCTCCAGCAGCGGGAATTGCACATTGGCGCCGACATTGAAGATCACCGCCTCGAGCGGCGCCGAGGCCTCGGCAGCATCGAGGAAAGCGATCACGGAGGCCTCGTCGCGTGCGTCAAGGGAATGGCCGGTGAAGCGCCCGCCGGCCGCCTCGATCTCTTGCCGCAGCGGTTCCAGCTTCTCGCCGCCGCGCCGCCCGCCATGGACGTGATAGCCCTCAGCCGCAAAGCGGCGGGCAATCGCGGCACCGATGAAATCGCCGGCGCCGACAATGGCGATGCTGGCATTGCGCTGGGTCATGCTGGGCTCTCTGTCTGTTCACCGCCTGGACGTAAAGCCTATCGCAAACCGCAGCCCAACAAAGTGGCCATGCGAATTCGTCGTGCTGAGCCCCAGACCCGAAAAACTATCGCAAATTCCGCGTGGCGCAAAAGCTATACTACGCCTCGAACACAACACTCTACTCAGGTTTTGGGGAGATCAAATTGACCGTCGGGAATGCTAATCTATCGAGCATATCTGGATCTGGCGGTATCGCCGAACTCGTTACTCGAGCGCGCGCTTCAAAAAGCAAATGAGCATACCCTTCGAGGTGCAGCAGACTTAGGCGATCCGTTTGCCCACTGTTGGCGGACAAGCCCATGACTCGAACCAAGATCTGGTCCCGAACAACGCCAGCCAAATCCTCAAGCACATCTCCAATTTCACACCCTAGCCGACTCTCGATCACTTCGAGATTGTCGCCATGAGCAAGCATATTGCGAAGTTTGAAGATTCGAGCACGACGAGCATCGTCCTTCAGTTCCAAGTATTGAAATAAAATGGTATCAATTTTTTGACGGGGGAACGGCTTGTGACTGGGATACGTCTCGCATGTCTCGCAATAGAGTGACGATCCACATTTTTGACAAACATCATTCTTTTCTGGCAGGTCGTCCTTGGAGACTATCGTCTCTAGGGCATAGAAAAATAACTGGTATTTGTCCCGAGCGCGCGAAGCTGCAACACCACTAGAAAACCATTCGATCGCTTGCTCAAGATAAGTCCCAACCGTGCTTTCTCTTATTTCCTGAGCCGTCTCGAGGATTGGTTGTGTTAGCGCTTGAATAGGAAACTCGTGTCCAGGCTCCGTCGCAAAAACGTCGAATTCTCGATCAAAATTGCCGTCCGACCAGTCGATCAAGCGTAGCGGGCGTTCCAGTTGAAACTTTAGGCACGTAGCAAATGCGAGGGCATCAAGAAACTTTCCAAGCTCTCGCACCCCCAGGGTTGAAGCCGGTTCAAACCCCTCAGCCTCGAACACGAACAAACAAATCATCGTCGACCGACCGGTCCCCTGGCGAACTTGATCGTTGGAAAGCCGAAACTTTATGTTTCCAGACGAGTCGACAATTTGCACATTCGAGACGCCGTTTGGCAGCAGGCAATTAGAGACTAATCGGCTCTCCAGAAGAAATCGCATCCCCTACTCCCACTCAATCGTCCCCGGCGGCTTCGAGGTCACATCATAAACCACGCGATTGATGCCGCGGCATTCATTGATGATGCGGGTGGCGACACGCCCGAGGAAATCGTGTTCGAAGGGGTAGTAATCGGCTGTCATGCCGTCGACCGAGGTGACGGCGCGCAGGGCGAGGACGGCGTCATAGGTGCGTTCATCGCCCATCACGCCGACGGTGTTGACCGGCAGCAGGACGGAGAAGGCCTGCCAGATCTTGTCATAGAGGCCGGCCTTCTTGATCTCGTCGATATAGATCGCATCGGCCTTGCGCAGGATATCGGCCTTCTCCTTGGAGACGGCGCCGGGAATGCGGATGCCCAAGCCCGGTCCCGGGAAGGGATGGCGGCGGACGAAAGCTTCCGGCAGGCCGAGCTCGCGGCCAAGCGCACGGACTTCGTCCTTGAAGAGCTCGCGCAAGGGCTCAACCAATTGCATCTTCATGCGGGCCGGCAGACCGCCGACATTATGGTGCGATTTGATGGTGACCGAGGGGCCGCCATCAAAGCTGACGCTTTCGATCACGTCGGGATAGAGCGTGCCTTGGGCGAGGAAATCGGCGCCGCCGGCCTCCTTCGCCTTCTCGTCAAACACGTCGATGAAGAGGCCGCCAATAATCTTGCGCTTCTTCTCCGGATCTTCGACGCCCTTCAGCGCGGTGAGGAAGAGATCCTCGGCTTGGGCGTGGACGAGCGGGATATTGTAATGCTCGCGGAACAGATCGACGACCTCATCGGCCTCGCCCAACCGCATCAGACCCGTATCGACGAAGACGCAGACCAGCTGGTCGCCGATGGCTTCGTGCAGCAGCACGGCGGCCACGGAGCTGTCGACGCCGCCGGAGAGGCCACACAGCACGCGCTTGTCGCCGACCTGGGCGCGGATCTTGGCGATGGCTTCGTCCTTGAAGCTCGCCATCGACCAGTCGCCACGTAAGCCGGCGATGAAATGGGTGAAGTTCTTGAGCAAAAGCGCCCCGCGCGGCGTGTGCACGACTTCGGGGTGAAATTGCACCGCATAAAATTTGCGCGCCTCGTCGGCAATCGCCGCATAAGGCGCATTGCCCGAAGTCGCGATGACTTCGAACCCCTCCGGCAGGGCCGCGACGCGGTCGCCATGGCTCATCCAGACGCGCTCTTCATGACCGATAGGGCCAAAGCCGGCAAACAGCGGACTGTCGGCAACGATCTTGATATCGGCACGGCCAAATTCACGCTCCTCCGACGCCTCGACCCGGCCGCCGAGCTGGGCGCACATGGTTTGCTCGCCATAGCAAATCCCCAGCACCGGGACGCCGCGCGTGAAGACCGATGGATCGGCTTTGGGCGAATTATCCCAATGGGTCGAATGCGGCGAGCCCGACAGGATGATCGCCTTGGGGTCATAGCTGTCGATAAAGGCCTTGTCGGCGCGGTTATAGGGATGGACTTCGCAGAACACACCGCTCTCGCGCAAACGCCGTGCGATCAGCTGGGTGACCTGGCTGCCAAAGTCGATGATGAGGGCTTTTTCGTGTTGATCAGTCATGCGCTCACATTCCCGCAGGCGCGGGCTTTCCGGGGACGAAAATGGGGGTTATGGCCGAGCTCGATATCAGCATGGCGCGGGATAGCGCGAGTCAGCCGCGATGGCCAGCAAGGATTCCGGTTTCCGCGACGGTGCCGACCAGACCAGCCGCCTTTCGCCGCCGCAATCCAGGCGGAAGCGGGGCGGGAATGAGGCGAAAAGGGGGCGATGGAGGGGGATCGTTAACCCGCTAGTCCCGCCCCCTCATAATTTTGTCATCTATCTGTAATCAATTGACGTTCCGTAATGTTCCGGTAAGCGAACGCTCACCTGATCCCGTGCATGATTCCCCTAGCGGGAGACATCGGACATGCAAGAAATCATCGCCCAAGCTCCGATCTTTATCGGCGGAGCGCCCCGTTCGGGCACGACGCTGTTGCGCGCCATCGTCAACACGTCGAAAGGTATTGTCTGTGGCCCGGAATCCCGCATCGTTCCGGCACTCTGCGCCCTCTCCTCCCAGGTCGAGCAGATGCATATGCCACTGCTCGAACGCCAATACGGACTCAATGTCGACGCGCTGCATCGCAAATTTGCCGCCAGCATTAATGGCTTCCTCGCACCGCTACAGGCGCAGACCGGCCGCCGAATCGCCGAGAAAACACCGGCGAATGTGCTGCATTTCAGCCAGCTGCGCCGCCTCTTCCCGGACAGCCCGCTGATCGGCATCGTTCGCGATGGCCGTGATGTCGTCGCTTCACTGCTTTCGATGGACTGGACCGACGCAAAGACCGGTCAACCACTCGCGATCACCCGGGACGTGGCCGCCGCGAGCCGGCTCTGGGTTGCCAGCGTCGAGGCGGGAGCCGCGATGCGCGCAGACGGCAATTATTTCGAGCTGCGCTATGAAGCGCTGGTAAGCCATCCGCGCGACATGATCGCCGGGCTGTTCAGCTTCCTGGGCGAGGATGCGCAGGCCGTTGAGGCCGCGCTCCACCATGCCGAGAGCTTCAATGCCGACGCCGGCAGCCATGAATCGAGTGCTGCCCGCGTCGCCCAACCGATTGACACCAGCGCCATCGAACGCTGGAGGCGCGATCTGAACGCGAAACAGGTCTGCGAGATTGAAGCGATTGCCGGGCCCACCCTCGCCGGACTGGGCTATGTCTGAGACCGCAAGCGGCGCGGGCTTCGCCTTCCTCGGCGGCTGCCCACGATCCGGTCTGACCCTGATGCGCCGCCTGCTCACCGGTCATTCACGCATCCATTGTGGCGCGGATACCGGTTTGCCCGTTGCCATCGCGATGCAGTGGGAGAATTTCACCACCCAACTGGGCGATCTGCACCGTCAGGATTTCGGGCTTGAGGCCGAACAGGTGCGCATCAATATGGCCGAGCTCCTGACCGGGCTGATCGGTGCGCCGGCCGAGGCCGACCCCGATCTCGTCGTGGTCGAAAAGACCAGCCTCAACATCCTCGCCTTTGAGCGCCTTGGCCGCCTCCTGCCGCAAGCGCGCTTCGTCCATATCGTCCGCGATGGCCGCGATGTCGCCGCCTCGCTGTTGCAACGCGACTGGCGCGGCCCCGACGGGCAGCGCTTCGCCCATGTCAGCGATCCGGCAGCGGCGCTGAAATACTGGTCTGATCTGACCGGGATCGGCCTGCAGGCGGAAGCCGCGCTCGGCCCGCGGCGCGTCCTGCGTTTGCGCTATGAGGATATCGTCAAAAAACCCAAGCGCAGCATGACCGCGCTGCTGCGCTTCCTCGGACTGGAGTATGAGGTAGCGACGCTCAATTATACCGGCCGCCCGATTGAACTCGTCGGCGTCGGACGCGACAGCCTGCCCTTGCTCGATGCCCCACTCACCACGGCGCGGATCGGCGGCGGACGGGCGCTAGGCGAACTGGCGGACGAGGTGGTGCAAGAACGCTTGCGGGCGCTGGGCTATGCGGCAGCGGCAGCGCCCGCGCGCGCCAGGCGATAGGGCGAGGCCCTCAGGCGAGCTGTCCCGACTTGTCGAGCAAACCAGCCGCATCGAGATCACGATGCAACGCCCAGGGCGCGAGATCGAACCCGTTTGGCCAAGTCGGCGCTCCGGCTTCCAGGAATACGCGCGCAAAATAGGCTTGATCGCGCAACGGCTGCACCATCTCACCCGCACGCTTCACCAGAGCCGACAGATCAGCCGTGCCGCAGCTGCCGTCGGAGAAGACCAGCTTGAGCCGGTGGTCGGCCAGCGCTTTGATTGAAGCGATCTTGATCATGGCTCATTCATCCTCAAGGCCCGGGATACGCTCGAGGGGTTGCAATTGTTCCGCCCGGTTCCAGTTGGAAAATATATCCGGTTTTCGAAGCATGATCCACTCAGCGACCAAACGCCGGACGCGCGATGGCAAATGCCCGTAGATGATCTTGCCGGTATCGATCCGAACCAGGGCCTCATAGCCCTGATAGGCGACATGGATATGAGGCGGCGGATGGTCGCCGAAATACATCCGGATCGTGATGCCGAGAAAGGTGGAAATGATGGGCATGGCCGGAGGAGCTTACAAAAAGCGACACCTTCAGGCCGTGCCCAAGATCACGAGGGCGAAGCCCCCCTACCCCACCCGTTCCAGCACACAGATATAAAACCCGTCCGTGTCGGTACGGGCCGGTGAGAGCTGAAGCGCGCCATGAGCACCTTCGCATTTCTCGAGGATCTCCTCGGCGCCCTTGGCGAGGCCGCCGGAGGCGCGCATCGCCTTGATCGCAGGCACAGGTTTGAAGTTCTCGTGCCCGGCGAGGAAGGCGGTGATGCGGTCCTCGTTTTCTTCCGGCAGGACGGAACAAGTGACATAGACCAGTCGGCCACCCTGTTTGACGTAGCGGGAGCCGCGCTCCAGCACGGTGTCCTGCTCGCCCATGCGGGTTTCCAAAGCGCGTTCGCGCAGACGCCATTTGGCGTCGGGACGGCGGCGCCAGGTGCCGGTACCGGTACAGGGCGCGTCGCAGAAGACGACATCCATCTTCGATGTGAGATCGCCGAGGCATTTGTCTTCCTCGGCATCATGGACCTGGACGTTATGGGCACCGGCGCGCTTCAAGCGCGGCCAAATGGCGCGCAGGCGGCGCCAGTCATTATCCCAAGCGTGGATCTGGCCGGTATTGTTGAGCAAGGCCGACAGCGCCAGCGTCTTGCCGCCAGCACCGGCGCAATAATCGAGCATTTGCATGCCTTCGCGGCCACCGGACGCGAGGGCGGCGAGTTGCGAGCCGATATCCTGGACCTCGACCCAGCCCTTGCCATAGGCAGGAATGCTTTCGGCGGCGGCAGACTTGCCACGCGGATCGCGCTGCGGAATGCGGATCGCCATGGCGGCGAGCTCGGAGGCTTCGGCGGTTTTCAGCTTGGAACTGACTTCCTTGAACGCCTTGTCAAATCCGACCTGGACTTCATTGACACGCAGATCGACCGGTGCGCGCGAGCACAGTTCATGCGCCTCCTGCTCAGCCATCTCGCCAAAGGCACGCTGGAAGCTGGGCTCCAGCCATTCAGGGAAATCGCCACGGATATAAAGCGGCGCATCGGAGATATCGCGTTCCAGCCCGCTGCGCTCGGCATTGGTCAGGGTTTCGGGCGCGTGCGGATCGCCCTCCATCATCGCGTCAATTTCCTCGACCGAGACGCCCCAGACGCGGGCGACGGTGCCGAAGGCGAGCGCGCGGGCGCTGTCATCCTGCATCGCATGGCCGACCGAGGATTGGTGACGCAGGGAATCGAGCACCAGGCCGGTAATCCAGGCGCGGTCGCCGGAACCGGCATAGCGATTGGCCTTGCCCCAGTCGCGCACGGCGTCTTTGACCGGCGTGTGCTGGCGCAATTGATTGTCGAGGATTTCAATCGCTGCGGCGATCTTGGCTGCATCTCTCATTTTGGCTGGGCTCCGCCATAGGTGGTGGCGAGCTGGTGGCAGATCGCTTTCGGGTCGGTCAGGAAACGGCGATCATTCGCGGTCTCCACCTGGGTATGGGCATTGGTGTCGGCGGACAGGATCAGGGTCGGCGCATTCTGGTGCGCCTCGCCGAGCAGGGCGATGATTTCCGGACGCGGCCGGGGATAGTCGATCCGCACGATGGTGATCGCCTCGCGCCAATGCGGATTGACCAGCAAGGCGCCTTCCATCAGGCAGCAATCGGCGCACAGCCAGGGGCCGCCCGCCGCGTCATCCCAAGCGCCTGTGAGCAGGAAGAGCACATCCTTGCCGGTCTCGAGGGGCGGTTGGTCCTGCATCATCGCGTCATCAATTCCAGTGCAAATACGACCCAATAGCCCAGCAATACCAGAAGTCCGGCAGCAAAGGCCATGAAACGCGAACGCAAATGATTGCTGGTGACATGGATCAGCGCGTGCAGCAGGCGCAGCCCGACATAGGCCCAGGCGAGCACGACGAGCAGAACACTGGTCGCGCCAGCGATCAGGGCAAAGGCGATGCCGGCATAGAAAAGCAGCGGCGAAGCGAGCTGGTTTTCATAGGCATTCGAGACCTGTTGCACCCGCACCGGCCAAGCGCGCTGGCCGAGCACGATATCGGCCGGCTTGACCTTTCCGGAGGTGGTGGCGCGATAGCGCATTGCGCCCATGGTGAAGACGAGCACAAAGGTCAAAGCAACCTGGACGAAGACCGGAATGAGCAGCGCAGAATTCATCACGAATATCCTTGTTCAAACGAGGGTGTGAGCCAAGGCTGCGAGCCCTGTCCCGGTCAATCGACAAACGCGCAGACAGGCCATACGCGCCCGTCGCTTGCCTTGCCGTCGCAATCAGCTCTGCGTCGGATAATTCGGCGCTTCGCGGGTGATCTTGACGTCGTGGACATGGCTTTCGCGCAGGCCGGCATTGGTGATGCGCACGAATTGCGCCCGCTCGTGCAGGTCGGCAATCGTGCGCGAGCCGGTATAGCCCATCGCCGCGCGCAAACCGCCGACCATCTGGTGCAGGATCGGACCGACGGCGCCCTTATAAGGCACCTGGCCTTCAATGCCCTCGGGCACGAGCTTCATGCGCTCGGTATCCTTCTGGAAATAGCGATCGGCCGAGCCGGCCGCCATTGCGCCCAGGGATCCCATACCGCGATAGGATTTATAGGAGCGGCCCTGATAGAGGAAAACCTCGCCGGGGGCTTCTTCGGTCCCGGCCAGAAGTGAGCCCACCATGATCGCATCGGCACCGGCGGCGATCGCTTTGGCCATGTCACCGGAATATTTGATGCCGCCATCGGCGATGATGCAGGCATCGGTGCCATTGGCGGCCCTGCGTGCTTCCATGATCGCAGTCAATTGCGGCACGCCAACGCCGGCCACGATCCGCGTCGTGCAGATCGAGCCCGGTCCGATCCCGACCTTGACGCAATCAGCCCCGGCCTCGATCAGCGCTTTGGCGCCGTCATAGGTGGCGACATTGCCGGCAACGATACGGGCCAGATTGGAGGCCTTGCGAATGCGGGTAACCTGTTCGAGCACGGAGGAGCTCTGGCCGTGGGCGGTATCGATCACCACGACATCGACGCCAGCCTCGATCAGCGCCATTGAGCGCTCATAGCCACTATCGCCAACCGTCGTCGCGGCGGCACAGCGAAGCGAGCCTTCGCGGTCCTTGGCGGCGGTGGGATGGGCTTGCGCCTTTTCCATATCCTTGACGGTGATCAGGCCGACGCAGCGATTGTCTTCATCGACGACGAGCACGCGTTCGATGCGGTGGCGGTGCAGCTTGGCACGCGCCTCGTCCTGGGAGGCACCGGCGAGCACGGTGACGACGTCGCGCGTCATCAGATTGCCAACCTTTTCATTGGGATCATCAGCAAAGCGGACATCGCGATTGGTGATGATGCCGACCAGTTTGCCCGGCTTGCCCGGTGCTGCGCCTTCAACGACGGGAATGCCGGAGATCCGGCGTTCAGCCATCAGGGCGCGCAGTTCAGCCAAGGTCGCATCCGGTGCAATCGTCACCGGATTGACCACCATGCCGCTTTCGAACCGTTTGACGCGGCGAACTTCTTCAGCCTGTTCGGCGATGGTCAGATTGCGGTGGATCACCGCCAGCCCGCCAGCCTGCGCCATGGCAATCGCCATATGCGCTTCGGACACCGTGTCCATGGCCGCAGCCATGATCGGAATGTTGAGCCCACAATCACGCGCCACGCGTGTCGAGACGATGGCGTCGGCGGGAAGTACGTCGGACGGGCCGGGCTGCAAGAGCACGTCATCGAAGGTCAAACCTTCACGAATCTCCATCAGAGACTCCTTTTCGCTGCTTGCGGCGCGGCTATAACAGGTGTGGCGCGAAGGTCAATTGTGGAGTGCGGGGGATAGGGGCGGCAGATTGGCGCGGCGGGCGTTCGAGCCGTGTTTCACCTTTGTGACTTTGTGTGCCGTTGAGTTGTCGTTCGTGTGCCGTTCACCTGTCGTTGGGGTATCGTTAGGAGACTTTGGGGGTGGTGTTCGGTGACGGGGCATTTTCGGCTTTCTGAATTTTTTCACGTTTTATTTTAATGGCCTATGGAAAACCTCCTCATATACACCGTCTATTTTCACCATCTGTCCTTCGCTCCCGCCCCCTTCCGCCCCCTGCATGCCCGGCGGCGCTGCCCAGTTTAACCCGCCCGATGGCAGCGGGGACAAGGCCGTCCGCGAACGGGACATGGACCGGCGTTGTAACGGGACACGGGGTATGGCAAATGCCGGGATTATCCGGGGACCTCGGGAGTGTCGCGGGAACTGACGCGGGAACAGTGGGTTACAGCGGAATTAGAGTGGGACGTGCGGGAAAGAAGCGTGCCGCGCTGTTTGGCAAACTTTGGGGAATCTGGCCAGGCACGGTGCAACTCGGCTGAAAGCTTCAATTCGCCTTTTATCAGAACGCCGCATCGTTCAAATGCAAGCTATAGCAATCGATGAGCGCGTTTTAGGAAGCGGGATATGGCGGCCCGTACCGGCGATTTTCGGTTACCGATAACTTGCTCCGAGGTTACCGCCCGATTCTGTCGCGGAAAACTGAAATAGCATAGTAAATACAATGCGTAATATGCAAATAGTTGCGATTGCAACGAGTAACCGAAGTGCAACCGACTTGTGCTGATTCCGGGGCAGCCTTGGCAGTCAAAAATGGAGGCCTGAAACGCGCTGTTTCAGTCCTCCATAAATGCCAGTTCAAAGGCCATTTTCAGGCCGTTTCAATGGCAGGTTTCTCGGGAGCCGGACGGGCTGGTTCGCGGGCGGCGCTGAGCATGGAAATGTCGGACTGAAGCCGGGCGCGGAGGCGCTCGTTGTCACGCTTGATCATTTCAGAGATCAGGAAGGCGTCGATGATCCACCAAATGAGGCCGGGGAAGAAGAAGCAGAACCAGGCGAGGATCTGGAGAAAGGCGGTGCCGGGCCGGCCGAGATAGAAGCGGTGGGCGCTGAAGAGGCCGAGACAGAACCAGAGCAGGAAGGCTGTGCCCGAACTCTTTCCCTCAGCCGCGACGCGCGATTCGATCATCAAATATTGTTCCGGTGTCATGACCTTGGTCCCCTTTGCCATGGTTGATGTTCACACGTATCGGTAGCACGGGTTGGCTGGCCAAGAGAAGCGTGTAATCGCCTGCTCAGTCCTTGTCAGGGATGAGGCGAGCGAGATCATAGAGCAGGACCGTGATGAAATCTCCCTCGACCCTGTAGAAACGCACCAAGTTGACTAGATGATTGCGTATCTCAGTTGGCGGCATCCAGCCCGCCGCCGCGCCGGCATCGGAGACGATGGCCTCGGCCTTCCTCATTTCCTGTTTTACGCGTTGACCGCGATCAAGCTGACGCTTTTCTGCGGCATCTCCCTCCGGCTTTCCTGGAAACGCAAACCGTAGCGCGAGATCTGCTCTGGCTCGGACAGGGTCAGGCATTTCCCCATCTGTTGCGATAACCGACAGGGTCTCGGCTGCGTCCTCGGAGATTGTGCCAGTGTCCTGCAGCATTTGCTCAACACTATCCAGCAGCATCGACGCCTGATCGGCTGACAATTCTCCGACTTTGCCGGCTTCACCGACGAGCCAAGCCACCTTCACGTCTAGGGCTCTTGCGATGCTCATAAGCGTGGAGAAAGAAGGGTCCCCACCGCGAAATATCCTGTTGATAGCGCTTTGGGCGGTGCCCGTGCGCCTTGCTAGCTCTGTCTGAGAGACTCCACGCGAAGCCAGCTTAAGCCGTTGATGAAACTCAGAAACTTCTGACATTACCCGCCCTCATAAAATCACCCCATTTGCGCCTGGAAAAGCGCAAAAGTGTATTGACTATCGCTAATGCGATTGATAGCACATAAACAATCGCAATTTAGATTGTTGACACGGTGATGATATGACAAGAACCGAGAAAGCGAAACAGGTTCGCGCCCGACTCCGGGATGCGGGCGTGCAAATCAAAGAGATAGCGCTCGAATTGGGCGTTGAATCTTCGGTTATTTATGGCGTGCTGTCCGGCCGCCTTAAGGGCAAACACGGCGATTCGCGACGCGTCGCCGTCCGGTTGGGGCTGATCGAAGAACGGCCACTCTCGGAGAGAATGAGTGAAGCCCTGGGGCGTGCCTGATGTCCGCGCTGATCGGGAGCAGGTTGCGCGAAGAGCGCATTCGTCTCGGCGCAAGCCAGTGTGCATTCGCTGGGCTGATCGGTGCCTCGAAGCGTGCGCTTGTCGAATGGGAGAAGGGCAAGACCTCTCCGAAAGCCTTGCACCTAGCTCGCTGGAGCGAGAGTGGCCTGGACGCGCTCTACGTCGTCACAGGGCGTCGCGAGCGGGTTGAAATGAAGGCCGCACCCATAAAGGTCCGCCTCCATGTCGACGAGCAGAAGCTGGCGGCGCTGGGCTCGGACTTCATCGCGCAATTCGAAGCCAAGCTGAACGGCGATGACTTCATCACTATCGAGCGGCAGGGCCCCGAGGTCGCATCGACGGCCCGGCCTGCGCCCGGCCCGGACCTTCGCCCGTCGCTGCTGTCTTTTCTCGGCCTTGGCCGCAAGCGCCGGGAGGGCTGATCGCGAATGCGTGAGTGGTTCACCATAGCCGACGTGCTTGAGCTGGATATTGCGGGCGCGCCAGTCTCGACGAAGAAGGGTTGGAATGGCCTGGTCATCCGCTCTGGCTGGCGCGACCTCCATGAAAGGGCGCGGCAAGGCTCGCGCGGCTGGGAGTATCATATCTCACTGTGGCCGCTGGAGGTGCGCGGTGCACTGATGCGTGTGCAGGCGCAGGAGATGATCCGCGAGCGCGCCCTGGTCAGTGATACGGAACATCAGACCGGCCCCAAGTGGGACCATTTTCGCGCCCTTTCCGAGAAACATCGCAACGTCGCCGCCGACCGGCTGGCTGCGGTCGAAGCCTTTAATGCGCGCGTCAAGAGCGGGGCGAGCAAGGGTGAGGCTTTCTCTGAACAGGCGGCGATATCCGGTGTCTCGATCCGCTCGCTGCAGCGGTGGTGGGATTCGGTGCGGTCTGTGCCGCACACGGACTGGCTGCCAACGCTGGCGCCCGGATACCGACCCACGGCCCAGTTCGGCCCCTGCCACCCCAAAGCGCTCGAAACGATCAAGGCTGACTTTCTGCGGCCTGAGAAACCAAGCTTCAATGCCTGCTATCGACGCCTGAAGAAGCTGGCCGAAGCCAATGGCTGGTCACCGATACCGTCCAGCCGCGCGATGCGCCGGCGTTTGGGGGCGGAGGTGCAGCAAAGCGTCGTCGCCATTCGCCGTGAAGGCCGCGACATGGCCAAGGCGCTCTATCCCGCGCAGCTGCGCGTGAAGAATGGGCTGCATGCGATGCAGGTGGTCAATATGGATGGCCACCGGTTCGACGTGATGGTCAAGCGGCCTGATGGCAAGGTGTTCCGGCCCGTTTTGACGGCACTGCAGGACGTCTATTCCGGCAAGTTTGTCGGCTGGCGGATCGACGAAACCGAGAACAAGGTCGCGGTGCGGCTCGCCATTGGCGACATGATCGAACACTACGGCATCCCGGAACATATCGTGCTGGATAACGGCCGGTCGTTCGCGTCGAAGTGGATTACGGGCGGACAGAAGAGCCGTTACCGCTTCAAGATCCGCGATGATGAGCCGGACGGGCTTTTGACGCTGCTCGGCGTGAAGGTTCACTGGGCAAAACCCTATTCCGGCCAGTCCAAGCCGATTGAGCGGGCCTTCCGCGACCTCTGCGACGATATCGCGAGGCATCCCGTGTTTCACGGTGCCTATACGGGCAACAGCCCGACGACCAAGCCCGACAATTATGGCGCCCGCGCAGTGGACTACGAGACGTTCCGGCGCGCGGCGCATGGTTACATTCTGGAGCACAATGCCCGAACCGGGCGAAACACCAGCACGACGCAGGGCCGCAGTTTTGATGCGACCTTTGAGGCGTCGATGAATGATGCGGCGACGGTTGTTCGACGCGCCGCGCCTGCTCAGCGCTCGCTCTGGCTGTTGATGGCGGAGGCGATCACGGCCCGTAAGCCGAGCGGCGAAATTCACCTGATGGGCAATCGGTACTGGTCTGAGGCCATGGTCGAGCACGCCGGCAAGAAGGTGTGCGTGAGATTTGACCCCGATGACCTGGCGCGGCCGGTCGAAGTGTTCGCGATGGACGGCGTGAAGCTCTGCGATGCGCGGGCGATTGAGGAGGTCAACTTCCTCGATGCCGACGCAGCACGGCGTCATGAGAAGGCCCGCAGTGACTTCCTGAAGACACAAAGAGAGCTGGCGAAGATGCACGTCAAGCTCAGCCCGGAAGAGCTGGCGCGCCTCTATGCGCCGCCAATGGCCGATCAAACCAAGGACCCGATTTATCCCGCTGTCACACGCCTGGCGTCTGCGGAAGGCCGCACCCCTCCACCGGACGAGCGCGCTGAGTGGACCGACGAGGACGAGGCCGCCTTCGTGAACGTGGTCGGCCTGATGGGCCGACGCTTGATGAGGGACTGACGAAATTCCCTCCCGCGTCCCTGCAAGGACGCGAGAGGGCTGAACGGCGCAAGCCATCCATTCGAGACGGAGAGACATAAATGGTAGACACATCAACGGCAAGCTCTGGCGCGCCAGTATCGGACGCCAAGGGTCTGGCTGACCTGGTCAAGCGCGTGGACGCGATCGCAGAAGCGCGCGGCTGGTCCAAGGCAGAGATTTCGCGCCGAAGCGGCGTTGCTCAAGGTACGCTCAGCCAGTGGATGAGCGGCAAATATGCCGGCAATTACGATGCCGTCAGCAGCAAGATCCGCAACTGGCTCGATCAGGCCGATGCGGTAGAGGAATTGGCGGCCAGCGTCCCGGTCTCGCCGGACTTCCTGGAGTTGAACTTCGCTCAATCCGTCCTTTCGACACTGTCGATTGCCCAGGTCATGCCCGCAATGGTCATGATCACGGCCGACGCTGGCATGGGCAAGACGGTGGCCGCCCGGCGCTACGCCGCCACCCGCCCCAACAGCTATCTGGTAACGATGAGCCCGCACACGCGGTCCATCCACAATATGCTGACGGAGATCGCCGCCGGTCTGAGTGTCGAGGAGCGCTCAGCGGGCAAGCTGGTCCGGGCTATCGGAAAACGGATCGAGCGGGTCGGCGATGGCACCCTGCTGATCGTCGATGAGGCGCAGAACCTGTCAGACGACGCCATCAATCAGCTGCGCCACTTCGTCGATAATTTTGGCTGCGGTGTGGCCCTGGTCGGCAATCGCGAGACATACGCCCGCTTCACCAGCTGGGGGCAGGGTGACCGGTATGGTCAGCTTCGGCGCCGCGTGTTTCGCCGCATCCGCCGCGACAAGCCGAGCAAGGAAGACCTGCTCACCTTTCTGACGGCCTGGGGCGTCAGCGATCCGAAACAGGTCGAGTTTCTGACCGGTGTCGGCCTGAAGCCGGGAGCGCTCGGTCAGATCGACATGACGATCAAGCTCGCGCGCCTGACGGCGGAAGGCCGCCAGCGCGAGGTGACCCTCGCCGACCTGAAGTCGGCCTGGGCGAACCGCGATGTGGAGTCGGTCTGATGGCGATGGGAACGATGGCTCTCATGTCTCACCGCCTGAAACTGGTGAGAGAGGATGTCGCCACGCTGCAGGCGATTTCACTGGAGATGGAGCGTGAGGTTGAGGCGCGCAGCGCTGCGCCGACACCGGAGAACCGGCCGACCGGTCTCGACCGGGCGATTGACTTGGCGATCCGGGCGGGCAAGCGCCTGTCCGGAGACCTGAACACCCACAATGAGCGCGCATCGATCGATTGCGTCATCGCAGCCCTTTTGGCCCTGAGCGCGGTCTATTCACGGGGGCGATCATGATGCTTCAACCCATGCGGATGATGGCGAATTCAAGCACCGTATCGTGGCGCGACGTGTGTGATGACGGGATCGCGGACGAGACCTGTTGGCACATCAGCACGATGACCAATCCGTCTGTGCCGGAAGGTGTGCTTTGCATCGTGCCGTCAGGCTCCGATCTGACGGATCAGCGTGTCCGGGTACAGGCGCTTTCGCCGGCGGCACTGCCCGCTGCAAAGCGGTTTGCCTTCCTGCTGGCCGCGCTTCGCGACGGCCGCTCCGATTTCATTTTTCCCATTCCGAACGAGGAGACTTTGTGATGTCGAATTCCGATACCAGTATGGCAGTCGCTCCCGGCGAAACCCTGGTCGATGGCAATCGCTATATGCGCGATGCGAAGGGCAGCCTGGTCCCGATTGAAATCATCAAACCGGCCGACCAGCTGGAGGACGAAGTTGTCCGCAAGGTGATGGAGCATGCCCGTGACCTTTCCGGCCAGATCGCCCGATTCCGCGGACATACATTCACCGACCTAGGCGAGTTCGACGCCCTGCTGGAGCAGGAATACGGCTCCACACGTGGCGGGCGGAAAGGCAATCGAAGCTATCAGAGCTTTGACGGACTGATGAAGGTTCAGGTCGCGGTGCAGGACCACATCGACTTTGGGCCTCAATTGCAGGTCGCCAAACAGCTGATCGACGAATGCCTGAATGAGTGGGCTGCAGCCAGCCGGCCGGAATTGCGGGCCATCGTCACGCGAGCCTTCAATACCGACAAGCCCGGCCAGGTAAACCGGTCCGAGATCTTTATGCTGCTCCGTCTCGACATCGAGGACGGACGCTGGGTGCGCGCGATGGAGGCGATCCGGGAGGCCATGCGCGTGACCGGGTCCAAGACCTATCTGCGCTTCTATGAACGCCCGGCGCCCGACGCCGCCTGGGAGGCCGTGACGATCGATATGGCCAAGGCGAAAGGCGGTGCATCATGAACGCCGTCGAACGCGCCGTAGAGGCGTGCGCCACACACGTTCTGCAGACGGGCCAATCGACCTGCATCCGGTATTCAGAGCCGGGGTCCTGGACATATGGCTTCTACGTTTGTTGGGTTCCCGGCCACATCTTCGTGGGTGGGGATATTGGCTCCATTACGTTTGTCCACTGTCAGGCGTTCAGCTCGATGCGGTCAGCTATGGAGTGGCTGGCGCACAGTGAGGACGATGGCTACCAGCTCAGCAAGGCCAAGGTCGGCACCGAACTCGACCTCCCACGCACACGCCTGCACATCGAAGAGCTGATGCGCCAGGCAGAAGAATATGGGGAGCCGACAGCCGGGTTCGCTGACCTTCTGGAGCAATGCGTTGAGGGGAATGAGGCGGCCATTCCAGCTTTGCTGGCCGCATCCGCTTGCTGTCAGGATTATTACGGGACTGAGAGCTACGGCTTCCACCCGCGCTTCCAGCTCGCCTGCATCCGTCTCGCCGCCAAAGCCTGGCTCGCGGAGAACCCACCGCTAATCAGTGACGAGGCGGTGTCATGAGCGCGCCCGATTACACCGTCCGGAGCGTCGGAAACGGGCGGTTCGCCGTCTTCAATGCGAAGGGCGTCCGGGTGTCCGGACTCTATGATTGCAAGGACTTCGCGTTGACACGTGCTGAGAGCCTTGCCCGACAAGCGCGCCGCCAAGAGCGGCCCTGCCTCACCTGCGCCAAGCCCTTCATGTCGGAGGGTATCCACAATCGCATGTGCAACCCTTGCCGGCGCGACGCTGCCGGCAAGGCCTATCTCGGCGACCCCTCCATGACACAAGGCGCCGCGTCTGGAGGCCTGCCGTCATGAGCCAGGGCAATCGAAGCGGGTACGGCGCGCGCACCTACCGGACGCTCTGCCCCATTTGTGGCCGCCGTCTGCGAGGCAAGAAGGGGCTGAAAATGCATACGGAGAGTGAGCATGGCGTTGATGCGGCCAGCGTCGTGGCCGCCGCAACGGCCGAGGCTGAAACGATTGCAGCCAGCCCGCTGCAAGTCGGGGACCGGGTCACGGCCAGGCTGCTGTTTGGCACGTTTGACGGGTTGACCGTGGTCGAGGTTCTGCCCGTGGCCCGGCGCGCCCGCGTGACGGGCTGGATGGGCCGCTTCACCGGAAGTGGGGACGAACGGCAGGACAGCATCGAAGTCGCGTTCGAGGACATCAATCCGGAGGCGGAATCATGAGCGCCCTCGCAGCCATGCATGTCGCCAAGAAGCAGCTCGGGCTGGACGAGGCGACTTACCGGGATGTGCTCGCGCAGGTCACCGGAAAATCGTCTGCCAAGTCAATGAGCGATGGCGAACGCAAGCTCGTGCTCGCCCGCTTCCGGGAGATGGGATTCGGGCAGGGTTCGACCGGCCGCAAAAAGGGTCTTGAAGGGCCCTACGCGAAGAAGCTGCAGGCGCTCTGGATCGCCGGTTGGAATCTTGGCCTCGTCCAGGACCGCAAGGACTCGGCCCTGATTGCCTTCGTGCGTCGCCAGACCGGCATTGATCATATCCGCTTCCTCCATGAACCGGAGGATGCGGCCAAGGCGATCGAGGCGCTCAAGGCGTGGATGGCCCGCGAAGCGGGTGTCGAATGGAATCCCGGCCGGCAAGCCTATCCATGGGCTTTGCAGCCCGGCTACCGGATTGCGCTCGCCCAGTTCGAGCTTCTCAAGCGAGCGACTGCGTCATCGACACCAACGCTCTTGCCGACCGATGCGAGGCAACGCGATCAGACACTGACCTTGTGGATGCAGCCGCGCCGCTATGGAACGCCGGCGACGGTGATCGCCGCCGAATGGCATGCCGTAATGAACGAGCTGGGTCGCCTACTTCGCGACGCCAGGCGGAGCGTGTGATCATGGTTGGCGCGCGATCCACGCCCCTTCTGACCTGGCGACGGGACGCGACGCTGGCCGCCATAGCTGCCGACCGGGCCGAATTGATGGCCCGCATCAAGAGACTACCCCCAATGAGCCACAGGCGCGTCGAACTGGTCGCGCGCCTCAAGGCCCTGACAGTCGAGGCCCTTCGCCTCGAAACACAGTCGCCGGATCTGGACCGGCCTGAAAGTGAGCTGAGCGCATGAGAGACGCCGAAAAGATACCGGCCAATCTGGAGCCATATGTTACCGCCCTCGGCGTCGCAGACGCCGAACGCTTCTTTCTCGCGCTGGGCGGATCGGACATCTACTTGCCTGCCAAGTCGAGCCCGCGCAGCATGGCGGCACGCACGATTGGCGCTGACCGAGTCGAGAAGCTTGCCGCCGAGTTAGGGCCGGGATACATCAAGGTGCCGCTCGCCCGGAAATGGGTCGCGCGCACCATGATGGCGCGCGGTGAGAGCTATGCCGAAATCGCCCGCACTGTCCGGGCAGACGTGGCCACCGTTCGTCGCTGGCTCGGGCCGCGTGACACCCATCACCAGCCAGAATTGTTTTAGAGCCATCTCGCCCGCGCAACTGCGCGTATAAACGTTTGCGCCCACAACTGACAGATTTGCCATCGTATCGCCCTCCTTCGGCCTTCGTCGCCGGGGAGGGTTTGGCAAAGAGGCAGGGATGGTCGCCGGCAATGTCTGAAATCTTCACGCCTTACCGTCCGCTGCTGGACCTGATCGGGAGATCGGAAGGCACCGACCGGCGCCAGGGTTACAACGAAACCCTGGGCTATGGCCGGTTCACGGGCGGCGACCGACACCTCTGCGGCATGACTCTCGATGAGGTTGACCGCCTCCAGACGGCCATGCTCGGTCACCCGGACAATAAATGGCAATCATCGGCTTTAGGCCGCTATCAGATCGTGCGCACGACGCTTCGCAAGCTTCGCAGCGACCAGAGCCTCAACGGTTCCGATCTGTTTGACGCTTTCATGCAAGATCGGCTGGCGGTTCAGCTTTTGATCGGCCGAGGGTTTGACCGGTTCATGACGGGCAGACTGACCGAGGATGGCTTCATCAACGCGCTGGCGCGAGAGTGGGCCAGCCTGCCGACTACGGCTGGCACAGGGCATTATGGAGGCCAGAGCGCTCATGTCAGCCTCGACGATGTGCGGGATGCGCTGGCTAGTTGTCGCAGTCTGGCGGGCGGTGCCGAGGAGGCGATGTCTGAGCCATCGCCGGTCCGTGAGGCTTCTGTCGCGGTTCGCGCCGCGTTGGCCGTGTCTGGCACAGGCATCGCGGTCGCGGGCTTAGCGTTGCCGGCCGATCAGGGCGATGCCGTCGCCGGGTACCGGCTGTTCATTGGGGTTGTCCTGGTCGGACTGGCCCTGATCGGCGCCGCCCTCTACTTCGCTCGGAGGGGCCGGACATGACGCCGAGAGAGGCTGTTTTTGCCGCTGCGCAGACGGTCGGGGCTGACGGGATTTGTCGCCTCCTGAATCCTAGTTTGAGCGAGGGAAGTGACGGGCTGGTCCAGGCCATACTGGGCCGGATTGGCGAGCATGTCGGCGGTGTCTCGGCCGGCGACCTGCCGACAGTGTCTGACGATGCCCTGCGTCGTGCGATCACCCTGACCGAGGAGGAGATGCCTGTCCTTGATGCGGTATTGGCGCAGGCAGGGGCGTCCCGATTCGACCTGAACCGCACCGAATTGGTGCAGGGAGGTTGGGCTTCTGCGTGGCGGCCGGGCTGGATGTATCTGCTCGGAGCGATGTGGATGGTCCGCTTGATGGTTGTGCCATTCATCGACGCGGTCGCGGGAACACGCATTGCGGAAGGCATGGACCTGACGGCGATGCTGACGCTCACGTCCTGGTTCCTCGGGCTCTACATGGGCGGCCATACGCTCAAAACGCTTGGCCAGGCGGCGGTTGACGCTGTGCGTGCCTCTCGCGAGACGCGCAGCTGATGGGGCCGAGCGATGCAGAGATTGAGCGTGGCGAGGCCCGTGTGGCCGCAGAGCGGGCCGCAGCAATCCGGCGCATTAGCGCGTCGCTTGAGGGGGAAGGTGCCGATGCGTGTGGGACCTGCGGCGAGATTATCTCGCCTGAACGCCGCGAGGCCTATCCGGCTGCGCGAAACTGTATCGATTGCGCGCAGGAACGAGAGAGGTCGAGACGATGGATGAAGTGAAAGGGTGGGCCGGCGTCGTGGCCACGCTGCTATCGATCGGTTCGATTGTCTACACGTGGCTCTCTGCAACGGGCCAGGCCAATAAGGCGAAGATCAGGGTGCATGGCGAAGCGCTGATTGATCATGATCGACGCATTCAAGCAATTGAGGGCGAGCTGAAGCATCTTCCGTCGAAGGAAGACGTGGCTGAGGTGAAACTCGCGCTGAGCGAGCTGGGCGGCCGGCTCGGCCGCATCGAGGAAAGTGGTCAGGGCACGAGCCGCGCCGTCAGGCGCATTGAAGAGTATCTGCTGAAGGAGCGTGGGTGAAATGGCGTTTGAAGATCACCTGGTTGAGGACGCGCGTCTCGTCATCCTCAAGGAGCTGGCGAGACAGAATGACAATCGGTTGAGCGAAACCATGCTCGCGCATGTGCTCGAAATCTTTGGACACAAGCGCTCGCGCGAATGGATCAGAACGCAGCTGGGCAAGCTCGAAGAGTTGGGCGCGGTCAAGCTGACTGAGGTCGGGACGGTGATCGTCGCAGATCTTGCCCGTGCAGGCCTCGATCATGTCGAGCGGCGAAGCTTTCTGGCCGGTGTCCGCCGTCCAAGCCTGGAGGGCTAGTCATGTCGCGCCGCAGCAACGCCAAGAGGCAGCGCCGCGAGGGCCGTGGCCGGCTATCCACGCTCGATCTTCTGCCGGAGGAAGCCGACGGTGACATCCTCTGGCTGAATGAGGAACTGCGCGAGGGGCGTCGCCTCCAGATCGACCTGTTGGACGAGTTCAACGCGCGTCTGGCTGACAAGGGCATCGGCTCGATCAGCAAGAGCGCCTTCTCGCGCTATACGGTCCGCAAGGCGACCCAATTTCGCCAACTCGACGAGACGCGTCGTATATCGGTCGAACTGGCGGACATGCTGGGCGTCGACAGCTCCGACAAGATGACGATCGCACTCTCGGAGATGCTGAAAATGGCGGCTTTCCGGATCGCTGAAGGCGGCAATCTCAACACCAAGGACGTGATGGAGTTGGCGCGCGCAACGCAGTCATTGACCAGCGCGCAGAAGGCTTCGGCAGATCATCGGCGTGCCCTGCAGGACGAGATGGGCAAGCGGGTCCGCGAGGGCCTGGAGAAAGTGGAGGGTGGCCTGGAGGGCGACGACCAGTCGGTCCCGGATGGCCGCGAGGTGCTGCGCCGCATTCGCCAGGAGGTCTACGGAATCTTCGATGCCGCCTAAACCCGCCATCCAGCTGTACGGCTATCAACGCGAGTGGTTCATGGACCGCTCCCGGTTCAAGCTCGCCAAATTTGCGCGCCAGACCGGCAAGACGTTCACTACGACCCTTGAGGTCGTGGACGATAGCTATGAGGCGGCGGTGCAGAAGCGCCGCGCCCGCTGGGTCATCCTGTCTCGGGGGGAGCGGCAGGCGGCCGAGGCCATGAACGAAGGTATCAAGCCGCATGCGAAGGCCTATGGAATGGCCTTTGAAGAATCGGCCTTCGATTGGGAAGGTTCGTCCGGCAGCTACAAAGCACTGGAGGTCACGCTTCCACATGGCGGCAAGATCACCGCCTTGCCCGCAAATCCCGACACCGCCCGTGGCTTTTCCGCGAACGTCTTCCTCGACGAGTTCGCGTTCCACAAAGACTCCGGCGCGATCTGGAAGGCCCTCTTTCCTGTCATCTCGGCGGGTTGGAAGCTGCGCGTTGCCTCGACGCCGAACGGCAAGTCCGGCAAGTTCTACGAACTGGACACTGCTGATGACGATGCCTGGTCGCGTCATGAGGTCGATATCTACCGGGCAGTCAAGGACGGTCTGCCACGCGACATCGAGGAGCTGCGCGCGGCGATCGCCGACGAAGATGCCTGGGCGCAGGAATTCGAATTGAAGTATCTCGACGAGGCCAGCGCCTGGCTGTCCTATGAGCTCATAACCGCTTGCGAGGATGAACGCGCCGGCCGGTCGAGCGAGTATCAGGGCGGCCTTTGCTTTGTCGGCCGCGATATCGGCCGCCGCAACGATCTTCACGTCATCTGGGTGGCGGAACTCATTGGAGACGTGTTGTGGGAGCGCGAGCGGATTGAGCAAAAGCGGGCCACCTTCGCAGACATGGACGCTGCATTCGATGAGGTGATGAGCCGTTACCATGTCGCGCGCGCCTGTATCGATCAGACCGGTATGGGTGAGAAGGTCGTGGAGGATGCGCAGCGGCGTTATGGCGGCGTGATAGAGGGCGTGCTCTTTACCTCGCCATCCAAGCTGGTCATGGCCACACAGGGCAAGGAGCGGTTTGAGGACCGTACGGTTCGCATTCCGGCCGGCGACGTCCCGCTGCGCGGCGATCTGCATAAGCTGCGCAAGATATCCGGACCAACCGGCGTTCCCCGCTTCGTCGCCGAACGTGACGACGATCACGCGGATCGGACTTGGGCAATCTTCCTGGGAATAAATGCGGCGGCCGGCTTGAGCGAAGCGCCGCGCTGGCGACCGCTAACTGAAGCCGGCGAGATGCAGCCAAGTCGCGTCAACCCGATCGATGAGAACTGGATACCGGCCGATGCTTAAAGCCCTAAAAGCCGCGATCAATGCGACCGTGTCGTGGATGCGTCACGCACCGGACTATGGGGCCAACCCCATGCGTCTGTTGCGCCGGACCAAGATCGATTATCGCAAGGAAGTCGGCAATGGTCTGGACGCGTCGGTCTTCACCGCGCCGGTGCAATGGATTGCGCGCGCGCTTCCCGAGGCGCGTCTGACTGTGAAGCGCGGCCGCCGTGACGGGGTTGAGGAGGATCTGGCCAATCATGACCTGGTCAAGCTCGTCGCGAATCCGAATGCCTATTATGGCGATATGGCGCTGTGGATGGCGACGGTGTTCTCGTTCTGCTTCGAGGGCAATGCGTATTGGGTGAAGCTGCGAAATGCCGCCGGCCGGCCGGTACAGCTCTGGTACGTGCCGCACTGGATGATGGAGCCGATCGGCTCGCGCGATGGCAGCGAGTTCCTGACCCATTACAGGTATTCGCCTGGCGGCGGCATCGAGCCGATCATCATCTCACCCGACGACGTGGTCCACTTTCGTCACGGCATCGATCCGAGCAACCCGCGACGCGGCCTCTCGCCAATCGACGGCGTGTTGCGCGAGATCTTCATGGATCTGGAAGCGTCCAACTTCGTAGCGGCGCTCCTTCGCAATATGGGCGTGCCCGGCGTCGTGATCGCGCCAAAGGCCGGCGCGCTGCCAACGGCTGACGATGTCGAAGCGACGAAGACCTGGTTCAAACAATCCTTCGGTGGTGACAAGCGCGGCGACCCGCTCGTGATGGGCGCTCCGACCGACGTTCATCAGTTCGGCTTCAACCCGCAACAGATGAATATGGACGGCGCGCGCGACGTTGCCGAAGAGCGGATCTGTGCATGCCTGGGCGTGCCGGCCGCCGTGGTCGGCTTCGGCGCCGGGCTTCAGCAAACGAAGGTCGGCGCGACGATGGAGTCGCTCCTGCGTCTCGCCTGGCATAGCGGTGTCCTGCCCTATTGCCGCATGTTTGCCGACGAGCTGAGCCGCTCCTTACTGCCGGACTTCGGCAATCCTGCCGGCATGCGCGTGACGCACGACACCTCTGAAGTCGTCGCGCTGGCTGACCATGAAGACCGTGAGACTGAACGCTGGGCACGGCGACTGACCAGCGGGGCTGTGTTGGTCTCGGAGGCACGCGAAGCCTGGGGCCTGCCAGTCGATGACACACACCGGATCTATCTTCGCCCGATTGCGTCTCTGGAAGTGCCGGCCGGCGCTCCGCCGCGTGCCCTGCCGGCACCCAAGGCGCGCGGTGAAAAGGCGCGGGCCGATGCATCAGCAGTCGCACGGGCATCGGCTTATGCGGGCATGGTGCAGCGCGCCGAAAAGGGTCAGATCGCGAAGCTTGACGGGCTGCTGAAAGCCTTCTTCACCGGATTGGGGGCGGTCGCGCGCGACGCGGCGACGACGTTGCTCCAGGCTGACCCGACAATCGCCAAAGCACGGGCGGCAGATGGCGAGAAGGCTGATGAGCTTCTGATCGAGCAGATCCTTGAGGCCCTGGGCATTCCTGCCCACGACACCACGTTCCGGCGCCTGCTCGAGCAACACTTCCTGGAAGTGGCCCGAACGATCGCCGATGCCGGCGAGCTGGCGGGCATTTCCGGCAAGCTGCCGGACCCGGTCGCGCGCGCCATTGTCGCGGCGGGCGGCAGACGGGCCGGCTTGATTGATCTCACCGACCAGACGCGTGCCGCGCTCTTTGACGCCTTGGCCGAAGGCCGCGCCGCCGGTGAAGGCGTCACACAGCTGGTGAACCGAATTGCCAACGAGGTTGAGGCGGGGCCTTGGGGCTCGGCCGAGACCCGCGCGCGAACGATCGCGCGGACCGAGACCAAGTATGCGCAGAACATCTCGACCATCGAGCGCGGCCGCGCGGCCGGCGTCGAGCATTTCGTGGTGATCGACGGCCGTCTCGGGCCGGGCCGGTCATCGCTCAGCCATATGGCCCGCAATGGCAGCATCGTAACCGCTGCCGAAGCGCGCCAGATGGCAGATGCCGAACACCCCAATGGAACCCTGTCCTTTGCGCCGCATTTCGGCGGGGACGATGAGGAGGACTGACCCATGAAAACCGAGATCAAGAGCCTGGTCTTCGAGAAAATGGCGGAGGATGGCCAAGGCCTCGCCCGCCTCGCGAGCTTGACCGCAATTGACCACGACGGCGACACCTATGCGCCCGGCGCATTTCTCGGGCCGGATGGCGGCGACCAATGGGTGCCGATCGTTCCGGCCCACAATCGCAGTGCGACGCCCCTGGGCAAAGCTCGGATTTTCGAGAAGGATGGCTATGCTTACGCCGAGATTCACCTGAATCTCGAAACGATCGGTGGAAAGGACTGGCACTCGGTCCTCAAGTTTGATCTCGCCACCGGGAAGCCAGCGCAGGAATGGTCCTATGGCTTCGGTGTCGTGGATAGCCAGCGGGAAGAGCAAAACGGTAAGCCGGTCCGCAGGCTCAAGCGGCTGGACGTTCATGAAGTCTCGCCAGTGATCCGAGGCGCCGGCGCCGACACCGCAACATTGTCGATGAAATCGCGCGGTGCCTTTGCCGACCAGATCGACCAGGTCATCACGGATCTGAATGACCTGGTCGAGCGGGCCGAGAGCGTGAAGGCGACGCGGGCGGCCGACGGCCGTCAGCTCGGTGCCGAGCGGCTTGCCCAATTGGACGAGTTGAAGGCCCGACTTGAGGCGGTACTGGAGACAGGTCAAGCCGATCCGGATGACGCGGAGGTCAAAGCACAGGCTGATGGCGCTCGGCTGGCTGCCGGGTTTGAAACGCGCGGGGCACGCAAGCGCTGGGCCAATGGCGCGGACTAGCGGCCGTGTCGGTCCTTGAGGAGTTCCAGAGACTGAGGCCTGCAGGCGGCTTCGGCATGATCATGGCGGACCCGCCCTGGCGTTTTGACCTTTTCTCGACCAAGGGCGAAGGCAAGGCTCCGCAGGGGCAATACGCCTGCATGCCGTTGGATGATATCGCTTGCCTTCCTGTTTCTGCGCTCGCATCCGAGAATTCCGTCTTGATGCTCTGGGCCACCAATCCCATGCTGCCACAGGCGCTTCAGGTCATGGAGCAATGGGGTTTCACCTTCAAGACTGCGGGCACCTGGATCAAGCGAACGGTGCACGGCAAGGACGCTTTTGGAACGGGCTATGTCTTTCGCTCATCCAATGAGCCCATCCTGATTGGAACCAGGGGGCGGCCGAAGACAGCCCGCACGGTGCGTTCGGCGGTCGCCAGCTATGAGCCGCCCGATTTACCCAAAGCGGGTGAAGGCTGGCCGACATCAACGCTCACGATCGAGGCGGTTGCCCGTGAGCACTCGCGCAAGCCGGATGAAGCGTTTGACGCCGCCGAGCGGCTGCTGCCGGCAGCCGCGCGAATTGAATTGTTCAGCCGCCAGACGCGCCCCGGATGGGCGAGCTGGGGCCATGAAGCTGGCAAGTTCGACCTTGCCGTCTAGGCTCGGCAAAGCGGGCGATTCTACATCTCGCGATTCTGGCGGCCATAGAGCGCCATCAGCCCGCCCGCCCTGCCACAGGCGCCACTCAGCCCCCAAACCGCGCCCCAGCGCGTTCAAACTGCCTATTTAGGGGCAGTCAGGCGCGGGGTCTCGGATGTGAAAACGACCAGGCGAGGTGCGGGGCTGGATTTTGGCCAGGATTTCGGCCAGAAATGCCCACGGAGCCCATCCTCGATCCAGGCGCCCGCGCACCGGCGCGGATAGGACCGGAGGCTCGACACCCCTAGCTTTGCTCTCGATCTGATCTGCCGCGCGGGCTGCGGCGTGTTTCACGCAACGGGAGCAACTACCCCATGACCACCCTCACCAAGGCCCGCGAAAAGCTGGCCGTCCTGCAGACGGCGCTGGGCACCGTCTTCACCGAAGCCAAAACCAATGATGGCGATTACGATTTTCAGAAGGTGTCGAAGGACACGCTTCAGTCGAGCCTCGGGCTCGATGCCAAGAGCCAAACCACGATCGACATCGTGAAGCGGATCAACGAGAAGGACTCCGAGCTGAACGAAGCGGCCGAGCAGGTCGAGGCGCTTGAGGGCGCGGAGAAAGCGGCCGCGTCGCTGTCTGGGCGTGAGAAGGCCACTCGCGGTCTTCCCATGCCTGGCGGCGACAAGTCGCGCTCGGATCGGGCCGTCGCGCAGCTCAAGGCGCTCGGCGACATGGTTTCCGATGAAAAGGCCTTTCAGGACTGGGTTCAGCGCGGCGCGCCGGACGGGATCACCCTACAGTTCGACGACTACCTCCCATCCGACATGCTCGCCAAGGGCCTGTCGATCGACACGATCGGTTCAAAGGCTGCCATGACCACCTCGGCCGGCTGGGCACCGGAAAGCCTGCGTCTGGCCGGTTTCGTCGAGGCGGCGACCCGGCCGGTCCAGTTGCTGGACATCATCCCGATGTCGCGCACGGGGCAGGCGGCGATTCCGTACATGGAAGAAACGACCCGCATTCATGGCGCCGCCGAGGTCGCCGAAGGCGGGGGCTACGGCGAGGCCACGTTCGTCCTTACCGAAAAGAACGGGACGATCATCAAGATCGGTACCAGCATCCCGGTGACCGACGAGCAGCTGGAAGATGTCGAGCAATCGCAGTCCTACATCAACTCGCGCCTGGTCTTCGGCGTGCGCCAGCGGCTGGACAGCCAGATCCTCGTCGGCAATGGCACAGCGCCGAACATGCGCGGCCTCAAGAATACCGTGGGCATCCAGACCCAGGCGAAGGGCGCCGATCCGGTGCCGGACGTGTTCTACAAGGCCATGACCAAGATCCGCGTCACCGGCCGGGCGATTCCGACGCACCATGTCGTTCACCCGACCGACTGGCAGGGTGTGCGTCTGATGCGCACAGCGGATGGCGTCTACATCTGGGGCAATCCCAGTGAAGCCGGTCCCGAACGCCTCTGGGGCCTTCCGGTCGTGCAGTGTGATGCGGATGCGTCAGGGGCGGGCTATGTCGGCGCGTTCAACCCAGCCTTCGTCTCGCTCTTCGAGCGGCGCGGCGTGGACGTCCAAGTCGGCTTCGTTGGCTCCCAGTTCACCGAGGGGCAGCGGACGATCCGGGCCGATGCACGGATGGGCATCGTCTTCTTCCGCCCGGCCGCCTTCTGCTCCTGCACCGGCCTCTAGGTCCGCGCTTGGGCCTGACGGGCGCGCCGACCGGGCGCGCCCGTCGCACAGCATACCTGCGTGAGAGAGCCCTTCCCCGCCTTTCGGCGACATGGATGGGGCGGCCCAAGGGTCGAGGGCTCACGGATCGGGAGGCGGCGCGCGTCGGCGCCGCCTCCGCCATCAGGAGACAAACATGCCCACCATCACCGGCTTTTCTGTGCCCGTCGGATGCGCCCTCATCACGGGCGGCGCCATCGGCGAGTTGCAGGTGCCCGGCAATATCCAGCCGGGCGATGCCTTGTTGGCCGTGCAGCACGTTGAGGATGGCACGCCGCCAACCGCGACCGACATCACGGCCGAGTGTTCGATCAGCGCCACCAAGGGCGGCGTCATCGAAACCACCGTCACCAACACGACCGGTGACCATGTCCACGTCCTGTGGGCGAAGAGCGAATAGGAGCTTGTCATGAAAGCTACGCAACGCCTGTTTCTGACGGCAACGAAACTTGCCCTGGTCGCCGAGGGTGACCCTCTCGCGGCCTTCCTCTACGCCGCGCCAGGCGATGATATCCCTGACTCGGCTGTCGATCGCTTCGGCCTGGTCGATGGCGGTTTGCCAAAGAAGGGCGGCAAGAGCGCGCCGCCCAGCCCGAACAAGGAAAAGCGCCCGGACGAAGACAAGTCCGCAGGTTCGGACGGTGACAAGTCGGGCGGCACCACGACCGACGATCTCACCGTCCTCAAGGGCGTTGGCGCTGCGACGGCAACGGCACTCGCCGCTGCCGGCCTCGACAGCATCGGCAAGCTGGCCCTGATCGACCCTGAATCGCCGCCCGAGATTGCGATCAGTGCCAGCGCCAAGGACTGGCTGTCGTGGGTAACCCAAGCCCGCGTCCTGGCGAGCTCTCATGTTCCCGGCACGGCACCCGGCGGGTTGACGGTTGTCGCGGCTGAAAACGCCGCTTGAGGTCTGATAAATGGCCCTTCTCGACCGTGTAAAAGAGCGCACCGGATCGGACCTGTCCGACGGTGAGTTGCAGGCGATGATCGACGGCATCACTGCCGAAATCGACGCCCGCTTCGGCCCGGCCGGCGCGATCACGGTCGAGGCGGGTGACCCTTCCGAGCCAGACGCGCGGACGCTCAAGACGCTGCGCCTGTCGCGCCCGATCGACACCGGCGCTGCTGTGAGCGTGGTCGAGATTGACCCGTCGAACTCGGGACAGGCCGCTGGCGAACTGGAACTGGACGCGGCCGACTATCGCATCCTGCATGGCGGCCGGACGCTGCAGCGACTGACGGGCGGCCCGAACGGGCGCACCCATTGGGCACCGCTCGTCCAGATCACCTATACGCCGCTAGGCGATGCCGCCGCCCGCGACGAAGCGGCGATCAAGCTGGTTCAACTCGATCTGTCCTATCGCGGCGCGCTCAAGTCTGAGCGGGCCGGCGATTATGCGGTCACGCTCGCCAGCAATATTGCGGAAGAGCGGGAACAAATTCTTGAGAGCCTGGCGCAGCGGCGCGGCTTTCTCATGGCCTAGGAGGCAGGCATGGACCCGTATCTCGTTGTGTTTATGGTGACCTTTGCCCTGCT
Source organism: uncultured Maricaulis sp. (assembly GCF_963975345.1). Taxonomy (NCBI): domain Bacteria; kingdom Pseudomonadati; phylum Pseudomonadota; class Alphaproteobacteria; order Maricaulales; family Maricaulaceae; genus Maricaulis; species uncultured Maricaulis sp. The sequence goes on along the minus strand of NZ_CAXBGE010000005.1, from coordinate 133,965 downwards.
GGCCAGCGGTCTGGGTGTCGCCGCAGCGATCTTTTCGAATGTCGGCCGGCCGACGGACTGGGTGGATTATGCCCTGGTCATTGTGGTTTCAGCCGTCATTGCGGCGGTCTTTGCGGGCGGCGCGCGCGCCTGCATCTGGCTCTGGTCGATGTTGTTTGGAGGCTAGGCATGCCGGCGATTGTTTATCTCAGCGATGCAGATGTGGTTGCCGGTCGAGTGATCGATGGCGACGAGGACGTGGACGACATCCTGCAAACGCTGCGGGAGAAAACCGGCCGCGACTATATCGTTCGCATCCACACCCATCAGCGCTGGAAGCCCGTTCTGGGTCCGCGCGTCGTCACACGCCATTTTGAATTATGCCTCGCCTGCGGCGGGGAGTGGCAGGTGGTCAACCTGTGCACGCGCGAAGGCGGCTCGATCTTTCACGATGACGGCCATTCGCGTGAGCATGTCATGAATTACATGCTCGGCCTGATCGCCGGGCTGGCCAGCGGGCAGACATGATCGGCGGTCGGCTCATTCACCGCGCCGAGGTCGAGCGCGATCAGGCGACGGCAAAGGATAACTGGGGCGGCGATGTCGCGCCGGATTTCCAGCCATTGGCGAGTCTGCGGTGCTGGGCCTGGTCGAGTGCCACCCGTGAGGTGGTTGATGGCGACAAGACGGCTGTGATCGAGGACATGCGGGTCATGTTCGCGCTCAGTGCCGATATCCGTGAAGACGATGAGATCGCCGCCATCACCAACCGGCGCGGCGATGTCATCTTCGCCGGCCGGTTCCGTGTCGATGGGCAGGTCGAGCACAAGCACACCCACCTTGAAGCGGCCCTGAAGAGGATCAACTGATGCGCGTGAAGATCGGAGACCAGTGGTTCGACAGTATCGAGCAACCCATTTGCGTGCAGTTGTCCGAGGCCGAGATCGACCATTTCGAGCGGCTCGTCATCAGCGGTGATGACGCTCCGGAGCGCAAGTTCGCAAGCTTCCCGGATGACTGGGGAAGCTCCGAGGAGATGCTCGCCTGGATGGACTAGGCCAAGAACACGTCAGCGGATGGCCGAGGCGCATTGCCTCGGCAGCGGGGCTCTAGATTGGCGTCATGACCCCACCAAGCACCGGACATGCTTCATCCGCCGCCCCTATCGGGGCGCTGGGTGGTTTTCACGATTCCGGAAGGATGGGAATGACCCCTCACAGCAAGCGGCCAGTCCGGCCAACCCGCACGCCCGCCGGCTATATCGGCGGCAAGCGCAATCTCGCCAAACGCATTTGCGCCCTCATCGACGAGACGCCGCACACCAGCTATGCCGAAGCCTTCGTCGGCATGGGCGGCATTTTCCTGCGCCGAACGAGCGCGGCGCCGGCCGAGGTCATCAATGATTTCTCCGGCGATGTCGCCAACCTGTTCCGCATCCTGCAGCGGCATTATCCGCAATTCATGGACACGCTGCGCTTCCAGGTCACGAGCCGCCGTGAGTTTGAGCGGCTCAAGGCTTGTGATCCGGCAACACTCACGGATCTCGAACGCGCGGCCCGCTTCCTCTATCTGCAGCGCCTGGCGTTCGGCGGGAAGGTGAGCGGCCAGAATTTCGGGGTCAGTGTCGGCCGGACGAGCTCGTTCAACCTCAACACGCTCGCCCCGATTCTCGAAGAGATACACGAGCGGCTCGCCGGCGTGGTGATCGAAAACTTGCCGTGGCAGGCGTTTGTGGATCGGTATGACCGGCCGGAAACGCTGTTCTATCTCGATCCACCGTATTGGGGGTGCGAGCAAGACTATGGCACCGGCATGTTCGGCCGAGCCGAGTTCGCCGAGATGGCGCAGCGCCTGGCTGCACTGAAGGGGCGGTTCATCCTGTCGATCAATGACCGGCCGGAGATCCGGGCCCTGTTTGGCCGGTTCCGAATTGAGCCGGTGACGGTCAATTACTCGATCACGAGTGGCGCCGGGCATCCTGCCGGCGAGTTGATCATCCAAACGAGGGAGTAGCCATGGGCACGTCGCAAGAGCTTGAGTGGTTTGGCGAGGCCGTCACCGCCACAATGCGCCAGGCGCAGATTATTGGCGTGAACAAGACCATGGCCGCTGCGACCGTGCGGGCGAAACTGAATCACGATTGGCAAAACCAGACGGGTGTTCTGGAGGGCGGTATCGACATCACCGACTACGCCCAGGTCGAGGAAGGTGGTGTACGCGGCACCTGGGGTGTCCGGGATGTTGTGTATGCCCGGATTCACGAGCTGGGCGGGACGATCAAGCCGAAGAACGGTGCCGCGCTCACCATCCCGCAGGCCGACGGGAGTGTTCGCCTGGTCAGCCAGGTCACAATCCCGGCGCGGCCCTATCTTCGTCCAGCGGCCGACGAGGAATATCCCAAGCTCGCCGGCAATATCCGCAAGGCGTATGAGCGGCTCTCGGCCGCGAAGGCTTGACCTGATCGCCGTCGCCGGTGAAGGTGCCAGCGCCTCCCAAACATCGTTTGCCCACGCGCCCGCGCCGATATTTCGGTCTGATGCTCACGCCTAGTCTCGCAGCATGGCTGAAGACGTGGACATCATTGGCGCCGTTCTGGCGCTCTTAAAGGCTGACGCGCCCGTCGCGGCAGTCGTCGGCGCGCGCGTCTTTGGCTCTGAGCTTCCCAAGGACGAGGCGGCGTCGATGCCGCGCCCCGCGATTGTCGTCAAACCGTCAGGTGGCCTCTCCAACGCCCAGGGCAGTGATGTCCAACACGATACCCAGCGCTTTGACCTGGTCGCCTACGGCGCAACGCCTAACGGCGCGGATGCCCTCCGCACTAAATGCCGGCGCGCGCTGACCGATTGCAAGCGGCGCGTGATCGAGGGTGCGCTCATTCACTGGATCGGGGTGGCTGGCGGATTTTCTGCCGGCCGAGACCGTCATGCCGGCTGGCCCTACGCTTTTCAGTCCTTCCAGATCTATTTCGCTCTCAAGGAGGTTTAGGTGAACACCGAACCGTTTGAAATCATCGCTGGCCCGATTTCGGCCTATATCGCCGACCCTGGCACCGCCTTTCCCGCCATCGATGCCGCGCCCGGCGCGGGTTGGACGCTGATCGGCGCGTCCGGCGCCGAGAATTATGACGAGCAGGGCGTGAAGGCTGCCCACAGCCAGGACCTCAAAACGATCACCACGCTCGGCTCCACCGGTGCCAAGAAGGTGTGGCGCGACAAGGAAGGTCTGGCGGTCAGTTTCACGCTCCTCGACCTTCAGCTTGAGCAATTCGCGCTGGCGGTGAACGGCAATGCCGTGGCGACGACGGCGGCGGGATCTGGCACGGCCGGCATCAAGTCGCTGCCGCTCTATCGAGGTCAGGCTGTCAAGCTGCACGCTTTGCTGCTGCGGGGGGCGTTCTCGCCTTACGGCGAAGGGATGAACCTGCAGTATCAGGTGCCCTACTGCTATCTCAATTCATCGCCCGATGTCGTTTTCAAGAAGTCTGACCCGGTCGGTCTGGCCTTTGAATACATGGCGCTGGTCGATCCGAACGCCGCCGACGAGGCGTCGCGGTTCGGGCATCTGATCGCGCAGCATCAGGCCGCGCTGCCGTAATGAGGCCGACGCCACCACAGGCGGAAAGGCTGTCGGCCGAGCACCGGCGCCTTGAGGTCTCGGCGGCCGAGCACAAGCGGCAGGTGCGCCAGCATCGCGAGGCGTTGAGACAAGCGCGGGAGCGTCAAGCCGAGATCGAGCGCGAATGTGCCCGGCTCGGCATCCAACTCATCATTCAACCCGGCGCAGGAGGTTTCCATGGTCGACGACGCAATTCTCAGTCTTGAGCCCATCAAGCGGCATTTCATCACCCTGCCGAGCGGCAAGGCCCGTGACATCTATCAACCCGATGAATTGTCGGTGGCCGCCTGCCAGCACATTACTCGCCAAGGCAAGCGCATCGCAGATCTGTCGCAGGCCAATACAGCCGATGCCGACGGCGAACTGGAGGTCGTGGTGGACGAGGTGGCGCGGCTCGCCTTCGTCGACATTACCGATGATGAGTTCACCGCCCTCTCTGGCTTCCAGAAAATGCAAATCGTCTCGGTTTTTACCGGGCTCCTGCTGGGCCGGTCGACCGGTCTGGCGGGAGCGATAGCCCGGACGGTGAGCGGATCGGCTGGGGTGAAGTCATCGTCCGGCTCCAGCGCTTCTTCGGAGGCTCCCCCGAATGGTGGTGGCGCGAAGCCCCGGTCCGCCTCGTAAAGGGGTATTTCAAGATGCTTGCCCGACTGGAAGCCGAGGAGTCCTTGAAGGCCGTGCAAGTGCACGCGCTGGGTAGCGGCTTGCTCGGCGCCAGCGAGTTCCGCAAATCGATCGCGCAGCTGGAGCGTGCCGCCTATGGCCGGCCGCGCAGGCCGGCCCAGGCAACGCCTGCCGTGCTGCAGGCTATGGGAATTGGTATGGTGGTTCTGCCGGCCGCAACTGCCGCCCCGGCCGATCAGGAGGCGTCAGATGTCTGAACGTCTCGGCGTTGCCCTGCTCGATCTGCGGACGAATGATGCCGGCCTCGCGTCCGGCATTCGCAATGCCAAGGCCGGTGCTCAAGGCCTGCAGACCTCCCTCAATGAAACATCGGCGAAGGCAGCGCTGACAGTCACCCGGATCGAACAGCTGACCGGCGTGACGGGCGGGCTTCGGCGGAGCGCTGGCGATATCGGGGCCTATGGCCAGGCGCTGGACGATTTGCGGGCGCGCTACAATCCGCTCTACGCCGCAATCCGCCGATACCGCCAAGTGCAGAGCGAGGTGCGCCAGGCTCACGCGGTGGGCGCCATCTCGGCCGATGAGATGGCGAATGCGATCAGCCGTGAGCGGCAACAGGCGCTGGCGTCTATCGCGGCGCTGCGCGGCCGGGCTGTCGCCATGGACCAGATGGGCCGTTCATCGCGCAATGCGGCTTTCCAGCAGCGCATGCTCGCCTTCCAGATGAATGATGTCTTCGTGTCTCTCGCATCCGGCATGAACCCGATGATGGTCTTCATCCAGCAGGGCGCGCAGATCTCGCAGGTCTACGGCCCGCAGGAGGGTGGTGCCGGGCGGGCTATCGGTGAGATGGGCCGGATGGTGAGGCGAGCCCTCACGGCGATTCCACTGCTGACTACCGCTGTAGCCGTCGGGGCGGTAGCGTTCCTCGGAATGTCGCACGCTATCGACGGCACGACGAAGTATTCCGTCACCATGGGTGACGTGATGGTCGGCGCACTTCAATCGATTGGCCACGGCATTCTGACGCTTATCCAGCCGGTTCTCGATGTGCTCGGCACGACCTTCAGTCAGGTTTGGGATGGGATCGTCGAAGGCACGCGAATTGTCGGGAATGTGATCGTCAACACCTTGCGTATGGTTGTCCTGGGCGTGTCGACCTACGCGGGAATGGTTGGCGTGGCGTGGGGTACGGCCCTCAGTGTGATCGTAGACAACTGGCGGCGATTGCCGGCGATCATGGGGGATATGGCGTTATCGGCCGCGAACCGGACGATCGCCGGAATTGAAGCCATGATTAACGGGGCGATCGACCGGATCAATGGGCTGATCGAAATGCTTCCGGACTGGATCGAGATTGACACTCTCGGTCAAGTCAGCATGGGTCGGTTGGACAACCCCTTCGAGGGCATGGCCGCCGACTTCGCTGCGGATCTCGAGCTGCTGCCCGCCGAAATCGCGCAGAAGATCGCTGATGTGTTGCGCGAAAGCGGCGTTCAAGCGCAAGAGATTCTTCAATCAGACCCGATGGGTGATTTCTATAGGGACACACGCGATCGCGCTGTGAGGCGTGCCCGCCGGCGCAACAATGAAGATGGTCTCGCCGCCGATGCGAAGCGTCACGAGGCGGAAGCGTACCACAATGTCGTCCAGGGCGCCCGAGACTTCATTGCCAGCCAGGAGATTGAACGCCAGGCCCTCACGCTGACCGAGCAGGCGGCCGCCGCGCTACGCAATGAGCACGAGCTGCTGAACCAGGCGCTGCGCGCCGGCGTGAAACTCACTCCGGAGCAACGTGAAGAGATCCGCGGGCTCGCACTGGATATGGCGGGCGCGGAACATGCGACCGAGGCACTTCGCGAGCGCATGGATTATCTGAGGGAGCAGACGCGCGGCTTCATCGACGACATGCGTGAAGGTCTGAGCCAGGGGAAATCGTTCTGGGAGGCGTTTGGTAGTGCCATCGAGAATATGATCAGCCGCCTTGTGGACCGGTCGCTGGACCAGCTTATCGATGCCATATTCCAAACCCGGGATGCGATGGCATCTACCGGGCAAGGCGGCGGGGCCGGCGGCGGCATTGGCGGCGCGATATCCCAGCTCTTCGCAGGCTTCTTTGCGGATGGCGGGATGATTCCATCCGGCTCATTCGGCATCGTTGGCGAGGCGGGGCCAGAGCCGGTGATTGGAACCTCGCAGGGCGCAAAAATCCTGCCGAACTCCTCGCTTCGTGCGCTGGAGCAAGGCCGCCAGCCTGGCTTCGTTGTCGTTTCGGTGGACAAGAGCCCGTATTTCCAGACCGCCGTCGAGGAGGTCGCAGCGCCGGTGGCCAATCGCGCGGCTGCGGGTGCCTTTTCGATGAGCCAGTCGGCGGCTGATCAGCGCGCTTACAACGAAAGCCGGAGGTTCTAGATGGTCCTCGCGCTGCCGGCCGACCTCGATATCGTGAGTATCTATCCCTACCCGATCACCGCTCGCAATGAGCAACGGCCTGTCTTTGGCGGTCCGGTCTGGCGGGTGAAGCGGATGGGTGCGCGTTGGGCCATCGCCTTCGCCCTGGCGCCTTACGCGTATACTGACGCGCTCGATTTCACCGATCTGGAGGACGAGGACGAGCGTGTTTCGGTGCTAATCCCGCAGCCCGGTCTCGATATTGGCAACCCTGGCGCGCCGGTCATCGATGGGGCGGGCCAGAAGGGCAATCAGTATGCGCTTCGAGGTCTGACGGCTGGCTACACGGTGCGCAAAGGGCAATGGCTGCCCGTGATCATCGGCGGGCAGCGCTATCTCTACCGCGCGCGTGCGGCGGCGACAGCAGATGGAACCGGCCGGGCTATCGTGCCGGTTCGACCGATGATCCGTTCGGCGGCGCTGGACGGGGCCACGGTCGAACTCGCCGCGCCGCGCATTGAAGGCTTCGTGAAGATGCCTCAGGACGCCTTCAAGGTCAGCGTTCCGAGCATGGTCGCCGGCATCTCCTTCACAATAGAGGAGACCGCCTGATGGATCCGCTTCTGAAGGCCAGTTGGTCCAGCCAGATCTCGACGCATTTCACGGCGGTCGAGGTTGTGCTTCCGGGCGGCGCTTTGCGGCTTGTTGACGGTGGACTGGTTAGCTTCGTCGTCGATGGGGTGCTCCAATCGTTCACGTCTCGTGATCTCACATATGGCGCCCTGGGCGGCATCGACACCATTTCAGACGGCATTGCCGCGACGGCGATGTCAGCGCGCATCACCTTGATGCCACCGTCTGACAGCGCCATTGCGGCGCTGGCCGCGCCGGAAGCGCAAAGCTCACTCGTTCGCGTGTGGCAGGGCGCGGTCGATCCGGCGACCGGCCTGTCGATCGGCGCGCCCGAGCGGCTTTTCATCGGGTCGCTTGATTTTGCCAAGCTGGCGATCAGCGAGACCTCACGTCAGGTGGTGTTGCAGTGCGGCTCGGACGATGAGCTCCAGCTTGAGCCAGCCGCACAGCAGCAACTCTCGCATGCCTTTCACACGACCTGCTGGCCCGGTGAGAAGGGGCTGATTCATATCCCAAGGGTTGCCGACAAGGTTTTCTGGCGGCTGCAAGAGCCCAGACAGAGCATTGTCGCTGGATCTGGTGGTGGCCGGTCTTCAATCACGAATTCGGGGAGTGTCGTGCGATGAGCCAAGCGGTAACACGTTTTCACGCTGCTCAGGCGGCTATCGACGTTTTCGCGGGCCGGCAGCTGGCTTGGGGCAAGCACGACTGCGTGCGGCTGGTCCGTTTCACCATGCATCATCTCGGCGTTGGTCTGCCGATGCTGAAGGGCGTGCGTTACCGTACCGAGGACGGTGCCATTCGCGCGATGAAGAAACTGGGCCTGTCTGGCCTTGACGCCGGCGTCGATCGTGCGGGCTTGCCTCGCATCGCGCCAGCGCGGGCCTTGCTTTGCGATATCGTCGCATTGCCGGCCGACGACCCGTTCAAGGCCGCACTTATGGTCAATGTTGGCAATGGCCGGTTGCTGGGCGTTGTGCCTGGCGAGCGGCGCTTTGCGATTCTCCAGCCAGCCGAATATCTCGCCGCATGGAGCGTCCTGGGCCATGGCTGATCCTATCAGCGCATCTGTTGCGGCTGTCGTGTCCTACGTCTCCACGGCGTTTGCCGCGAGCGCGGCTGGCACGGCGACCCTGGCACAGGCGGCGACGGTCTTTGCCGTGACGACAGCGGCCAATATCGGCGTGGCGGCGATCCTCACACCTCAAGTCGGTGCGGGTGGGTCGCCGACAGAATGGGCGGCTGATCCGGACGCGGCGATACCCTTCGTGATGGGCCGGCGCGGCGTGGCCGGAAAGATCGTTCACCGTGATGAGTGGGGGCCGGACAATCGCTACCAGTCGCTTGTCAGCGTCTACTCAGCTGCGGGGCCTATCAAGTCATTCGGCACCTTCAAGGCTGATCTCGAAACCTGCACCTTCGCCGGCACGTATGGTCGGCAAACGAGCGGCACCTGGAAGGATGTTTTCTGGCGTGACACGCGGCTCGGCGCGCAGCCGGATACCGCGTTGCAGACGCCCGCGCAAAAGGGTGACCCGACCGTCTCCGGCGCCATGCCGGAATGGGACGCCAGCTACAAGCTGTCGGGCAAGGCGTGCTCGATGCTCACCGCCGCGATGGATTCGAAGCGCCAGCGCTGGCCTGGTGATCTGCCCAAATGCCTGCAGGACATTGAAGGCATTTATGGCTACGACCCGCGCGCGGACTCGACCTATCCTGGCGGCTCGGGCTCGTGCCGGCTGAACGACCGGACTACCTGGCCGTGGATCAGCAATCCGATCATTGGTGCCCTGAACTTCGAGCTTGGCCTGAAGGAAAATGGCCGATTGGTTGGAGGCCTGGGTGCGTCGGCCGACCGGATCGACATGGCCGCTTGTGTCGAAGCCGCCAATGTTGCCGACGCCAACAACTGGACCCTTTCGGCATACTGGACCTCAGCGGACAGCAAGCACCAGGTGCTGACAGGCTTTCTGCAGGCTGGCGGCGCGCTCTACGCCCAGAACGGCGGACAGCTGTCCTGTGTCACGCGTGGCGCTCCACGCACGTCGATTGCGACGGTAACTGCGGCGGATACGGCAGGCCCGATTGAAATCTCGGCTGCCGCGTCCCGCCTCGGCCGCATCAATGCCATCATCCCGAAATGCGTGCTCGAATCCCAGTCCTGGGCAACGGTGCCGATCGATGAGGTCTCGGTTGCCGCGTTTGAAACCGAGGACGGCGGCAAGCGCGCGCGTGGTATTACCTACGTGTTCGTCGATGATCCTGTGCAAACCAGCCAGCTGGCGGCCTACGACATCTGTGACAGCCGCGAAGGCATTACAGGTCGAATACCGCTAAAGGCCTATATGCGCGAGCTGAAGCCGGGCGATGCCTTCACCATCTCCGAGCCGGAATTCGTTTTGGACGGCTTGAAGGTCTTGGTGCTCCAGCGCGATTTTGACCCGATCACCTCGATCGTCACGATCACGTTTCGTTCGGAAACGGACTCCAAACACCCCTTTGCGCTCGGGCTAAACCCGACCCCACCGACCGCGCCCAGCCTGACACCGGCCAGCCTGTACGTTTTTCCGCAGCCGCCCTTGGCCGACTGGATCGCGACCGCGATCACAATCGACGGCGAGAATGGAGAAACACGACCTGCCGTGGAGCTGATTGGGGATGTTACGGTCGCCCGCACACAACTTGTCGAGCTGCAATACCGCTATCGCGCAGGCGATGGCGCGGGCGGCTGGGGCGCCTCCACGGCATGGGCTGTCTGGGGCTATTTGGACCCGGCTGAAAGCCGTGCGGTGATCGAAGGCTTCCCGCCCGCGTCTCAAGTCGATATCCGCGTCTCCTATATTTCCCAGGACGGAGTGCGTTCGACCGAACCGCGAGATCTGGAACCGGTGACGGTCGCTGCCGAAGTCGTGGTAACGGGAAGCGTGAATGTTGGTGCGGGCTCGGGTTCGCGCCCGTCAACTCAAGTTCTTGCCGCCCTGGACGCCGCCACCAGCGCCGCCACCGACCTGCTCGCTCAGACCGATCAGCTCGCCAACACTATTATGCAGGACGCTCTCGATCGGCGCGAAGAGGTAGATCGGCGCGTTACTGAGATTTTTGGAGCGTTTGGTTCAGCGTCGGTCTTTGTGCAGGGTGCATTTGACGCGCAAACCCTGGCAGCGGCAGCCCAGGCGCAGGCTGCAGCTGCGCAGGCTGCCGCCGAGACTGCTAGTGCAGGGGCGAACTCGTCAGCGTCGACGGCAGTCAGTGCGGCAGGAGATGCCGGGGCAAGCGCTACGGCAGCTGCAACATCTGCCACTGCAGCGGCGGCTTCGGTCGAGGCCGGGGAGGAGTTCGCTACAGCTGCCGAGCTGTCCGCCACGAACGCAGCAACTAGTGCTAGCTCAGCAGGCACATCCGCTACTGAGGCATCGACATCTGAAACCAATGCTGCCGGGTCGGCGGCGGCGGCGAGCAGCAGTGCAGAGGTGGCGGCGACAGCGGCGTCAAGCTCTGGCGCCAGCGCATCAGCTGCTTCAACGTCAGCTTCCAGTGCCGCCAGTGCCGCGACCGAGGCGGGCACAGCCGCAACAGCGGCGGAAGGTTCACGAGTCGCTGCGGAAACGGCCCAAGGTGCAGCGTCATCGTCGGCTTTTTCGGCAGCGAGTTCTGCGACTGATGCGGCAGGCTCTGCATCTTCGGCCAGCACAAGCGCCTCGGCTGCCGCGTCGAGTGCTGGCAGCGCGGGTGCCTCGGCTGCCGCGTCAAGCACAAGCGAATCGAATGCGGCGACAAGTGCCTCGGCGGCTGGCGCTTCTGCCACTGCTGCCGCTGGTTCGGCGACAACCGCCTCGACGGGTGCGAGCACAGCGACAACGAAGGCGACTGAAGCCTCGACATCAGCGGCAAACGCCGCAAGCAGTGCCACCGCTGCCAGCACTTCGGCTGCGAATGCAGCTGGCTATGCAACCACGGCTACTGGCGCTGCAAGCGCGGCATCAGCAAGCGCTTCATCCGCATCTACGTCTTCGATTCTGTCGGCCACTTTCGGGGCCTCAGCAAAACAGGATGTGCAGAATGCGGACGCCTTCTTTACGACAAATCTCGACAGTTTGGTATTTTCCACTGGGAGCCTTTCCGGCGTGTGGAGCGAAAGCTTCATTTCCGGCGTTGGCTATGTCGTCGCCACATCGTCGGATGAAGTAGCCTTTGCGTCACGCGCCAGGTTTGTCCCTGTCCCCGAGAGACGTTACCGGGTCACCGTGCGATGGCGCTACACCAGCGGTTCCCCGGGAACAGTTTTGGTCGGCTTTCGCTATATCAACTCGGATGGCTCAGGGTCGGCTGACAACCGCTGGGGGGCGCTCACACCGGGAGCGGTGAACGAGTGGCGCGAAGGCTCGTACGAGATCACCGCAACGGCCGCGATGGGCCAGGAATCCTGGAGACCGTTTCTATATCGGGGTGGCAGCACACAGCCTATCGAAGTAGCCTCCCTTCTCTGGCAGGACGTGTCCGCTCTGCGCGCCGCTGGGGGTGACGCGACCATCGTCTACTCGACAGCCAACGAGGCGTACGCCGCGCGTATCGAACAGGTTTCGGCTGGCGCAGCATCAGCTTCCATTTCGTTTGTCGCCGCCCAGTCAAACGGGGTGGCTGCATCACGCATTGTCATCGCTGCGCAAACAGTTGCGTTCGGAATTGACGAGCGCATCGAGGCGACGAGCACGGGGGAACTGATCGGCTGGAATGCCGCACGTGACGTCCGACAGCTTGAATGGAACCCGACAGACGATGCACTTAGGATCCGGAAGGTGGACGGGACGTTGATGTTCGATAGCTCGGATGGCGGGATGACGAGCGCCGGCCTGAAGGCGAACTCGGTTACGACGACCGACTACACGACGACGACAACAAATAGTCCAGCCTGGACTACCTACACCACCTTCACGAATATCGAATTTGCCCGGCATACATCCCCCTCACTCACAGCCGGGTCAGTTGCGAACATCAACTGCCTATTCGCCCTCTCTGAAATCCTCAATACAGCCAATTTTATCCTATCTCTGACAGGGCTCTCCACCTCGCCCGCACGCGACATTTTGCTCCAGTTGATCCGCGACCCTGACGGAACGCCTGTTCTTCTGAAGTCCCTCCCTCTGCGCACGAACTTGATCGGTGGGTCTGACATCGGCACGGCCGGTCAAATCTGCGACGCGGATTTCCTCTACCGGGATACTGGACATGGCGGCGGTTCGACAACCTACGCTTTGCGGATCGTCAGCTACAATACGGGCACGACGACCTTAAACAGTGCCAAAATCGGCTGGAACCAAATAGATCGAACCATTTCTGTTTTCCAAACAATCAAATAGGTCTGCACCATGTCCCTCACCAACACGCAATTCTCGGATGCCCTGCTGTCCGTTATCGCGGACTTCCATGCGGGGGTGACAACGGAAAGCGAGGCCGCTGCGGCGCTGATCGCAAGCTTGGATGACTGGATAGGTGTTGCCGCATCGAACCAAGTTTTGGCTGCGAGATTCGTATCGCTATTGGCGCGCCTGGACAACATTCTGATCAATGCCGGCGTCCCGCCTGATACACTTGGGATTGACGGAGCTTATTGCTTCGACACAGTGAATCAGGACTTCTACGGACCAAAGGTTTCGGGAAGCTGGGGTTCCCCGACCTCTTTGTCTGCTGCGGCAGCAGCTTCCGCAACCGCTGCCGCCGCCAGCGCAAGCGCTGCTGCCGGATCAGAAACCGCTGCCGCCGCAAGTGCAACGTCCATTGCCGGGTCAGAAACCGCTGCCGCCGCGAGCGCCACTGCCGCTGCCGGATCAGAAGCTGCTGCCTCGACATCAGCGGCTTCTGCCGCAGCGTCAGAAACTGCGGCCTCGACATCCGAAACCAATGCAGCCGCATCTGCTTCAGCGGCGAATACGAGCGCAAGTGCCGCTGCTGGGTCAGAAACTGCGGCCTCGACATCCGAAACCAATGCAGCCGGGTCAGAAACCGCTGCCGCCGCGAGCGCCACTGCCGCAGCCGGGTCAGAAGCCGCTGCCTCGACATCAGCGGCTTCTGCCGCAGCGTCAGAAACTGCTGCTGCGGGATCTGCTTCATCGGCATCTGCAAGCGCGTCTTCTGCCGCAGAAAGCGCGGCTGCCGCTGCTGCCGCTGTTGTGGCCACATTGGCCGCCGGCGACATCATTATCGGCGGCACAAGTACGCCCGGATCAAAATTAGAGGTGTTTGGGGCGGACGATAGTCTCCAGATATTGGCTCAAGTGCATAATGACAATCCGGGGGCCTCAGCCGCAGTTGCGCTAGGGTTTAATACCTCATGGGCGGCAGGTGAAACCTCTGTTCCTAAGAGTGGCGTCGGTATGATCCGCACCGGTCCCCAAGGCGTTGGGAGCCTAGCTTTCTACAACCGTGGAGCCACTGATGCTAGCGCCTTCACAGCCTCTGATGTGAAGGCGCTGATCAATAGCACAGGGGACTTCGTTTGGAGGAATAGCGGCGGTGGCGACGGCATGACCTGGGACGCCGACGCTGCATCTGGTCTTGGGGCACTAGGAATAAACGTGACTGCCGCTACCGCAGCATTGGACATTAACTCGAACACAGTTCGACTTCGTATTCCTGCTACAATTCCTTCTGCAACATTTGCGAGCCCCATAGGTACAATAACCTGGGATGCTGGACATATTTACGTTTGCATTGCGGACAATACTTGGAAGCGGTGCGCGCTATCTACTTGGTAATGGAGATCAGAACTATGGCCAATGAACACGAATGGAATTTCGGCCCGGTGGACGGGAAAAACAAAGACGGACTCATCGGTGTCGTCACTGCCGTTCATTGGCAGCTTGTTGTTACGGATGAGGATGAAAACACCGTTCGCCACATCGGTGTTCAGACACTGGGAGAACCAGACCCTGGCAATTTCGAGGCTCGCCTACAGGTGCCCGGAGCAACGCCTGAAGAGGTTCAGACCCAGCGCCGGGGGTGGCTCGGAGAGGACTTCATTTCGCAGCGCGAGACTGCGATAGACCTCGCACTGGCCGCACAACTGGAGGCAGAAGAAGCTCAGGTGTTCCGCGAGCCCTAGAAAACACTCACAAAATCCTAACCCGAGCGAAGTCCGCTCATAGATTGAAAAGAGGCGATCACATGAAAACCCTTCCCATTAAAACTGTTCTTCTGGACCCAAACGAACAGGCGTCAGAAACCAACTACGGCGAGTTGATTAAGACGGTCGTAGGCCGCGTCGACCCTTCACAGGGCGGCATCAGGGTTGAAGACATGGCCAAGCGCCTGCGCATTATTGATGCGGTCAACGCCCTCGCGCCGGATGCCACTGAGATCCAGCTTGAGGACGCGGACGCGGCAACACTGGTTGAAAGCCTATCAAGCATGAGGTGGGCTATCGTCTCCCACGCGATCGCCGACTTCTGTGGCGACATGGGCGCGGCGAAATAGGCCGCCGCTAATCCACGCTGATTACTGCGTCGTCGAGCCTGACGGGGAGAATCAAATGTTCAATGCCACGCTATCGAACTGGATCACGTGGGCCGTCCTGACGGCCGTGCTTTCCGGATGCTTGTATGCCGGAGGCCGTGTTGATGGCTGGGATCGTCGAGGCCAAGCGCAGCAGGCTGCAGACTACGCAGCCCTGCGCCAAGCCCAATCCACCTTCCTCGTCGATTTGCAGCACACCCTGCAGGACGGCGAAGAAATCGCGCGCATCACTGGTGATTGGCGTCAAACCCTTGGAGGTATCCGCAATGAACTCTCGCGCTTGTCTGCTGGCGCTGATTGCCCCAGCGATCCTGACCGCAGCGTGCTCATCGATCACGCCGTCGGTGAAGCCAACGCTACCTTACGCGCCGCCGGCGCCGGCCATGATGGAGCCGCCGAGGGAGATAATCCCGATCACGACACCCCCTGAAGACCGCATGTGCCAGGACTATGAATCGGCCTATTTGGACATGGTCGACCTCTATGTCGTGGTCGCGGCGCGGCTCCTCCGGCTCCAGGGGTATGCGAGGAGAGCGAGTGGCACTGATCGGGGTGCCGATTAGGAGAGACGCTCGAAGGGCGCTCTAAGGCGTATTGAGGTCGCTTCGAACGCGGCTCAACGCGCTGACAAACCCGGCGTCACCTTTTGCCAACCCCGGCGGCGCGCTACAGGCGTCCAGCCGGTGCATGTCCCGGGCGCAGGGGCGACCCCCCGCCCCCTCACCCATAGCTCACCACCTCAAACTCAATCCCGTTTTCATCGTCGAAGTAGAACCGCCGACCTGGCTCGTAATTGCCGTGGGAGGTGGGTTGGTAGCCGGCTTTGATGACGCGGGCTTCGACGGCGTCGAGATCGGCGACGACGATGCCGATATGGTTGAGATTGGCGCGTGTGGCACCCGAGCGGGGCGCGGCGGGTTTCAGCTTTTCGGGCGAATAGAGCGCGAGATAGGCGGTGTCGGTGCCGACATGGACGGATTGGCCGCCCATCGCGGACGGGCCGCTCCAACGGATGTGCCAATCAAAGAGGCGGCACATCAGATCCGCGCTCTGCTGCGGCTGGGCGACGGTGACGTTCACATGTTCGAGCATGGCAGTTTTCATGATTTTTCCTGACGGCGTGGCGCCCGGTGCGGGCCGTGATTTGCCAAGCCTAATTGCTCAACTTAAGTTGAGGTCAAGCGCCAAATTGCAGTCGTGGCGAGGGAGGCATTTCATGCAGGCCAATGATTTGATATCCATAGGACAACTCGCTGAACGCACGGGCGTTTCCGTCTCGGCAGTGCGCTTCTATGAAACGCGCGGCTTGGTCACATCCAGCCGCAATGCCGGCGGACAAAGGCGCTTCTTGCGCTCTGATGTGCGGCGGATTTCCTTCGTTCTGATCGCGCAAAAGCTCGGCTTCTCGATCCAGGAAATTGGCGAGCAACTCGCCGGCCTGCCGCAGGGTCGCACGCCGACGCAAGCCGACTGGTCGCAGATCAGCGCCCGTTTCGGCGAGGTGCTCGACGAGCGCATCGCCGCCCTCGCCCTGATGCGCGACCGGCTGGATGGCTGTATCGGCTGTGGCTGCCTGTCGCTGAAAGCCTGCGCCCTCTACAACCCCGACGACCGCATCGCCGCCAAGGGCGCCGGCCCGCGCTATCTGATGGGCGACCGGCGGCGCAAGGCGTGAAGGGGTGAAAAAGGGGACAGGTATAATTAACGCGGCCCGGACGGTTCGCCAGCCAGGCACAGCCGTCTCGCCGCGTTAATTATACCTGTCCCCTTTTTCGGTAGCGCCAAGAGTGAACAGCGTTCATTATAAGCACAGCGTTTTCAGGACCCGACCCCATGACCACCCCTCACCGCGCCACCAAGACCACACCCGACGATCTCACCATCACGCCGCGCGATATCCATTTCGCGACGCAGGCGGCCAGCGGCCAGGCCTGGCTCGGCGGCGATGCGGTGGCGACGGCGGTGTTCAATGCGATGTCGCTGACCTTTCCCGATGGCGAGCGACTGTTCATGGACGCGGTGCGCCATTATCGCGGTGAGCTGAACGGCAAGCTGCTCGAGGATGCGAAGGCCTTCATCAAGCAGGAGGCGATCCATTCGCGCGAGCATGTGGCGCTGAATGGCGGGCTGGACCGGGCTCATTATCCGATCGATGAGATCGAAGCGGAAATCCGCCAACGGATCCAAATCACTCGCGAGCGCGGACCGATCGCGATGCTGAGCGTCACCATCGCGCTGGAGCATTTCACCGCAATGATGGCCGAGGTGACGCTCGAGGATGGCAGCGTGTTTGACGGCACTCACGAGGATATTCTGCGCCTGTGGCAATGGCATGCGCTGGAGGAAACGGAGCACAAGGCCGTCGCCTTCGACGTCTTCCAGCAGGTGACGGCCAAGTGGACGCCGCGGCAGCGCTATTTCCTGCGCATCAAGGTGATGATGATCGTGACCCTGCTCTTCACCTCGAATATCAGCCGCTACGCCTCCAAATTGCTGATCGCCGACGGCGTCAGCGAGTGGACGGCGCGGGCGAAGGTGTTGTGGTATTTGCTGTTCAAACCGGGCCTGTTCCGCAAGGGCTGGCGCAGCTATTGGGCCTGGTATAAGCCGGGCTTTCACCCCTGGGACCATGATAATCGCGCCACGATGGCCGCCTGGCAGGAAAAGTTTACGGCGATGGCGGAGTGATTGCGTGTGGCGGCGTTTCGATCTCCTGAGCCCGATGCGGGTGCCGAGCATGACGGTCACCCACTCAAGAGCGCCGTGGCCTAGTCGTCGCTACCCTTTGGCTTCGATCCAAATTTTTTGGTCACCCAGGGCATTATAAGGGTGTAGAGAAATCCGGAAATCACCGCGTTGGCAAGCAGGAAAGAGTAGTCCCGCTGATCACCCCAAGCCGGGAAAAAATATTGGAACGCGACCAGCAAGACAAACATCCCGCTACTAAAGCCTACCCAAAGCAGCCAGTTAAACTTCTTCATGGTTGGAGCCTCGCCCATTTGGTGGCGACAATCATAAGTGAAATTCTCCGGGGAGCAACAGAAGCCGGAAAAATCCAAGGGATGGATTGGGACAGTCACTCCTTTGCGGGCCGGAGTAGATAAGGGACAGGTATAATTAACGCTGACGCGCCACGGCGCCTTTGCTGACAACCGTCCGGAACGCGTTACTTGGGCCTGTCCGCGTTTTCATGGGATCATGACAATCGCGCCACCCTCACCGCTTGGCAGGAGAAGTTTGCCGGCGCGGCGGAGTGAACCAAGGGAAGACGTCGAGCGGAAACAGGAGTGCTGACCGTAAATCGGCCTTCACGAAGCGCCCTGAGTCTCACAAAGGTCAAAAGACGGTTTTGAACGCATCCATTCGCCCGCCAGGCGGACTTGGTCGTCAATCAAAATCGGACGCAATCTACGGCCTTGGAAAAAGCTCTGATTTGCCAACAATCTCTGGCGTATCGTCTCATCATAAGTGCTGAGAGATCCGTCGGCGCTCAACCCGGATCTCCATCTAATCAGGCTTTCCTGGGTCAGAATCCAGAAATCATATTCGCTTCGAAATAAGAGATTCCCTGCCTGAGATAGTATCAATCGGTTGTCCGCCAAACCACCGGCACAAATTGGACCAATCGCAGCGGTCGACTCCAGCGAGTAGTCGCGCACATTATTGCGGTATCCCAAGCTAATTGCTTCGAGAACATCATGTGCACTGGCAATGGCCCGGCCATCATAATGCTCTGAAAACCGATCACGCCATTCATCGCTGCGTGTGACCATGAAAACGCGGCCATAGGCAGAGGCGTGGGCCAAAAAAAGCGCCTCGGGCCCCACAGTCACGCGCTCCGCCTGGAGATAGAAAGAGATACATGCCGAGGCACATATACCGACAAAATGAACCTCGATTTCACGCGCATTAACAAGCTGAGCCAATTGGTATGTAGATGGTTCGCCGCCGCCGCGGCTTTCGATATAAAGCGCGCTAATGGGCGTCTCTATCGAGGATATAGAATCCACAAGCCTTTGGTTGATGATACCGCAAATGCGGAGCCTCGACCCCTGAAGGGAGGTGGCTTCCGAGTCAGGAGCGCATCGCTCCATGCTCAAACCTGTTTCGCCTCCATCGCCCCGATGCGACGCGCAGGAAGCCAGAAGCGCCATGGCAACAATGATTGGCAACAGGAGCACTTGGTTGATGGGACGCATGATTTCTCCGACGCGCAAGGCCATCAATGCGATTAACCAATTCCCGGCCGGATCGCCACCAGCTTGTTAAAAGTCTTGCGGCGTGATTGCATCAGGGATCACATCGACGATGCCAACACATCGAATAATTCCTGCTTGGCTTCGTCGGCAGCAAGCGCGACAGCGGCAAAAAAGCTGGAGGCTGATGATGCGTATCCTCGCAATGATTGCGGCGCTGATTGTCGCTGCCGAGCATGTCGGCTTTCTGGTGCTGGAGATGTTCCTCTGGCAAAGCGAGGCCGGGATGCAGGTCTTCGGGCTCACCGCCGAAGAAGCCGCGCAAACAGCCACCCTCGCCGCCAATCAGGGCCTGTATAACGGGTTTCTCGCGGCCGGACTGGCCTGGGCGGTGCTGCGCGGAAATCGCGAATTTACCCGCGTCTTCCTGCTCTGCGCCATCGCTGCGGGAGTATTCGGTGCGATGACCGCCAGCCCGACGATACTGTACGTCCAGGCTGCGCCGGCGGCTGTGGCGCTGGTGTTGAGTTTTACACAAAAAGGGGACAGGTATAATTAACGCGTCCCCGACGGTTTGCCAGTAAAGCACTACCGTCTCGCCGCGTTAATTATACCTGTCCCCTTTTTCCCCCGCTCAGCCCTTGAACCCCATCGCGATCAAAAACGTCTCGGCGCTTTCGGATCGGCTTGAGGCCGGCTTGAAATGGCGGACTTTGCCGAAGCGTTGTTTGAGCTGTTCGAGCAATTCGGTTTCGGCGCCGCCCTGGAAGACCTTGGCGATGAAGAAACCGCCCGGTTTCAGGGTTTCGAAGGCGAACAGGGTCGCGAGTTCGACCAGGCCGACGATGCGGACATGGTCGGTGTTTTTGTGGCCGGTGGTCCAGGGCGCCAGATCGGAGATGACGCCGTCGGCGGGGCCGCCCATCGCCGCCTTGACCATGTCAGGCGCGTCGGGCTCGGTGAAATCCTTCTCGAAAATCGTCGCGCCATCGATCGGGTCAATCGGCAGGAGATCGATCCCGATCACTTCAGCCACGCCCTTCTTGACGCAGACCTGCAGCCAGCCGCCCGGCGCCGAGCCGAGATCGACGATCCGCATGCCCGGCCGGATGAAGTGAAAGCGTTCATCGAGCTCGATCAGCTTGTAGGCGGCGCGGCTGCGATAGCCCTCCATCTGGGCTTTTTTGACATAGGGGTCGTTGAGTTGGCGCTGCAGCCAGTTCTTTGACGAGGTCTTGCGGCCGCGCGCGGTCTTGACGCGCTCGAACATCTGTTTCGAGGCACGGCTGTCACCACCCTTGGTGACCGGACCGCCAACGCGGCGGCGGCGCTTATTGTCGTCGACCGGCGGCGTGTCGCCGGCCGGCTTGTTGTCGTCTTCGTCCGAAGGTCCACTCATGTGCTGGTCTCTCCCGGCGATTTCTTCTTGCGGCGGCGTGATTTATTGCGGCGCATCAAATTGATCAACAAGCCCTCGCGCAGGCCACGGTCACCGACGCGCAGATTTTCTGCCGGCCACAGCTCGGCCACCGCTTCATAGATCGCGCAGCCCGCCAGCACCAGCTCGGCGCGGTCGCTGCCGATGGTGGGCTCGAGCGAGCGCCCGGCCAGATCGAGATCGCGCAGCCGGGTGCAGGCGGCCTCGGCCTCGGCACAGCTCATCCACAGCCCATCGACCTTGGAGCGCTCATAGCGCGGCAACCGCAAATGCACGCCGGCAATCGAGGTGACAGTGCCCGATGTGCCGACCAGATGCGCCCGTCCCTCGGAGAACAGGGTGCGCATGGAGCGTGCACCGCGCGGCGTCTTCATCAGCTGGCGCGCATAGGATTTCATCTCATTATACCAGGCTTGGCGATCTTCACGCTCTGGGAAGCGTTCGGACAAGGTGACGACGCCGACCGGCGTTGATGTCCAGGAACGCACCGGGGGACGGCCGCCACTTTCCAGCCCGCCGCGCTCGCGCCAGGCGGCCAGATCGACCCAGGACAATTCGGTTGAGCCGCCGCCGATATCGATCACCAGCGCCGCATCCTTGGCCTCGTCGAGCAGGTCGAGACAGCCATGCAGGGCCAGACGCGCCTCTTCTTCCGGTGTGATCAGGTCGAAACCAATCCCGGTCTCTGCCTTGACCCGTTCAAGAAAGGCGACGCCATTGCTCGCTTCGCGGCAGGCTTGGGTGGCGATGGCGCGATGGCGGACAAGGGGATGGCGGGCCAGCTTGCCGGCACAAATGCGCAAGGCCTCGACGGCCCGGTCCATGGCGCCCTGAGACAACACGCCATGCGCGTTCAGCCCCTCGCCCAGCCGCACGACGCGCGAAAACGCATCAATCACTTGAAAGCCGCCGCTGGTGCGTTGCGCCAATAGCATGCGGCAATTATTCGTACCCAGATCGATCGCGCCGTACACGGGAGTTGGCGACCGGCGCCGCCCGCTCCGCTTGCGTGCGGCGGATCCTGTCCCCGAATCATTCGGGGGCGAAGGCTCCGCCATGTCAGTCCTCTCGCCATAACGGTGCGCCTGCGAAGGCTGGCGCAACACGTTCTGGCCCAATTTAGTCTTCACGATCAGCATACGCGTCTTCCACCCCGCCGCAAGGTGGCGTAACGCAAGGAGGATCGCTTTGCCGCGCGGAGCCTGCGGTATGGTATGCGATTGGCCCACGGGAAATTAACCGGCAAGGTTCAGAGTGTTGTGATGGAAATGCGCGAATCAAAATTCGGCTTGGGCGATATCGTCCGCCATCGTCTCTACCCGTTCCGCGGCGTGGTGATCGATGTCGATGCCGAATTTTCCAACACCGAAGAATGGTATGAGGCGATCCCGGCGGAAGTCCGTCCCGACCGCGATCAGCCCTTTTATCACTTGCTGGCCGAGAATGAGGACAGCTATTACGGCGCCTATGTCTCAGAGCAAAACCTGCTGCCGGACGCCGAAAATGGCCCGATCAGCCACCCGCAAATCGACGAGGCGTTCGAGGCTTTTGACGGCACCCGCTATATCCTCAAACCCCTGCCGCAAGCGTCAAATTAACCCCGCATAAACCATGCCGGCAACCGCTTGCAGCGTCGTGCGGCGTCAGCGGGCATTTGGCCCGAGGCTTGCTCTCATTTCGGGATAGAGCCGGATTGATACATCCGGCACAGGCGATCCAGGGTGAGTTGATGACTGACAACCGGAATATGGGAATCGATACGCTACGCGGGCTCGCCTGCGTGTTGCTGGTGGCCTTTCACGTCATCGGCGAAGCGCCGACCCATGGTTTGCGGCTGGATTGGGATCACCCCTTCGCGCTGTTCTCGGCTGTGTTTTTCCATCTGCGCATGCCGCTGTTCGCGATGCTGTCAGGCTTCGTCTATGGCTATCGCCCGATCCGTCGCGGTGAAGGCGGCAAATTCCTGACCGCCAAGGGCCGCCGCCTGCTCCTGCCCTATCTGTTCGCGGCAACCACCTTTGCGGTCGTCAATACCGTGCTCGGCGGCGCCTATGCGGTCGCACCGGCAGAGTTCTGGCAGGTCTATGTCGAGCCCTATGCGCATTTCTGGTTTTTGCATTCCATCCTGACGATTTTCCTGATCATCGCCGCGCTCGACTGGATCTGGCCACGCGCCCCGCTACAGGTCGCGATCGGCTTCCTCGTTGTGAGTTCAGCCCTGTTCCTGACGCCGTTTGGCGAAGGCATCGAATTTTTCTCCTTCTTCCACACGCCATATCTGGCACCCTTCTTCGCGCTTGGCCTGATGATCAACCGGATGGAATTGGCCAAGGTGGGACAATTGCCGCGCCAGCTGGTCTCGATCACGCTGGTCGGCGGCCTGGCGATCCTGTTGGCGATCCATGCCTGGTTCGTGCTGAGTGATCCGGGCCATGAGCTGCTGCGCCGCGATTTCGTCGCGCTGGGTCTGGGCCTGTGCTTCTCCGGCGCGCTGATCATGCACCGCTTCACGATCACGCCACTGGCCTGGCTGGGACAGTATTCCTTCTCGATCTATCTCTACCATATGTTCGGGGCGCTCGGCCTGCAGATGGTCTATAATTTCATCGGCTTGCCCAACGCCTCCATCGGCCTCGCGCTCGGCATGATTGCCGGCCTCGGTGCGCCCGTGGTGTTCCAGATGCTGACGATGCGAGTAGGCGGTTTCGCGCCGGCTCTGGCGCTGGGACTGAAATCACCCAGGCGGCCCGGTTCACAACCAACCGGCCTGCCACGCCCTGCCAGCGCGATCTGACGGCGCAGGCCACGGACGCGGATTACAGACACGAAAAAGGCCAGGACCGTCACCGGTTCTGGCCTGTTTCATTGAACCCTGGAGCGTCAGGCGTCAGGCCTTGACGACTTCCTGCTCGATTGCCCCGAAAATCGAATGCCCGTCAGCATCCTTCATCGTGATGCGGACGGTATCGCCGTATTTCATGAAGGGCGTGGAAGGTTTGCCATTCTGGATCGTCTCGATCATGCGGATCTCGGCGATGCAGGAATAGCCGACGCCGCCTTCAGAGATCGGCTTGCCCGGTCCACCATCGAGCTTGTTGGACACCGTGCCCGAGCCGACAATCGTGCCAGCGGTGAGCGGGCGCGTCTTGGCGAGATGGGCAATCAATTGCCCGAAATCGAAGGTCATATCGGTGCTGCACTCGGCCTTACCGAACAGCTCGCCATTATATTTGACCAGCAATTCGCCCTGCAACTTCTTGCCGTCCCACGCCTTGCCGAGCTCGTCCGGCGTCACGGCGACCGGGGAAAAGGCACTCGGCGGCTTGGACTGGAAAAAGCCAAACCCCTTGGCCAGTTCGCCCGGGATCAGGCCGCGCAGCGACACGTCATTGACCAGCATCACCAGCCGGATCGCCTTGGCGGCCACATCGGGTGAGCAGCCGGCGGGCGCATCGCCGGTGATGACCGCGACCTCGCCCTCCATGTCACAGCCCCAAGCCTCGTTACCGAGCGGGATATCTGCGCGCGGAGCGAGGAAAGCGTCAGAGCCGCCTTGGTACATTAGCGGGTCGGTCCAGAAGGTCGCCGGCATTTCCGCATTGCGGGCCTTGCGCACCAATTCGACGTGATTGACGTAGGCCGAGCCATCGGCCCACTGAAACGCGCGTGGCAGAGGCGAAAGCGCCTCGCGCTCGTGGAAGCGTTCCGATGGCACCGTCCCGCGCACAAGCTGATCGGCCAGCGACCGCAAGGCCGGCTCGCAGCGCTCCCAATCGTCGAGCGCCGCCTGCAGGGTCGGCGCGATCAGGCTGGCATCAGTGCACCAGGCCAAATCCTTCGATACAACAACAAGCTTTCCGTCGCGATGACCGTTTTTGAGCGAGGCGAGTTTCATGTGCGTTGACTTCCCGTGTTGTGATTTTCAGAGGCGTGCCTGCGGCCAGTGTGGCGCAAGCGTGATCAGTTCGCCAGCAAAGGATGCGGCATCGCCCCGGCGTGCGGCGAGGCCGGAAACAGCCCGTAACTCCACTCAATAATCGCATCGAGCGCCGGCCCGATTGCGGCCGCAGTCTGTATCGCCTCGTCGGCGCGGCGCTTCGCGCTGTGGCTCTGGGTCGGGTCCTTGGAATCCTGACCAAGAATCGGACCTTCAACGGTGGCGCGGGCATGCTCACCGCCAAGGCCAAGGCCGAGAAACTGATCGACCGCGACCAGACCTGCCTCAGGCGTCTGCAGGAAGCGGTCCCCATCGAGCGAGGCGTAATGCTCGGGCCCGCCGGCGCGGGCGGCATCAAGGAAGCCGGCAATCTGCATGTGCCAGACCAGGGCCGCGATCTGAAGATCGGAGAGTTTGAACAAATCGCGCGGATCGGTGCGGGCGATGGCATGGCCGTCCATCGCGAAAATCGTAAACAACTGCCGCGCAAACGCCCGCCCCGCTTCACCCTTTTTGGCGATCGAGAGCAGGAAGGCGCGGATGTCGGAATAGAGCAGCAAATGACGTGCGTCGGGCAGCAGCGCCGCCACATCGCCGATCAGATTATTGACCGTATTGGTCGGCTTGATCGTCACATGTTCGCGTCGCACGAAAGGGCGCGCCATGAGGGACAGCACGGGGCCAAGCTCGCGCTGCAAGGTAGCCTCGCCCTGCGTGCGCTTCATATTGGCCAAGCTCATCAACGCGGCCGGCTCGCGCAGGCTGAGATTGGTGCCCGGCTTGTCGAGACAGCGCGCCAGCAGGGTCGAGCAGCAAAACGCGGTGTGCCAGATAAAGCGCGGCGGCCGCTTGGGCAGCGCCAGTGCCGCAAAATCACTGACGGGCCGGGAAACCTGCTCGGCTCCGGATCGGTCCCAGCGTTCATCAAGGAAAGCCTGATCGGCCAGCGTCTTGCGGCTCACACGGGTCAATCGCAGCGCGTGGGCATTGGCGTCATGTGCGTCGGGAAACCAGGCCGGATCGGCGGTAATTTGCGGCGATTTGGTCACAGCATCCGCCCTCCCGGTCCGGTCCTGACAAGGCTGGATAATGGCCTCCCTGTGATCAGGGTTCCACCGGCTCGAACACACCGTCCGAATTCATCCATTCGAGAATCCCCGTCGCAATCGAGAAACGCGCGCCATGCAATTGCATGCCGCGTGACTGAACGGCTTCGCTGACGAAGTCGAACTGCTTCAAGCGCTCGACCGAATGTTGCACGGCCAGCAGCTCCATATGATCACAGACCGTCTCCAGACCGGCATCGCCGATTTTCGCCACGACCTGTTCGCGCGCTGATTCCAGCGGCTGCAGCCACGGGCCGAGGAAAGTGCTTTCCAGCTTGTCCAGCCCCCTGGCACAGGCCTCGATGCCACCACACATGCCATGCCCCATCACGACAACATTTTTGATGGCCAAACGCTTGACCGCGAATTCAAGCGCTGCCGAAACGCCATGCCGACCGCCGTCCAGATCGATCTGCGGCACGAGATTGGCGACATTGCGAACCACAAACAGATCGCCCGGCCGCGCTCCGAAAATATGCACCGGATCGACGCGGCTGTCGGAACAGGCGATCACCAAAGTGTGCGGGCTCTGGCCGTGGCTCAATTCCTGGTAAAGTGAGTTTTGCGCCTTGTAGTCTGTGGCCCGAAACCGGCGGTAACCGGCAACGAGTTCTTCGGGGGGTTCTGGGGTCATCGGTCCTCATCTCGGCTCTGCGCTCCGCCAGACGCGAAACTTGCGGCGCGCGCCACGCAGGGCGAAAGCGACTCTGCGGACGGCACGAACCGATCTTCTAGGCTCATCTTCGCGCCATTTAAAGGCAGCGATCTGCGCAAAAAAAAGGGCCGGAGCGATGGCTCCGGCCCAATAAATGCGGCTAGCGGTATTGGAGCCCGGGAGGGAGAACCAAGTCTAGGCGCATTGTGCGAGCGAGAGATTCGCCCGGACTTCGTCTTCGCCCGCCGCCAGGACAGCGGCAGCATTGAAATCGGTGACGGCGGCGGCGTGATCACCCGCCAGCCAATGAGCGGCGCCGCGATTATTGATGGCGCGCCAAGCGGTTGGCGTCAATTCGGCGGCGGCGTCACAAGCTAGCACGGCTTCGGCAAACTCGCCCGTCGCGGCGTAGGCGTAACAAAGATTGGTCAGGGCAGCGGTGCGCTGGCTCGGGGCGGCGCCGGATGCGGCGACTTCGCGGCCAAAATGAATGGCCTGGCGCCATTCACTGCGGGTCACCGCATTGTATTGGGCCCGGATGGAACCATTGGCGGTTCGGTGGGCGGCGAATTGCGGCTCCGTGTCGCAGGTCTGAGCTTGGGCACCGACAGTCACTCCGCCGAGAAGGGCGGTGGCGAGGATCAGGGATCGGATCATTGGAAACTCCATTGGTGAACAACGTTCAATTTGGGAACAAAGTTATTCGAATGGAATTGACGAAATCAGGATCATAGATATACGTATTTGAATGGAAGATTGGTCCGACTACCTCGTATGCCTCGCCATCGCCGAAGCCGGCAGCCTGACGGCTGCTGCGCATCAGCTTGGCGTCAGCCAGCCCACCGTGACGCGCCGCTTGCAGGCGCTGGAGCAGCGCTTCGGTGAGCCCCTGTTCGAACGCGAGAACGGGCAATCACAATTGACGCAGCTGGGCCAGAAAGTCGTCGCCCACGCCTCGCGCATGCGTGAGGAAGCCTCGGCCATCGAACGCGCCGTTGTCGCCCAGGACCAATCCCTGTCGGGCCTGGTGGTCATCTCCGCGTCCGAGGGGATTGGCGCCGACTGGCTACCGCGGGCCTTGGCCAGTTTTCACCACAAGAATCCCGGCATCGGTATCGAGATCTCGATCAAGAACCATCCGGCCAATCTCGCGGATCGCGAGGCCGATATCGCGCTGCGTTGGAACGGACCAGGAAGCCAGCAGAGTCTGATCGGCCGGCGCGGCACCACGGTCGGCGCCGGTCTCTATGCCTCCAAGGCCTATCTGGAAAAGAAGGGCTATCCGGCCCAGGTCGAGGAACTCGCCGACCACACCTGTGTCGGTTGGTCGATGGGCGATTATTTCGGCTGGCCGAGCACGCAAGAAGGTTCACCCGTCGTGCCGAGCCATATCGCCTTTCGCGCCAGCAGCCCCGCCACCCATGTGCGCGGGCTTGAAGCGGGATATGGCATTGGCGTCACCTCGCACCGGCTGGCGCGGCAACACCACCAGCTCGAGCGCATCTTGCCCGACTTCAGTTCATCGCTCGACCTGTGGGTAGTGGCGCATGAGACGGTGCGCAAGAGCGCGCGCATCCGCGCCGCCTTCGACCACATCATCGACCAAATGACCGCCGACACCGCCTATTTCACGCGCGGTGAAGCCTCGGTGCTGTGAAGGGCGCAGCCCCAGTCCGAGGGTCACAGCCCACAGCGGCTATTCCTCATCACCATAAATCGCCACCAGCGGCTCGCCGCCAGCGGTGAGGCGCGCGCGATACATGCCCGGCGTATTGAAACTCCAGGCGATATCGCCGGTGGGTGTCAGCGCAATAATGCCGCCATCGCCGCCCATAGCGGTCAATTCATCCTGGATCACCCGGTCGGCGGCCGCCTGCAGGCCAAGCCCTTCGAACTCGACCAGGGCGCAGATCCGGCTCGCGACCGTCAGGCGGATGAAATACTCGCCCGTCCCCGTCGCGGAGACGCCGCAGGATGCATTATTGGCATAGGTGCCCGCGCCCAGGATCGGGCTGTCGCCGACGCGGCCCCAACGCTTGGCTGTCGTACCGCCGGTTGAGGTGCCCGCCGCAATATTGCCGGCGGTGTCGAGCGCAACGACACCGACCGTGCCGAAACGATGCTCCCGGGAATCGCGCAGCAAAGCGCCCTCATCGACCGGCTGTGGATCGGGTGCGCCCTCAGGGCGGGCCGGGATATCGAGGCCGAGACGTCCAAGCTCGTGCTCCATCGACACCCAGCGGCGCTCGGTGAAGAAG
The DNA here is from genome assembly GCF_963975345.1 of uncultured Maricaulis sp. Taxonomy (NCBI): domain Bacteria; kingdom Pseudomonadati; phylum Pseudomonadota; class Alphaproteobacteria; order Maricaulales; family Maricaulaceae; genus Maricaulis; species uncultured Maricaulis sp. Next base: position 105,624 of record NZ_CAXBGE010000005.1, on the reverse strand, counting down.
AAAGCCGGATCGACAATTTCCAGCCCCTGCTCGGCAGCAAAGGTTTCGGCGCCTTCGCCCTGCAGCATCACGTGTGGGGAATGCTCCATCACCGCGCGCGCCAGAGAAATCGGGTGACGCACCGTGCTGACCCCCGCGACCGCGCCGGCATTGAGGTCGCTGCCATCCATGATCGAGGAATCCAGCTCATTGCGACCAGCGGCAGTGAAGACCGCGCCACGTCCGGCATTGAACATCGGATTGTCTTCAAAGGCGCGAATGATCGCCTCGATGGCATCAACGGATGTGCCACCCGATTCGAGCACATCAGCGCCGATTTCCAGCGCGCGTGTCATTGCCGCGCGATAGGCTGCATCGGTTTCTGGCGTCATCGCACCGCGTTCGATCACGCCTGCCCCACCATGGACAACCAAGGCCCAGCGCGGCGTATCATCCGCCATGGCGCCCGGCGTCAGCATAATGGCGACCATCGCCGCGATCAGAACATCCCGCATCAAATCAATCCTCCCGATTTGGGTCGAGCTTTGCCCTGATCGGTCTGACACGCAAGGGCCAGCGGCCAAGTTAGCCGCCAACCATTGTCGAGCACAGAGGCCGTATGCCCTGCAGGCTCGGGCGGGGCCGCAACCAGCTCGCGCCGCCAAAATACAATTGCACGCCCTGCACGACCCACGTGCCCTGGCACCAGATCTGTTGATATGAGCCGGTACACTCGCCAGTCTGTGCCGTCACATAGGCGCCGGCGCCGGTATAGAAGCGCACAGCAACAATCCGGCTGTCGACGATGCAGGCGCCAACACCGTGCACCATTTCACCCAGCCCCAGCACAGCCACGCCTGACCGCGCGACCTGACGTCCGGTGACGCGGCTTGAGCAGAAACGGGCCGTGCGCGGCGGCGCACCGCGAAAGAAGGCGCGAACCTGACACAGGCGTCCGTCGAGCGGCGTCAATTGCAGCGCGTACAGGCTCTCCCCGTTTTTGCTCAACAGGGTTTTGCTGTCGCGGGTCTGCATGCCGAGCAACATGGAGGGCTCGCTCTCACCTGCGGATGCGGCAAGGCTGACGGCGAGCAGAATTGTGGCGACAATCACGGGGCAACTCCAAAGTCGGGCTCAAGAGGTGGCAGCATAACCACTCACCCTGCCCCGGTCGCCTGCCGCCCGATCACAAGCGCGTGCGCCGGCATCAGCTCCCCATCCGGATCCGCACCCGGGCCCGCGAACGCCGCCCCGCCTGATCAACAACTTCGACCAGATAGAAGCCGGGCCCGTTCGGATACCAGACCGCGTCGCCGACCGCATTGCGCCCCACCGGCTCGCCGTCGGCATACCAATTGACCGCGCTCTGTCCCTGCGCCGCCAGCACGAAACCGCGCCCGCTTCGCTCGGCCCAGACTTCCGACCCATCCGGCGGGAACAGGATTTGCGGCGCCGGATCGAGCTGGAAACGCGCCATCGTGACCGGTGCCGGCGGCAATTCACGCTCGTCGCGGTCAGGCTGGGCCTGCGAGGGCTCCAGGCTCTCGATCAGGTCGAACACGCGAAACAAGAGCGGCAAGGCGCCTTCGCGGCCGGTAATGCCCTCGCGCGGCACGCCATCGGCCCGCCCTGTCCAGACCACGACCGTATAGCGGCCCGCCACCCCGGCGGACCAGGCATCGCGAAAACCATAGGAGGTGCCCGTCTTGAAGGCGATTTCCGGGGCTGCTGTCGTCAAGGTTGCCGGCATGCGGCCGCCCGGATGCGGCGCGCGGCGCAATATGGTGAGGATTTCCTGTGCCGACTCAGCGCTGACCAGGCCATAGCCCGACCCGTCTTCGACCTCATCCTCACCCTCAAACCAGCGCAGGGGTCTGGCCCGGCCACCATCGCCCAGCGCGGAGTACAGGATCGCCAATTGCCGCACGCTCAGCCCGGCGCCGCCCAGCGCCACGGCCAACCCGTCATCACGGCCTGCACCGTGTGGACGCTCCGGCCGTGCGCCGGCAAAGCCGAGCGCGGCGGAAAAGCGCCGCGCGCCAACATCGTCGAGCGTGGTCACCGCGGGGATATTGAGCGAGTGCTGCAGCGCTTCAGTGATGGTGACATCACCGCGAAACCGGCGATCGAAATTATCTGGCTGATAGCCGGCAAAACGACGCGGCAAATCGGCGATACGGGTTTGCGGCGCTGCCAGACCGTCATCGAACGCCATCGCATAAATGAAGGGCTTCAAGGTCGAGCCCGGCGAGCGTGGCCGCGTCGTCAGATCGATCCAGCCACCGGGCCGCTCGCGCCCGGCCGAGCCGACAGCGGCGCGCACAGCGCGGCTCTGCGTCTCCACCACCATGACCGCGATCTGGGCATTTGGATCGCCCATCGGCAGATTATCACGCACCTGTTGTTCCAGCGCCCGCTGCAGGCCGGCATCAAGCGTCGTCACCAGGTCGGTGCGGCCGGGATTGTGCCGCGCCAGCGTCTCGGCGACCTGCCAGGCGTCGGCCGGGAAAGCGCGACGCTGCGGTGCCGGGTCGAGCGTGGCGTCGGCCTGAGCGGTCGGGCGAGCGAGACCGACGCGGGCGAGGCGGTCGAGGACACGGCCGCGCGCTGCGATGGCCGCTTGCGGATGACGGTCAGGCCGGCGCGCCTCGGGCGATTGCGGCAGCGCGATCAGCAGCGCGATCTGCTCAATGGTCAGCGCATCGGGTTCGCGCCCGAAATAGGCCCAGGACGCCGCCCTCACCCCCTCCAGATTGCCGCCATAGGGCGCCAGGGTGAGGTAAAGCTCGAGGATCTCGCGCTTGCTGAAATGCAGTTCCAGCTGCAGCGCCCGCGCCATTTGCAGGACTTTGGCGCTGTAGGTGCGCGGCCGTGGCTCCAGCAGGCGAGCCACCTGCATGGTCAGGGTCGAGGCACCGGAGACGATACGCCCGGCCCGCAAACCCTCCCAAGCGGCCCGCACGACAGCGCCGGCATCGACCCCGATATGCTGGTAGAAGCGCGAATCCTCGTAGGCCAGTAGCGCGGCGATAAAATCCGGATCGATCTGGTCGAGATCGGCCGCCAACCGCCAGCGCCCTTCCCCGACAGGGAAGGCACGCAACAATTCGCCATCGCGGTCACGCACCAATTGCGAGCGCGCCTGGGCCGCCTCAAGCGGGACCGGGAAAATCTGGTCGAGCGCGAGCAGCAGAGCCAGCCCCGCCAGGGCGCCGGCAATCACCCAATATATCCGACCCAGGCCGAGCATGATTTAGCCGCGCGGCCGGATGACAATCTGGCCGGTCTCGGAGCGTGCGAACACGTCGGGCCGGTACATGTCTTCGATCACCGCGCCCGGCAAGGTGTATTGCCCTGGTGTCACGGCGCGGACGATATAGGCGAGATGAGCCGGACGTCCGGTCCGCAGATCGATTGCCGCCACGAAGCGGTCATCGCGCGCTTCGGCAATGCGTGGATCATGGATCGTGCCGAGCCAGGCATGGACGCCGTTCGGGCCGGCATCCTCGGGACGGATGATCGCCTCGATTTCCAGACCCGCTGGCAGAAGATCGACCAGGATGGCGGGAATGGTGCGCTGCTCGCTCGGGATCATCTCAATATCGATGATCAGCCGGTCGCCCTGGACCAGCTTGGTGAGATCGACCGACGTGCCATCCATCGCCCGAATCCGCTTGGAGATCACCACCTGTTCCGACACCGCTGCCGGCGCTTGCAGGGTTTCTCCATGCGCGATCTGGGTGACCCAAACCGGATTGGCACCGCGATTGACAAAACCGGTTGTGCCGGTCAAATCGCCCGGCGTCAGCGTGAAGTCCCGCTGGCCCGGTGTGGCATCGCCCGCACCGGTTTCAATCTCCAGCGCATCGGTACCCGCCGACAGGGCCTGTGCGGCCAGCAGAAGGAAGGCCTTCTCCTGGGTCGTCAACCGGCCCGGCTCGGGCAGTTCCCGAGCGACACGCTCGGCCAGACGGCCAACCAGCTCGCTCTCGCCCGCTTCGGCCGCCAGGGCCAGAACGCCGGCGAGATCGCGCCGGGCGGTCTGATACCAGTCGCCCGGATTGGAATAACCCAGGGCCGCTTCCGCTTGCAGGAAAGCACTATGCGAGCGGGCCCGGTCGCCGATCAGGAACAGAGCCGCGCCGATCTGGGCCCGCGCCAGCGGGCTGGCAATCTCGGCCAGCCGCTCATCATGCATATAGCGCAGACGTGAGCGGTCAGCCCGGTCAGCACGCGCCAGGACGTAGAGTGCGTAGGCTGCACTGCGGTCTGACAGACGTTGATTGGTGTCGCTCTGACCGACCCAACGATAAACGCTGGGATCATAACCCGAGGCGCGCCACAGCTCCTGCGAAGCGACATGTTCGAGCGCAGCATAGGCCCGCTCCATCGCTGCATCGGGAACCGTGTAGCCCGCCGTTTTGGCGCGGGCGAGGAAGTCGACGGCATAGGCACCCAGCCATGGTGTCGCGCTGCGATCACCGACCCGCCACAATCCGATCGTGCCATCTGCAGCCTCACGGCTCAGCAAGGTCGAGATCGCATCCTGGATCTGGACCCGAGCCTGGTCGAACCCGTCCGTGCCGGACAATGCCGCCAGGTCCTGGGCGTAGAGGAGTGGCAGAGCGCGGCTGGTGATCTGTTCTGTGCAGCCATAGGGATAGCGGCTGAGTGAGCGCAGCAGGGCGTTCTGATCCAGCGGCGTCGCCGAGAAACTGACCGAGACTTCACTGGACCCAGGCAGGAAGGCCGCCAGCGCCGTGCTGTCGAGCGACCAGCTGGCGCCCGGCTCGACACGTCCGCGCAGAACTTCTGAAGACGGCAACCAGGCGGAGCGCACTTCGATTGGATAGCTGCGCGAGACGGCAAAACCGGCCGGGCCATCGACACTCAATCCCACATTACCAATACCGCTATCGGTGCCGCTGACAGGATAACGCCGGTCGATTCGGGCACCGCTGGCCAGTTCGATCCGGTCTTCGCTGTCGGCATTGACGGCGCCGGAAGCATTGATCGCGGCGGCATAGACGCCGGGCGCGCCTTCGACATTGTCGATGGTCAGCGTCGTCATGCTGGAATCGCCGGGCGCCAGGAAGCGCGGCAGGATCAGTTCGGCGGGCACTTCATCGCGCACAGTCAGCGGCTGGGACGCCTCGCCCAGCCCGCTTCCCGACCAGGCAACCGCCATCAGACGCAATTCGCCATTGAAGTCGGGAATATCGAGCGTCACGGTCGCATGGCCGGCACGGTCGAACGCGACCGGGCCCGAGAAGAGCGCGACAGTACGCGTTGGCACGACGGTCAGGCCGGCGCCGCCGATCTGGTCGCCGCCGGTGCGCACAGCCGCAGCTGCCCCCTGATTGGGATCGAGCAGGCGGCCATAATCGTCAAGCAGATCAACCGCCAGCGATGAGCGTCCGAAATACCAGCCGACCGGATCGGGTGATTGGAAGCGGGTCAGGGCCAGAATGCCCTCATCGACCGCCGCCACCGTCACCCAGGCACCGGCACGAACCGGGCCGGTCGCGGTGATCGCAATATCGAGCGGCTGACGTGGACGCGCCAGTTCGGGCGCATCGAGGGTGAGGCCAAGCTCGCGATGGCCGGTATCGACAGCGAGATAGGTCACACCGACGGCGCGGCGTGGACGCGGCTGGGCCACCGGATCACGCGGCGTGAAGACGGAGACCATGGCATAGGCACCTGCGCCCCATTCCTCGGAAACGCGGAAGCTGACTTCGGCGCCCTCCTCCGGCACGGAGACCGATTGCGTCGCGAGAACATGATCGCTGGCGATCACAATTTCGGCTTCACCGGCATAGGGCGGCAAAATACTGATCGTCGCCATCTGGCCCACGGCAACAGGCTCATCGGGTCCGGCGAGGCGAACACGGTCCGGCGCGTCATCGCCGGTCGAAGAGGTTCGGCCCCAGCCGACCCAGAAATGCGAACTGGCGGAGACGCCGCTGTCGGGATCGGTGACGACGAGTTGGTAATCGCCCCATTCCAGCGCCGCGATATCGATCCGCGACACAGCCTCGGCCGACAGGGCGGACACCCCCTCCTCGACGACAACGGAATTCTGGGTCCGGCGCCAGCGCCAGACATCACCTTCGGTGCGGTACCAGTCGTAATTCCAGTCGACGCGGATGACCTGCCACTCGACCCGGGCCTCGCGCAGCGCGCCGGACGGCGTCAGGCCGACAATGTCGAATGCGGCGGCGCTATTATTGCCGAGCCGGCCTTCGAACTGGGCGTCGAGACCGATATAGAGCTCACGCGGACGATAGGGAATGCGCACATCATCGGCGACCGGGCGACCGCCCGGCTCAATCGCGGAAATGACGGTGCGGATGCGCAACGGCGTACTGGTGCCCTCACCCTCGCCCTGCGGATCAATCTGCAACACGGCATGGCCAGCACCATCAGCAATCGTGTCCTGCAGCGCTCGGCTGGTTTCGCGGACAGTCTCGTCATACCGGCCAAAAGAGAAACGGGCATAATCGGGGAAGGGATTGGGATCGGGTTCGATCCGGATCGTGCCTTCAACCGGCAGACCAGCCCCGGGGGCCCCGTAGAGGAAGCGGACATTGGCTTCGACATTGCGGGTCTCGCCAGCCAGCATCGGTGCCGTACTGTCGGCATCGAGCGTCATCGCGATGCGTTGCGGCACGAAATCCTCAACCGAAAAACGCGTCTGGGCGATCAGGCCATAGCCGTCGAGCATGGCATCAATGCGCCATTCACCGCGCGCCGAAGCCCGTGCCAGATCATAATCCCAGAACACGGTGCCGCCGATGGGCGCGCCTTCAAAGCGCTCGCGCGCCGCTTCAATCCCGTTCGGGCCGTAAAGGACCAGATCGCCGGAGCGGCTGGAGATCGAAACCGCTTGGGCATCGCGCATCATCGCGGCGATACGCACCTGCTCGCCGGGACGGTAGATGCCGCGGTCGAGATAGAAATAGCCATCGGCGCCATCGGGGCGGGTCCGGCCGGCAATGTCCTGGCCGCTCAGATCGACCGGATTGCGCTGCAGATCGAGCACGGCGAAATCATTTTGCGGGCCATAGGCGGTGAGCAGGCGCGGCGTATTGCCGTCCTCGCCCCGCATCAATGGTCCGGCAAAACGGGCGCGGCCATCGGCATCGGTCGTGGTTGTGCCGAGAATTTCATTGCTGCGCGCTACCAGTTCGACGCGCACGCCGGCGACCGGCTGGGCCGTCTGCAGCGAGCGCACGACATAATCAATCCCGTCGCGGCCACGATAGGCGGTCAGCGCCAGATCGGTGATCACCAGCCAGCGGCTCGAGCGCGCCGGAACGTGATAATCATCCTCGGCTTCGGCATCGTCGCTGACCTGGATGTAATAGGCGCCCGGGCGCAGCCGCCCGATGGTCTCCGCCAGCGGGAAGACGGTGGTCACGGGTGAATTAAGAGTGCCAGCCGTGTCCATCTTGCCCTGCCACAGCCGTTCGGCGACCGGGAATGGGCTCTCATCCTGATCCTGCCAGTCATATTCGTCGAACCCGGCAGTAAAGCCCGAGGTGATCGAGCGGAAAGCCAGCGCGCGATCAGTGACGCGCCAGACCGTGACTTCGACGGTCTCAACATTGACGGTCTCGATGGCCAAGCCATCGGCTTCGAGCCGGGGCAGAATGACGCCATCACCGGCAATGCCGACATAGGCGGGCCGGTCACCAAAATCGATTTCGATCTGTTCGTCGGTCCGCAGGCCCCGGCCGTCGGCGGAGGGGAAGCCCGCGCGTAAGGTGACCGACTGGCCGTCGCCAAAGGCGAGCCCACCGAGACAGAGCGATTGCCCGCTGACCGCCATCGCGACGGGGCGCGCTGGCTCCAGCGCGACATAGGGCTCGTAATCGGATTGCGGGTCGAGCGGCGCGGTGAAGCCCAGGCAGAGGCGCGGCGCATCGCCTTCGACATCGATTTGATAGCGCAGGAAGGCAAAATCAGATGAGGTTTCGGTGACGGCGCGCGCCGCATCAGCCGGGCGTGTTTCCAGCGATGGCCCCTGCACATCCGTGTCCGGTGCCGAGCAACCGATCAGACCTGCAGCCAGAACCAGGGCCGCAGCCCCCAAGCGCCAATTCAACATGCCGACATCCCCCCATTTTCACTATCGGGCAGCATAGAGAAACTGCGCGACCTTGGCACGCAAAATTCGGATTTTGGGGAATTTTTCGCCCGCGACACAATGGACTAGCCGGCATCGATAGCGCAATGCACAGCGCCCGGCTCGTCGCCACGAGCCCGGAAGCTGGTGGGCCGGCGGCGCAATAAACTTAAATTATGTGTGGCATCACCGGGCGAACCATTGAAGCATGTCGAATTGGGATCGGGGAGAGTACAACATCATGATCACACTGCAGGAAGTCAGGCGCGATGCGCCCTGGAGCTGGCTCAAGGCTGGCTGGGCCGACATGATGCGCGCCCGGCGCGTCAGCCTGAGCTATGGCCTGATTTTCGTCGGCATCGGCGCCCTGATCACAGGCGGTCTGTGGCTGCTCGGGCTCGGGGCCATCGCACCTGTCGCGCTGAGCGGTTTCGCCCTGATCGCACCGGCGCTGGCGATCGGCATCTACCAGGTCAGCCGCGCGCTGGAGCGCGGTGAGGTGCCACGCTTTCGCGTCATCATCTCGCGCTTTCCCGACCGGATTACCCAGATCGCCTTTCTCTCGCTGCTGCTGCTCCTGCTGTTGATGGCCTGGGTCGAAATCTCGCAATTCCTGCACGTCATCATCGCCCCCGACAGCCCGCTCACCCCCGGTGCCTTTCTGGAATTCTCCCTGTCAGACCCGGCCGGGATAACCCTGCTCGTGATCGGCGCGATCATCGGCTCCGTGCTGGCCGGTTTCGCCTTCTCCATCTCGGCGATCGCTTTCCCGATGCTGGTTGACCAGGATATCGATGCGGTGACCGCGCTGGTTGCCAGCGTCACAGCGGTGCGGCGTCAGCCCTTCGTGATGCTGACCTGGGCTTGGCTGATCGGCTTCATGACCGTGGCCGGAACCGCCTTCTTCCTGATCGGGCTGGCGGTGGTCTTCCCCTGGCTCGCGCATGCAAGCTGGTATGCCTACAAGGATTTCGCGCCGCTGCCATCGTCGTCGGCGTCCTCGTCATCGTCCTCAGCCAGCACCGCCTGAGGGCGCGGCGGCAAGGGCTTGTCGTCATCCATCAGAATGCGCTCGCCGGCGCCATCAAGATCATCGAACTGACCTGATTTGAGGCTCCACAAGAAGCCAACCAGTCCGAGAAATCCCAGACCGAGCGCAAGCGGTATCAGCCAGATCAAAGCGGTCATCGGCGGGCCAGCCTCAAAGCGTTGAGCGTCACCAGGATTGACGAGCCCGACATCGCGATTGCGGCGATCAGCGGCGTCACCATGCCCATCACCGCGAGCGGTACGGCGATCATGTTATAGCCCGCCGCCAGGGTGAAATTCTCCAACACGCGGCGCTTGGCCGCCCGCGAGATATCCAGCGCGACCAGGCACCCGGCCAGCTTGTTGCCCTGAAGCACGAAATCCGCCGCCGCTTGGGAAATCTCCGCCGCTGCCGCCAGCGAAACCGAGGCATCGGCGCTCGCCAGGGCTGGTGCGTCATTAATGCCGTCACCGATCATCAGCACGCTGCGGCCGTCCGCCTTGAGCGCCTCGATACGGGCGATTTTCTGTTGCGGTTTCAGTTCGGCCGTCCAGGCGTCAATCCCCAGCTCGGCGGCGATCAGGCCAACCGGACCGGTCCGGTCGCCCGAGAGCAATTCGATCTGACAGCCGCGTTGACGCAGGCCGTCTATCGTCTCACGCGCATCGCTGCGCAGCCGATCCTGGAAGCGAAACCGTACCGGATCGCCCTCATCGATGACCAACCAGGCCTCCGAATGCGGATCGCTCGCCGCCTCGATCCCGAGCCAGCGTGCAGACCCAAAGCGCAGGCGCATGCCGTCCTCAACACACTCCAGTCCGCCGCCCGGCGTCTCGTGCACATCGCTGGCAGCCGGACCCATGCCGGCCGCATCGGCAACGGCCCGCGACAAGGGGTGACGGCTGGTGCGGGCCAGGCGCGCGGCGAGCTCGAGTGTGCCGTCAGGCAGAGCCTCCGGCTCGACCAGACGGGGGCGGCCTTCGGTCAAGGTGCCGGTCTTGTCGACCACAACCGTATCGATCTTGGCCATGCGTTCGAGGGCATCACCGGATTTGACCAGCACGCCGGCCTTGAACAGACGTCCGGAGGCGACGACCTGGACAGCCGGCACGGCCAGCCCCAGCGCACAGGGACAGGTGATGATCAAAACGGCGATGGCATTGACGATGGCGGTGCGCGGATCGCCGGCCAACACGAACCAGCCGATCAGGGTTGCCAGGGCGAGTGAATGCACCAGCGGCACGTAGAGCCGCGCCGCCTGATCAGCGAGGCGGACAAATCGGGAGCGGCTTTGCTCACCGGCCTCGACCATGCGGGTAATCTCGGAAAGCAGGGAATTATCGCGGTCGGCGCTGGCGCGCACCACCAGCTTGCCGTCCAGATTGAGCATGCCGGAAAACACCTGAACGCCCGGCCGCGCCTCGACCGGTGCCGTCTCGCCGCTGACCAGGGACGCGTCCAGTGCGCCCTCGCCTTCGACAATCACCGCATCGACCGGAACGCGGTCACCAGCCGCCAAAACAAGCGCATCGCCGGCGCGGACATCGCGTGCCGCGACAGAATCAAGCGCACCGTCGCTGCGCAGACGATTGGCGGTCGTCGCCTGCATCGCCGCCAGCCCTCGCGCCGCCTGACCGGCCTTGGCGCGCAAACGCATGTCGAGGAAGCGCCCGATCAGCAGGAAGAAAAGCAACATCACGGCAGCGTCATAATAAGTGTCGCCATGCCCGATGACGGTCTCATAGACCGACAGTCCACTGGCGAGCAGCACGCCGAGCGAAATCGGCACATCCATATTGACATGGCGATTTTTCAACACCGACCAGGCGGAGCGGAAGAAGGGCTGACCGGCATAGGCCACAGCGGGCAACACGATCAGGGCCGAGATGCGGTGCATCAGGGCCTGCATCGCCACGCTCATCTCCTGCCCGCCGGACCAGACCGCGATCGAGAGCAGCATCACATTCGCCATCGCGAAACCGGCGACGGCCAGGGCCCGCAGCAGGCGGCGCTCGTCCTCCTTGTGGGGATCGCTATCGCGCTCCGGTTCGTAAGGCGTGGCCGGATAGCCAATCTTGCCCAATGTCGCGACAAAGCCGCGCGCTGCAGCGGCGTCGCCGCGCCAGACCAGGGCCAGACGCCCGGTGGAGAGGTTCAACCGCGCGGTTTCGACCCGCTCATCGGCCAGCATGCCCGACTCGATGCGGGCGATGCAGCCGGCACAGCTGGCGCCGCGTACCAGAAGGTCGAGATGCGAACGGCCATCAATCCGGCGCACGAAGGCTTGCGGGTCGGCCTGACCTGCAACGGGATCGAACCCAACAGCGCTCAGGGTAGCCACAATTCGTATTCCACCTCAAACGGCGCATCGCCGTCATTGATCGCCCGCACCCGCCAGCGGCCGCTCGCGTCACAGTCCAGTGACGCCCGATAAATGCCGGGCCGATCTGCGGCAAAGGTGAGCGGGCAGTCCTGCATTGAGTCGGGGTGCACCATCGAGCCCGTCAGGGCCAGGCCGGAGACCGGCGTGCCTTCGGCATCGAGCACTTCGAGCAACAAGGCATCATCGGCAGCGTTGAACCGGGCCGTCCAGCCCAGCTCGGCCTGGGCCCGGCGGCGCTCAATCGTGTCATTGTAATTAATGCCCTGAACATAGGAGTGCGGCACATCCTCGCCGGGAAAGGTCGTCAGGGCGAGCGTGATGAAGGTGGCATTGACGCCGATGGTGACGCCAAAAAACATCAGGATCATCACCAGCACATGCCAGCCGCGCAGCGGGTTGAGGAAGGTTTTCATTCTGCGAGCCCCGTTACCAAAACCGACCGCGTCTGCGCGCTCTCGCCGGTCGCCGGATCAAGCACGCGGAACATGATGTCCTCACGTGGCACGTCGACGGCGCCGGGCGGCAGGGTCAGATAGACAACGAAATCGCGCGTCCGGTCGGCCTCGATATTCATCCGCATCGGAGTCTCGTCCGCAGCACCAAGCAAGCGGACAATCAGGGCCGGATCGCCCTCGACAACCAGTTCGAGTGCGCGCGGCGCATTGCTCTTATTGACCACCTTGATCGTGTAGCCATTGCGGATCGCGCCATCGGACAGGCGGACATAATTGGGATTGCGATCACGCGAAGCATTGAGCTCAAGCTCGGTGCGATTGAGCAGGCCGGCCAGCATCACGGCCGCGACCAGAACCAAGGCCACGGCATAGACCAACGTACGGACACGCACGAAGCGATAGCGCGGCTTCTCGCCTGCCACGAAGCGGTCGATATTGTCGTCCGTCTCATAGGCAATCAGCCCGGTCGGACGATCAACCTTCAGCATTACGTCATCGCAGGCATCAATGCACAGGGCGCACTGGATACATTCCAGCTGGGCGCCGTCACGGATATCAATCCCCATCGGGCAGACGGCGACGCACTGCATGCAATCGATACAATCGCCCCGGTCATCCCAGCTGTCGCCCTTCTTGTGGGCACCGCGCGTTTCGCCGCGATCTATCCGGTAGGTGACATTGAGGGCTTCGCGGTCGGTCATCGCCGCCTGGATACGAGGCCAGGGACACATATAGATGCACACCTGCTCGCGCATCGTGCCGGCGAAAATATAAGTCGTGAAGGTCAGGCCGGCGAAAAACAGATAGGCGGAGATCTCGGCCTGGCCGGTGAAGAAATTACCGACGGTGTCATAGGCATCGTGAAAGTACAGAATCCAGGCCCCGCCCGTCAGCCCGGCAATGACCAGCCAAACGGCGTGCTTGCCACTCTTGCGCCAGGCCTTGTTGAAACTCCAGGGCGCCCGGTCGAGCTTGATACGGGCATTGCGGTCACCCTCAAAGGCGCGCTCGACCATGATGAAGAGATCGGTCCACACGGTCTGCGGACAGGCATAGCCGCACCAGACACGGCCAAACAGGGCCGTCACCAAAAACAGCGCCAGCGCTGCGAGGATCAGCAGTCCGGTGACGTAGTAAATCTCCTGCGGCCAGATTTCGATGAAGAAGAAATAGAAACGCCGGCCGGCGAAATCGATCAGCACTGCCTGGTCGGGGGCATCCACGCCGCGATCCCAGCGCAGGAAGGGCACGAGATAATAGACCGACAGCGAGACAGCCATCACCATCCATTTGGCGAAACGGAACTTGCCGTGCGCCAGCTTGGGGTAAATCGGCTCACGCTTCTTGTAGAGCTCGCGCTCGTCAGCGGCATTGACCGCCTTGGCTCTCGACCGGGTGATCCCGGGTGCCGCCATGCTGCGTTTTTGGCTCTCAGACATGGCGGAGTTCAATCTGGTTTGCGGAGTTTAAGCGATGCGACTTACTGCCCCACCGGGCTGTCCGGCGCAGATTCACCACCGCCCAACAGATAAACATAAGCAGCCAATGCATCGATCGTGGTGTCGCCGAGCCGGTCTTCCCAAGCCGGCATCACACCATAGGGCCCGCGATAGATTGTGGCCACGATCTGTTCACGCGTGCCGCCATAGAGCCAGTCCTGGTCGGTCAGATTGGGCGCGCCTTGGCTGCGGTCCCCGCTGGCATCGGGCATGTGGCAACTGGCGCACTGGCTGGCATAGGTTACGCCCCCGCGTTCAATCGCATCGGCTGCGGCCTCATGTCCCGATAGGGACAGGATATAATCGGTGACGTCGCCAATCTGCGAGCGGGTCAGCATCCCATCACGTCCAAAGGACGGCATTTGCGAGAAGCGCGTATCGTCATGCTCGGCACGAATGCCGAAACGGATTGTCGTGCGGATATCGTCATACGTCCCGCCCCACAGCCAGACATCATCATTGAGATTGGGGTAGCCGACAAAGCCCTGGGCGCCGGACCCATGACAGGTCGAGCAATTATTGCCGAAGGCTGCGTCGCCGGCGGCGCGAACAAAGCCGAGCAGATCGGGATCGTCCTCGATCGTGTCGATCGAGGCGCCGCGCAGGCGTTCGAAACCAGACGCCCGCGAGGCTTCCAGATCGGCCATTGCGAGGGCGACATTGGCGCGCTCGGAATTATTGCTGAGGCCGCGCGTATGGTCATTCGCCCCGTTGGCCATGCCCGGCAGGGCCGGGATCGCTGGCAGGAAGACCATATAGATGACGCCGATCACAACGCAGGCATAGAAGGTATAAAGCCACCAACGCGGCAACGGCGTATCGAGTTCCTTGATCCCGTCCCATTCATGGCCGGTGGTTTCGGTCCCCGAATGCGCGTCGGTTTCGCGGTTTTCCTCGTGATCAGACATGGGCCTGGTCCTTGCTGGCGCTTTCGATAATCGGTTCATCGCTGTCATTGAGGGGCATGCGCGCCGCCTCGTCGAAGCGTGTCTGGTTGCGCGGCCACAGGGCATAGGTCAGCGCGCCGGTGAAGAGCGCGACGAACAGCAACATGCCCCAGGTCTGTGCGAAACTGGCGAGAAGAGAATACATCATGCGCCCCTATCTCAGATTTTCATCGGCTTCGGCCTCATAGGTGGAGAAGTCCACCATGGTGCCGAGCACTTGCAGATAGGCCACCAGAGCGTCGAGCTCGGAAACCCGGTCCGGATTGCCATCGAAATCGCGCAGGGTCGCCCCGGGATAGCGCGCCAGGAAGCCGTCATAATCCGACGCATAGGGGTCGAGCTGGGTGGTGATGTCGGCCACGGCCGTCTCCACCATCTCGTCGCTATAGGGAACGCCGACGGCGCGCAGGGCGCGCAGATTGGCGGCGACATTGTGATAATCCAGCGTCGCGCTTTCCAGGAAGGCATAGGCCGGCATGATCGATTCCGGCACCACCGAGCGCGGATCGCGCATATGGTCGCGATGCCATTCATCGGAGTATTTGGCGCCAACGCGAGCGAGATCCGGTCCGGTCCGTTTCGAGCCCCACTGGAAGGGGTGATCATACATGCTCTCGGCGGCAAGCGAGTAATGGCCGTAACGTTCGACCTCATCGCGCAAGGGGCGGATCATCTGCGAGTGGCAATTATAGCAACCCTCGCGGACATAGATGTCGCGGCCCAGCTGTTCCAGCGGCGTATAGGGCCGCATGCCGTCGACTTCCTCGATCGTCGAGTCGAGGTAGAAGAGCGGGGCAATCTCGACAATGCCGCCAATCGAAACGGTGACGAGAATCCCGACGGTGAGGATGAGCGAGTTCTTTTCGAACAGCTTCTTGTGGATATCGCTCCACACGCTTTTGCCCTTTGACATAGCGATCTCCCCCTAAGCCGGAATCTGCGCGGGTTGAGGCGATACCGACTCATCCGCTTCGGTCACATCGCTGTTGATCGTGCGATAGACATTGTAAATCATGATCAGGGCGCCAGCGAGATAGAGCAGGCCCCCAACCGCGCGGATGATGTAGGAAATGTGCATCGCTTCAACGGTTTCCACGAAGGAGTATTCCAGGAAACCGAGCGAGTTATAGGCGCGCCACATCAGACCCTGCATGATGCCGGCCACCCACATTGAGGTGATGTAGAGCAGGATGCCGAAGGTCGCGATCCAGAAGTGCCAGTCGACCAGCGCCTTGGAATACATCCCCGCCTTCTTCCACAGCCAGGGCACCAGGCAATACAGCGCTCCGAAGGAAACAAATCCGACCCAGCCGAGCGCGCCGGAATGCACATGGCCGATGGTCCAGTCTGTATAGTGGGACAGCGCATTGACGGCCCGGATTGACATCACCGGCCCCTCAAAGGTCGACATGCCGTAAAACGCGACCGAGATCACCAGCATGCGCACGACCGGGTCGGTGCGCAGCTTGTCCCAGGCGCCCGAGAGCGTCATCAGACCATTGATCATCCCGCCCCAGGACGGCATCCACAGCATGATGGAGAAGGCCATGCCCAGCGTCTGCGCCCATTCCGGCAGCGCCGTATAGTGCAAATGGTGCGGGCCGGCCCAGATATAGATGAAAATCAGCGACCAAAAATGGATGATCGAGAGGCGGTAGGAATAGACCGGCCGGTTCACCCGTTTCGGGATGAAGTAATACATGATCCCGAGGAATCCGGCCGTCAGGAAGAAGCCAACGGCATTATGGCCATACCACCACTGGGTCAGCGCATCCTGGACACCGGAGAAAAGCGAATAGCTGCGCGATCCGACAAAGCTGACCGGCATCGCCAGATTATTGATGATGTGCAGCATCGCAATCGTGACGATGAAGGCGAGGTAGAACCAGTTGGCGACGTAGATGTGCGGCTCTTTGCGCTTCCACAGCGTGCCGAGGAAAACCAGCAGATAGGCGACCCAGATCAGGGTCAGCCAGATATCCGCATACCATTCCGGCTCGGCATATTCGCGCGATTGGGTAATGCCAACCAGATAGCCCGACGCGGCCATCACGATGAAGAATTGATAGCCCCAGAACACGAACCACGGCCAGATTCCGCCGGCAATCCGGGTGCGGCAGGTGCGCTGCACGACGTAAAATGATGTCGCGATCAAGACGTTACCGCCGAAAGCGAAGATCACCGCCGAGGTGTGTAGCGGGCGCAGACGGCCAAAACTGGTGAAGCCCCAATCCTCGATATTCAGAACCGGAAAGGCGAGCTGGAAGGCGATGATCACACCGACCAGAAGGCCGGCCGCGGCCCAGAACAGCGAGGCGATCACCCCGGCCTTGACCAGGTTTTCGTTATATTCGCGCTCGTCGGTTTCGACGCCGCCGCGCGTGATAGAGCCGACCAGGATCAGAATTCCAGTCAGGAAGCCGGCCAGGATCAGCCAGGACTGCCCCTTCATCGCCGCGTCCGGCGCGTAGGCCGCTGCTGACAGAGCCCAAAAGGCCCCGAATACGGTGATCAAGAGCACGATGACGGTACTGAAATCCAGCCCGCTGCGCGTAAGCGATTGCGACGATTGCATTTGTGCCCCCGATATCTGGCCAGTTCTCGGTCTGTGTAGCGCGAGTTTCCACATTTACTGTATGGCAATTTGTCGCGCCCGGTCGCAAACCACAACAAGTGCGTGATTTCCCAAGCGGGACCAAGGTTCGCGCACCTTCGATATTTTATGTGCGGACTGCAAGATACCATCACCGCCGCTCAGTAGTCAGCGAATTCGACCTTGAAGCCATCCTGGCGCAAGGCCGCATGGATTCGGTCCATATGAGCCGCGTCCTGAGCCTCCAATGAGATATCGATATAGGTCACCTTGGCCGGCAGGTCGGAAAACGTCTTGTGATAGGCGACATCAGTCACATTGCCGCCAGCTTCGGCGATGATCCGGGAGACGGCGGAGAGCTGGCCCGGCACGTCGATCAACTCGATCCGAAAACGCGCCAGCCGCCCCGACCGCGCCAAGTCGCGCAGCAAGAGCGAGGACAGGAGCCGGGTATCGATATTGCCACCGGTCAGAACCAGCCCGACCTTCCTGCCGGCAAAGCGGTCCGGATGTGCCAATACCGCCGCCAGCGCGACAGCACCGGCGCCCTCCGGCAAAACCCGCATCCGGGTCAGGAAAAGGTTGAGCGCCCGCTCGATGGTGCGCTCATCGACCAGCAGCACGTCGTCGAGCTGGCCGGTCATGATCCGGCGCGTCAAGGCGCCCGGCTCGCGCACCGCAATGCCTTCAGCCAGCGTCATACCGCCAACGGGCCGCTGGCCGTTGTGGAACAGATTGTGGAAGGCCGGGAACAGATCGGCCTGCACGCCGATGACTTCGATGCCGGGCTTGATCCGCTTCGCCGTCAGCGCGACACCGGAGGCCAGCCCGCCACCACCAATCGGCACGATGATCACATCGAGATCGGGCTGGTCGGCGAGCATCTCTGTGGCCACTGTCCCCTGCCCGGCCATTACCAGCGCATCATCAAATGGATGCACCAACACCCGGCCCTGGGCGGCGCAATATTCATCCGCCAACTTGCTCGCCGCGTCGAAATCGGCACCAGCCAACTCTACCGTTGCGCCTTGGGCCCGCGTCGCATTCACCTTGATCGCCGGGGTGCCGACCGGCATGAAAATCACGGTGTCAATGCCGAGCCGTCGCCCATGCCGCGCCACGCCCTGGGCATGATTACCGGCCGAGGCCGCGACAACGCCGCGAGCGCGCTCATCGGCGGTCAGGCTCATCAGCTTGGCATAGGCCCCGCGTTCCTTGAACGAGCCCGTCGCCTGCAAATTCTCCAGCTTGACCCGGATATCGCAGCCGGCCAGCTCGCTCAACGCCTCGGCGCGCTGACACGGCGTGTGCAGCACTCCGCCCATGCCGTGGGCATGGCAATCAGCGACGAAGTCGAATTCGGCGGCAAATTTTTGGGGTGTATTGTCCGGGGTCATGGCGGGCTCACGGGGCGAGGTCGGGAGTGATCTGGGGGCGAGACCGGGACGGAGGCACAAAAAAACCTCGCCCGGTTGGAGCGAGGTTCGGTCTGCAGCGGCATCAGCATGATGTCAGGCAGGCGCGAGCAGGGCTCCGGTGAGGGACTGGCCGATGATAATCAAAACCAGAACAGCAAGGCTCAAACCGCCAAAAACGAGCAACCGGACGCGGGCCCGGCTATCGTCTGCAAGTTGAAGGGTTTTGGCGCGTGCCATAATCGGCCTCAAAAACTGCCACGTTTCAAACTGTCAGATTTCAAACTGTCTGCGATCACTCACAAAGTCCAGCGCCGGCGAGCATTCACCCCAGCCTGCGCGAAATCATGCACACCTCGCGCGCTACTCGGCCGCCTTCAGTGCGGTGTCCTGCTGCGCGCGCTCATCGCGCCGGCCGAATACCAGCGCTCCGTCTTCCAGCTTGCCGAAGCGGATCGTCAGCATGTCCTGGACATAATTCTGATAGGTGCGCCAGGGCGATTTGATGCCCTGCTGCGGCAGGTGCGCCATCGCTCGCTGGACATAGCTCGATGAGAAATCGAGCATTGGCACGGTTTCCAGATCGGCTGGCGGTGTCGGCACGCAGTAATCCTGCCCTTTGGCGGTCATGTGATTGAGCATGCGGCAGACGCGCTCACAGGTCAGGTCGATCTTCAGCGTCCAAGAGGCATTGGTATAGCCAAAGGCGATCGCAAGATTGGGCACGCCGCTGAGCATCATGCCGCGATAGGTCACCGTGTTGGCGGCGCGGACCATGGCGCCATCGACGCTCAGCGTCATACCGCCGAATAATTGCATCTCCAGCCCGGTCGCCGGGAT
Source organism: uncultured Maricaulis sp. (assembly GCF_963975345.1). Taxonomy (NCBI): domain Bacteria; kingdom Pseudomonadati; phylum Pseudomonadota; class Alphaproteobacteria; order Maricaulales; family Maricaulaceae; genus Maricaulis; species uncultured Maricaulis sp. The sequence goes on along the minus strand of NZ_CAXBGE010000005.1, from coordinate 86,352 downwards.
GATCAGATCAGCCTCAATCTCGTCGCCGGATTTCAACTTGATACCGGTCTTGGTGAAGCACTCGATCTGGTCGGTGACGATGGACGCAGAACCATCGGCCAGCACATCGAAAAAGTCGCCATCCGGTGCCAGACAGAAACGCTGATCCCAAGGATTATAGCTCGGCGAGAAATGCTTGCGGACATCGAAATCCGGACCCAGGCGCAGGCGGATCGCCTTGAGAACCTGACCTTTGACCAAGCGTGGATGGGTCTGGGACAGGTGATAGATATAGATGTTCAGCAGCACATTCTTCGCCCGCGTTACCGAATAAGCGATCTTCGCCGGCAGGATTTTGCGCATGAAATCGGCGAAACCGTCGCGCGAAGGCCGCGCGGCGATATAGGTCGGCGAGCGCTGCAGCATGGTCACATGCGCCGCCGTCTCAGCCATCGCCGGCACCAGCGTCACCGCTGTCGCACCGGACCCGATGATCAAGACTTTCTTGCCAGCATAATCGACCTCTTTCGGCCAGAGCTGGGGATGAATGATGGCGCCGGAAAAATCTTCCATGCCGGCAAAATCAGGCAGATAGCCGTGGGAATAGCGATAATAGCCTGAGCACATCATCAGGAAATTGCAGGTGAGGCTGGTACTTTCCCCGTCGGCACCGCGTTCGGTCCGCACCGTCCAACGCGCCGTCTCGCTATCCCAATTGGCATGGGCTATCCGGGTGCCGAAGCGGATATTGTCTTCGATCCCGTTGCGCCGCGCCGTGTCGGAGACGTATTCGCGGATCGCCGGGCCATCGGCAAACACCTTGCCATCGGTCCAGGGCCGAAAGGCAAAGCCAAACGTGTACATGTCGCTGTCGGAGCGAATGCCCGGATAGCGGAACAGGTCCCAGGTGCCGCCAATCGCGTCGCGTGCTTCCAGGATCGCATAGCTGCGGTCGGGCGACCGGGTCTGAAGATGATAGGCCGCTGCAATGCCGGAAATGCCGGCACCGACAATCAGGACATCAAAATGTTCGTCGGTCATGGAGGCGCTCCTGCGGGCCGGTCGGATTAAAAGTGAACACTGTTCGCTCGACTGGCGCAAGTGCGGTTTGGGTCCGCCGGCCATCAGGCGCTAAGCTCACGCAATCCAGACCGGAGCCCTCCACCCATGGCACTGCAAAACCGCGTCACCCCTTTTGGAGACATCCTCGCCCACCCGGCACGCGGTGGCCTGATGGGCAATCGCGGCTGCCTGCATGATGAACACCGCCAGCTCGGAGAGAAGCGCTGGGCTCACCAGGCCTGGGTCGCCTGCGCGCTTTCCTTCAAGGACTGGCAGCGACAGATCATGCGTCCCGGCGTCTATACCGAGCTCTTCTTCACCGACGAGACCGTCGCTCTCGCCGCCGGTCACCGCCCCTGCGGCATGTGCCGCCATGGTGACTACATGGCTTTCCAGCAAGCCTTTGGTCGCGCCCGTCCCGAACTCGGAGAGCGCCCTTCGCCGGGCGCGATGAACCGGCTCTTGCATGCTGATCGGGTCATGTCGCGCTCGCGGGCCCAGGTCACGCACCAAGCCGACTTCGAGACCTTGCCCGACGAGGTATTCTTCACCTTACCCGGCGCCGGCGAAGCTCTGGTCCGGCGCAAGGGCTCGATCCTTGCCTGGAGCTTCGATGGCTATCGGCCCCGCGAGATCCGCCCCGCTGGCCCCGTCGCCGTGTTGACGCCGCGCATCACGGTCGATGTGATCCGGGCCGGATACCGCGTGCACACCGCGTAAAGCGTCGCTTGGCCATTGCTGCATTCCTGCGCCCCATGCGATAACGGCGCTGCAGCACACACGGAACTCAACCCATGACAGATGCATCGCTCGCCGGACTTGGCTGGTCAGACGATTTTGCGGCCCAGCTTGAACCGGGCGAGCTCGAGGCGACGCCGCCGGCCCGGCTGTGCGATGTGCATCGTGACCGGGTCCAGGCGATGACGCCTGTTGGCGAGATATCCCTGAGCCTGCCAAGCGATATCCAGGCCGGCGATCTGGCGGTTGGCGACTGGGTGCTGGTTGATCCAGCGGAGAACCGGATCGTGCGAGCGCTGGAGCCGCGCTCGGTCCTGCGCCGCCGCGCCTCGGGCACCGTGCTGATGCACCAGTTGATCGCCGCCAATGTCGACACGTTGATGATCGTCACCTCCTGCAATGCCGATTTCAATCCCGCCCGCCTCGAGCGCTATCTCACCTTGGCCGCCAGCAGTCATACCGAGCCGCTGATCGTGCTGACCAAGGGTGATTTGGTGGACAATGCCGACGATTATGTCCGCCAAGCCGAAGCCCTGTCGCCGCATGTCAGCGCCATAACGCTCGATGCCCGCGACACCACAGCGCTGGACCGGCTCCTGCCCTGGCTCAAGCCCGGCGCCACTGCCGCTCTGGTCGGCTCGTCCGGGGTTGGTAAATCGACCATTCTCAACGGGCTCACCGGCGAGGCCAGCGAGACCCAGGGAAACCGCAAGGGCGACAATAAGGGCCGTCACACCACCACATCACGCAGCTTGCGGGCGACCCATTCCGGCGCTTGGTTGATTGATACGCCGGGCATGCGCTCGCTCGGCATGAGCGAAAGCGGCGACGGCATTGACCGCGTCTTCTCCGATCTGACCGAGCTGGCGACGACCTGCAAATTCTCCGACTGCGCCCATCAGTCCGAGCCGGGCTGCGCCATCCAGGCCGGGATCAAGGCGGGCGAGATCGATGCTGACAGGTTCCAGCGCTGGGAAAAACTACTCGCCGAAGACCAGTCCAACAGCGAAACCGCCGCCGAAAAGCGGGCCCGCAAGCGTGGCGTGACGCGCCAGATCAAATCCAGTGTTCAAGGCAAGCGCGGCCGCCAACGCTAGACACAAGACGCGGGCGTAAACCACGAAAATGCGCTAACCTGCCCATCAGAGCTTGAATTGCGGGGGGCATATCATGCGCAATATTCTGATCATTCTGGGCCTGGTCATTCTGGCCGCTGTGGTGCGGATGGCGTTCGTCATCATTCCCGCATCGGGCATGATGGCCGATCTGACACCGGTGACGCCGGGCCAGTGCGAGGCGCTGACCATCGCGCCGGGCACCGAAGACGTTACCATCGATCCAAACTCGGATCTGGTTTTCGTCTCAACCGATGATCGCCGCACCGGTGAGCGTGGCGGCATCTATGCCTTCAACCTCAACGACCCCGACACCCTGCATGAAGTCTCTGGCGATGCGCCGGCCGATTTCCACCCCCATGGGCTGAGCCTGTGGACGGCACCGGATGGCAGCCAGCGCCTGTTCGTCGTCAATCACCGCGCCGGCTTCGACAGCGCGGGCGGCACCCACGCCGTCGAGATTTTCGATGTCGGTGAAAACGGCATGCTGAGCCATGCCGAGAGCATCAGCCATGAGGCCCTGCTCTCGCCCAACGACGTGCTCGCCGTCGGCCCGCGCAGCTTCTACGCCACCAATGACCGTGCCTATCACACTGGCATGATGGCCAATCTGGAAGCCTATTTCGGCCTGCCGCTATCGAGTGTCTCCTATTTCAATGGTAGCCGTGGCGATATGGTTGCCCACGGCATCGCCTATGCCAATGGCATCAACATCTCCGCCGACGGGTCCGAGGTCTATGTCTCTGAATTGCTCGCCCGGCGTATCCGCGTCTATGACCGAGATGCCGCAAGCGGAGCCCTCACTGCCAACCGCGCCCTGCCCGTACCGACAGCGCCGGACAATATCGAGGTCGATGAACGCGGCGATCTGTGGATTGGCGGCCATCCGCGCGTGTTCGATTTCGTCGCCCACGCCGCCGATGCCAGCGCCACCGCCCCGGCCCACGCCGTGCGGCTCAACCCACAAACCGGCGAGACCGAGACGGCTCTCCTGCTGATGGACGGCACCCTCAACGCCTCCAGCGTCGCCGCGATGCGCGATGGCGTGTTGATCGTTGGTGCGGTGTTTGACGACCATGTTCTGGTGTGTCGCGGAACGTAGAACGACACCCTATTGGACCGCCAAAATCTGAGCCTCCAGAGCGTCATCATCGGGCAAAACCCCGGCGGCGCGCAGGCGCGGAATGATATCGCGCCATTGCGGCCAAGCGGCGAAGGCGCGCGAGAAGAGCGGTGTCGCGCCGGCCATATCGCCGCCGGTCGCCAGCGTGATGGCGTGCCAGAACACGACTTCATGATTGTCCGGTGCCAGAGCACTGGCCGCAGCGTAGGCGGCGCTCGCGCCGGCCAGATCGCCTTCGGCCATCGCGTCATCACCGGCCTGCATCAAGGCATAGACGCGGGACAGGCCCAGCAGGCGGCGCAACTCGGCCAAGGGATCAACATTGTCCTCGACGCGAAGATCAACCACACGGCCGCTCCAGGCCGGCAATGCGGCATCGCCGGACACCACCAGCATGGCCGCCGATTGCTTGCCGCGAATATCACCGCCCTCCCCCTGAGCCGCTTCCAGCGCCAGCATCAGGCGTTCAGACAGTGACCCTGTCGAGCTCTCAAACGCTACGGACATCGCCGAGCAGACCGTGCCGTCCCGCATCATATTGGCCTGAACCGAATAGCCCTCACCGGTGATGTGGCAATGCTCGGCGATCGCGTGCTCGCCGGTGTGGACTGCAACGCCACCGCTCGCATCGACCATCGCCACCTGGCGCACATCGATATGTTCGTCTGCCGCGAGCGTCTGCTCCAACGCCTCGGCAGCGCTCGCCCCGGCGCGCATCAGCGCCAGACCGTTTGGGCCGTAGTCGGGCAGGACAAAGGACTGAGTCGCCACCGCGCCAATCCCCGGCTCGGCCCAGATCACCACCGAACCAACGGAAAACCAGTGCGACTGCACAGCGACGCCAAGCTCGCCGGTCGCCGCATCACGCGCGACGATGGAATAGGTGTTGACCGGCCGCAGCGGCCGGTCGGCCGCCTGGACCGCGCTGCCGGCGAGTATCAGCGCTGTGGCGCCAAGGGCGATGGATTTGAATGACATGTCGGGCTCCCCGGAGTTGTGTTGCGAGTATAGGCGGGTTTCGCGGCGGCTGTCAGCGCCCGCACCGAAATCTCCACGCCGCGAGCGGCTGGAGGGATAAGAGGTCACCTCGCTATGGGAGGTGTGTGGGACGCCGGCGAATGCCGGAGCTGAGGTAGATGAGTGGGGGTGACATTCGTGACGTCCCACCAATTCTTCCTGGAAAACGATGGGAGTTTTGTTCAAGCCCCTTGCGGGTCCTGCCTCGAAATGACCGGGGATGCACGGTCGAGCCCTGATGCCGCTCTTCCCCGATCATGGCCTCACCGGAACTTGGGCTGTCAAAGCTTCGTGCGGATGAGCTCCACGCTCCCGATCGCCGCCAGTGGCTGAGCTCACGCCTCCTGTGCGACCGGAACGGGTGGATTATGCGCCAGCGCCAAGGGGGTGGGGATAAACTGACCCATTTTTCGTCATCCCGACGAAAGTCGGGACCTCGATATCATAGGCTCCGCACTTGTCGCGTCGAGGTCCCGGCGTTCGCCGGGATGACGTGGGAAAATTGGGAACCGTGGGGGATAAGCAGGCAATTGCGCACTGCGGTCGCGCCCGGACCCGCTTTTAACGCATAACCCAAATACATACCCGAGGGTCGATTTCTGACGAAACCACCTTACCTGTGGGCTCAGCTTTCATCGCAAGGATACCCGCATGACCTCGACCGCCGCCCTGTTCAAGCCCTTCTCGCTGGGCTCGCTACACCTGCCTAACCGTATCGTGATGGCCCCGATGACGCGCTCCAAGAGCCCGGGCGGCGTCCCCGGCCAGCCTGTGGTCGATTATTATCGCCGCCGCGCCGAGAATGCGGTGGGCCTCATTATTACCGAGGGCACGACCGTTGACCGGCCCGGCGCGAGCTTCGATGCGGCCATACCCAATTTTCATGAATCTGAATCCCTGGCCGGTTGGAAAATCGTCGTTGACGCCGTCCATGCCGCCGGCGGCAAGATCGCGCCGCAGCTCTGGCATGTCGGCCTGGCGCGCAAGCCGGGCACCGGCCCGCATCCCGAGGCCCGCTCCGACAGCCCGTCCGGCATCATGCCCGGCGGCAAGGCGGTCGGCGAGCCGATGAGCGCGGAAGACATTGGCGACACCATCGCCGCCTTCGCCAAAGCCGCCAAGGCCGCGGCCGAGCTTGGCTTTGACGCCATCGAGCTGCACGGCGCCCATGGCTATCTGCTCGACCAATTCTTCTGGAACGGCATGAATCAACGCGATGACCGCTTTGGTGGCGGGCTGGTCGAGCGCACCACCATCGTGCGCGAAATCGTCAAGGCGGTGCGCGCGGAAATCCCAACCGATCTGCCGCTCATCCTGCGCTATTCGCAATGGAAGCAGCAGGATTACAATGCCCGTCTCGCCGAAACGCCCGACGAACTCGCCGCCTTCCTTGGTCCGCTTTCCGACGCCGGCGTCGACATCTTCCACGCCTCGACCCGCCGCTTCTGGATCCCTGAATTCGAAGGTTCCGACCTCAACCTCGCCGGCTGGACCCAAAAACTCACCGGCAAGCCGGCCATCACCGTCGGCTCGGTCGGCCTCAACTCCGACTTCATCGGCGCCTTCATGGGCGAGAACTCGCCCGCCTCCTCGCTGGACGGCCTGATCGAGCGCATGGAGCGCGGCGAATTCGACCTCGTCGCCGTTGGCCGCGCCCTCATCTCCGACCCGGAATGGGCCGTGAAGGTGCGCGATGGCCGGTTCGATGAGCTCGCTGACTTCAACGCCGGGACGCTCAAGGAACTGGTGTGATCTGAGACGCCTGGATCAAGCGAAAACGCCCGGCCGGTTGGTCGGGCGTTTTTGTTTGGGCGAGGATATGGCCGCGCAGAGACACACTGCGCCCACATCCCGTTGCGTTAAGCATATTTTGCACTCCAGCCTGCATTCTACCCGGCGAGGCTCGAAGGTAGAATGATGACACACGGCAGAATTCGGCAGTTTTTCAGTCGAAGCAAAACCCTGAATACGGATATCTTGGCCTGGCCCCTGCTCGTTCTGGCGACCGGCTTGGCGATCACCTATTTCCTGGCCACGCGCGCCGATACAGAGCGGCTTGCAGCGCTGCGTTTCGCGGTCGAGACGCGGGCCGACGACCTCAGCGATCATCTGCAATACCAACTGGTTCAGGAAATGCTGGCAATCGACCGCTTGGGGCAGCGATTTGCGGTGCGGCCGGAAGGCTTGCCCTATGAGGAATGGGTCGCCGACGCCCAAGCCTATCTGGATGACAAGCCCTGGATGCAGGCCATCGAATGGGCCGATACCAGTTACCGCATTCGCTGGATCGAGCCCCTGGTTGGCAATGAAGCGGCGCTTGATCTCGACCTGTTCAGCGTCGAATGGCGCAGGATCGCCATCAGCAATACGGTGCGGAACCGTGAAATGATGGTTACCAATAGTTTCCAGCTGGTGCAGGGCGGGCGCGGCCTGGTTGCCTATTACCCCGTCCACCATGATGACGTACCGGGCGGCCTGATCATCGGCGTTTTTGCGGTTGATCGCCTGATCCAGAACTTGCTTCAAATTAAACAACTCAGCCAGTTTACGATTGCAGTCGAGGAATTGGGTGAGACGATCTGGACTTCGCCGAATTTTGCCGCCGGCTCGGACAATACCGACATGGTTGCGACGGCACCGGTAAGATTCAACGGCGTCGAATGGGCCTTGCGGGTGCAACCGACCGCCGAACTGCTCAATGGTTTCCGGCGTTACGCCGTGCCCACGACCTGGACCGTTGGTTTGCTGCTCAGCCTGTTGGCCGCCAGCGCCGCGATGGCGGCCCTGGTTGCGGGCCGGCGCGCGAAGGCCTTGCGCCGGATGGTGACGACCCTCAATGCCCGTGAAGAAGAGCTCGAAGAGGCCACCCGTCAGGCTCAAAGTGCCAACCGCCTCAAGAGCCAGTTTCTGGCCAATATGAGTCACGAAATCCGCACCCCGTTGAACGGCGTGCTCGGCATGTCGCAAGTGCTTCAAAACACCGGGCTTAATGACGGCCAGCGCAGCATGGTGGCGACAATTCGAGAGTCCGGGGAATCCTTGCTGGGCCTCATCGATGACATTCTCGACCTGTCCAAGATCGAAGCGAACATGCTGGCCGTGAACAATGCGCCCTTCGTGCTCGACGAATTGCTGGCCTCGGTAATGTCTGCCCATACCCTGGTGGCGACGAATTGCGAGCTCGAGCTGACACTTGATGTCGCCGAAACGGCGCGCGGCAGCTTTGTTGGCGACGCCCACAGGCTGAGACAGGTTTTGAACAATCTGATCTCCAATGGCCTGAAATTCACCGAGACCGGCAGCGTCAAAGTCACTGCAGCGTTGCGCCAAGTCGCGGGCGGCGAGGAATTGCTGTTCGAGATTGCCGATACCGGGATCGGCATGGATGCCGAGACTTGCGAGAGGGTGTTTGCACCCTTCATGCAGGCCGATGCCTCGACGTCGAGAAAATTCGGCGGCACCGGTCTGGGACTGTCGATTTCCCGGCGCCTGTGCGAGCTGATGGGCGGCTGGATCCGGGTGACAAGCGAGCCGGGCCAGGGATCAGTCTTCAGCTTCGCCATTCCCGCAATCCGCAGCGAAGTGGCGGCCGGCCAGGCAGCAGAGTCCGGGGCCACGCCTGATGCCGAGGCCGTGCTGGCTCGCACCACCATCCTCGCGGCCGAGGACGTGCTGACAAACCGGCTGGTCCTGCAAAGCCTGCTGACCCCGCGCTGCCACGACATCACCCTTGTCGAGAATGGTGCGCAGGCCATCGAGGCCTGGAAGGTCCAGCGTCCCGACATCATCCTGATGGATATCCACATGCCGGTGATGGATGGCGTCACGGCGATCGAGACCTTGCGGGCGCTCGAAGACGAGCAAAACCTGCCCCGCACCCCGATCATCGCCCTGACCGCCAACACCATGACCGACCAGATCAACACCTATCTCCAAGCCGGCGCCGACAGCCACCTCGCCAAGCCCTACCGGATAGAGACACTGACAGCGGCTATCGTGGATACGCTGGGCGGCAACAGGGTTGAAGTGACGCGCGCAGTGCGGGGTTAGCTGGGCGGATTTTGAAGCTTAATCGATTTTCCGGATTCATGGGTTTGAAGAGTGGGTGCTTCTCACCATTTTGTCCGAGGCGGAAATTGGGTCCGTCCCAGTTGTCAGGATCAATCTCGCCTATATGAATAATGCTAGGAGTTCCACGCCGCATTTTCGTAGATTTCATCGTAGTTCTTGGCATTTACCAGCTCAATCCCCAGCGCTTTGAAAAATACTCCACGGCGCTCATCGTCCGTTGAATCATTTGTCACGTACCAAGATGGCTGCCTCCAATCAGGGCGAATTTTATGAAATTTTGCCCGCTCCAAAAACAACCAACGCAGAAAGCTCTCATCCTTACCCAAACCAAAGCCAAAAATTAGCAGTGGAGCAAAAAAAATGGGTGCCAACCACGTATTCTCACCCCGCCATCCGGAAGACTCATTATTGGCATAAGCTCTTAAACCATCTTTGCCATATAGCATTAGGCGTGCCCGCTGAACCGAGCCCATGTAATGGGTCAAACCCAAGCGAATACTTCTAGAGTACCTCACCATCCCGTGAGGATGCCAAATGGCGAAATTCGAGATCGGCGCATCGATTTCGCGACTCGAATAGTATGAACCCCACGGGTAGAAGTCTGTAAAACTCGGCTCCCCGAGAAACAAGCGCGCGCCAATGGAACCAGAAAGGTTCTGGTCAAAATTGACCGTAATTATCGGCGCTGAGTGTCGGCTCGCCCAGTCGACAATCTTTCGATGATGCTCTTTCGGTTTCCAAGCCTTCATCAGATTACAAAATTCACGCTGGAGACTAGCTCTATCTTCTTTCGGCCGGGCTAGGTCAAGAATGTCAAAAACCTCCGTTTTCGACATCTCCTCCAACTGTCTTTCTGTGAGCGTCATGCCTTGGCTTTTTGCTAGTTGTTCTAGCAAATTCTCCCAACCAGTGTGTCCGCCAACACTCCGGTGACGATTAATCCCATTTCCGATAAACAATGCGGGCGGTTTGGGGGCATCAAGAATCCCGGCCAGTGTATCCGACATGCCACCCCTGCCTTAAGCCATACAATACCGACGGCCCTGTCCTGAGACCATTCAAGGCCCGTCCAGCTACGCCACCGGCCCGCACCTACGAGCGCTCATTCGTCACGGACCATAGCGTGACACGGGGACACGGCCACTTATTTTCTGGATGGCACTCAAATCAAAGCGAAGAGCAGCACTCGCCTCGAACCCTCAGGGTTCACAAGCGCGGCTGCTTCAACCGCTTAGGTCACCCACCCAGAGCGAGATGCGAAGCGATTTGCCGTGAGATAAAAATGGTGCCCGGGGGCGGATTCGAACCACCGACACGCGGATTTTCAATCCGCTGCTCTACCAACTGAGCTACCCGGGCACCGGGTCCGCCTGGCGGCTTTGGGCCGCTGGCGAGAGCGCGGTTTATAAGGTGCGCGCCGCACCCTGTCCACGATGCAGCACGCTGGATCGCAGATTATTTCAGTAAGCTGGCGCTATTCATTGTCCGGCTTGCCAGCGGGGGTTTCATCGGCCTGGTCGGCGGGCTCGCCCGGGATGGCGTAGGCACCGGTGAACCATTTGCCCAGATCGAGATCGGCGCAGCGCTTCGAGCAGAAGGGCTTGAAGGCCTCAACGGGCGGGTTTTTGCACATCGGACAGGTGATTGGTTTGGACATCAGGATTTCACGCCGCAGTCTTCGCGGCCAAATTCGGGGTTCAGCGCGAGGGTGAAACGGGCACCAATCCGCTCGGCCAGAGCGGCGTTCCAGCCGATGCTGTCGGCTTCAAGCCAGGCATGGACCTCGCTTGAGGCCTGCAGGACCAGCTTGCGGGAGCGCTGGGCGCGGGCCTCGCCTTCAAGCCGCCTGATGGCGGCCAGGGCGCAGGTTTCAATGCTGGGACGGCCGCTCTCGTCGAGCTGGATTTCGGACAGGGTGCGGCCACGACGCTGACGTGCCAGCTCGCCGACGCAAAATTGCGATAGCGGCGCGACATCGACCTTGGCGCGGTCATTGCGGAAAGCCTGGCGCAGGGCCTGTTCGACCGCCTTGCGCTCGGGCTGGCCGCGCATGTGGACGAAATCGATCGCCGCAATGCCGCCCAAGCCGCGCAGGCGGATCTGGCGCGCGGCTTCCTTGGCGGCGGAGAGGTTGAGGGCCTGGGCCAGCTGCAGCGGCGAGCCCGTGCCCTTGCGGCCTTCGGCGTCGACATCGACCGTGACCATGGCGCGGGTCTGCTCGATGCAGAGCGAGCCACCGCCGGGAATGGGGGCGACGGGGTCCATCGCCAGTTCAAAAGCTTCCTCGAGATCAAAATCGGTTTCGTCGGCCCAGACGACATCGGCCCCAGAAAAAATCTGCGCCAGGCGCTGGGCCAGGATCGGAGCCGGTTCGAGGCATTCGGGGGCATCGCCAGCGGCGATTTCGACCAGGTTGAGGGTCGGGCCCTTATCGGCAAAGGCTTCACGTGAGACGCGCACGCCAATCGCGGCGCCTTCATGCAAGCCCTTGGGGCGCCCGGCTTTTCCGAACGGCATGAAGCCTTCTTCGCCCAAGCCAAGATCGACGAAAGCGGCATTCAGCGCCGGTTCGACGCGGCGGACGCGGCCGCGATAAAGCTCGCCTTCGACGGCGCGCTGGCGCAGTTCCGACCAACGGTCGAGATGCAGTTCGACCAAGCGGCCATTCTCGGCGATGGCGGCGCGGGTTTCGCCGATATTCTCTTCGATAAGGATCTGGCGAATCATGGGTTTTGCACTTCGTTCTGGGCCTCGGTGACGGGATAGCCACGCCCGGCCAATAGATTGACGGTCTCATACATCGGCAGGCCGACGACGCCGGTATAGGAGCCGATCAACGAGATGACAAAGGCGCCGGCCCGACCCTGAATGCCGTAACCGCCGGCTTTTCCGCGCCATTCGCCGCTGGCGATATAGCTTTCCAGCTCGCGCTCACTGAGTCGCTTTAACTTCACTTTGGTCTCTACCAGCCTTGCCGTTAGCTCACCGTCCGGTGTGCGTAGGGCTATCGCTGTGTAGACGCGGTGATTGCGCCCCGACAGCAGGGCGAGGCAGGCGCGCGCCTGGGTCTCTGTCTCGGCCTTGGGCAGGACGCGGCGACCGACACCGACGACCGTGTCGGCGGCAAGGATGAAAGCATCGCCATCGGAGTGGGCCGAGGCTTTTTCGAGCGCAAGCCGCTGTGCCAGAGGGCCAGGCAGCTCTCCGGGGATTTCGCTCTCATCAATATCGGTGGGCTCGACGGCGTCCGGCGTGATGCCAACGCTGGCGAGCAGGTCGAGGCGGCGCGGTGAAGCGCTGGCCAGGATCAGGCGTGGGCGGGGCTCAGCCATCGGGGCATCCGTTTCGCGCATCCACGCCGCTGTGGATCTTATTTGAAGCGATAGGTGATCCGGCCCTTGGTCAGATCATAGGGCGTCATCTCGACCAGCACCTTGTCGCCGGCCAGAACGCGGATACGATTCTTGCGCATCTTGCCCGCGGTGTGGGCAATGATTTCGTGTTCGTTTTCAAGCTTCACCCGGAAGGTGGCGTTCGGAAGCAATTCCGTAACTTCGCCGGGAAACTCCAATAATTCTTCTTTAGCCATGCGGCTCCTCATACTCGTAAATGCGGGTCAAAAAATGTGTTGATCGGCCCGGCGCCCGGGCCGACTGGGCCCCGGCGCGCGTTATAGTCCCGCCTGCCCCATAAAGTCGAGGCTTCAGGCGCTTTTTCGCGGCAAGTCCCAAGCGGCGATGCGGGCAAGGATGGCATCACGCGTTTGCCGGTAGGCCGCAAGGCGCTGTTCACGGCTGCCGCCGGTCTCGCTCGGATCGGGAATGGGCCAGGCCTGGAACTCGGCTGATTTGTCGGCCGCGTATTGCCGGGCCAGCCGATCAGCGGCGGTCGAGAGCGAGACGACCAGGGCTGCCGGCGGGTCGATCACACCGCTCAGCGCCATCGGCGTAACGTCTTCCATATCGCAGCCCAGTTCGGCCATCACCGCGACCATGTAACCATCAGCAAAGGCCGCCGGAATGACACCGCAGGAGCGGGCCTGGGCCAGATCGCCGAAATGCTGGCGCCACAGAGCGGCGGCCATGGGCGAGCGGATCGCATTGCGACCACACACGAACAGCACAGAGGGCACGCTCATGACGCGGCCCGCCGGTGCAGGGCACAGATCAGGGTGAAGAGGCGGCGCGAGGTGTCGAAATCGACCTCGATCTTGCCCGACAGGCGCTCGCGCAGCAGGGTCGAGCCCTCATTATGGACGCCGCGACGCCCCATATCGATCGCCTCGATCTGGGCCAGCGGCGCATCGCGCACGGCCTCGTAATAGCTCTCGCAGATCAAAAAATAATCCTTGACGATCCGGCGCAGCGGCCCCAGCGCAAACACGAAGGCGCGCACCGGCGTATCGTCTTCCAGCCGGACATCGAACAAGAGCCGGTCGTGCTCGATCGCCAGACGCAAGGCGTAGGGCCCGCTGGTATCGCCGACCGCATCGCTGACCGGACGGAAACTATTGCCCTCAAGCAGATCGGCGATCGCAACACGGCGTTCGTGATCGGCATTGACGTCGCTCGGCCCGATACTGGCGATATCGAGATCGATGCGGACGATCTTGTCGGAGGGAAATTCGCTGCCGGTCATGAATGATCCGTATCATGGCCAGGCCGCCGCGTCGCGGGCCAGGGCTCGCTGATATCGGCCATCGCCAGATCGAGGCATTCGACCTCGAGGCGCATCTCGCCGCCACCGGAGAAAACCAGCACAAGCGCGCCCGACGGCGCCTCGGCGGGCTCAAACCCGATCGAGAGCAGATTGACCACCGCCTCCTCGGCGCCCTGGCGGATATTGTGGGAGCGCGCGGCCAGTACATGTCCGATCTGGAGCCCGCAGCGCACGCGTTGTTTTCGCCCGCTAACTTCCCAGCGGAAGCGGTTGAAAGCGATGGTGAAACTGCGTTGACGGCTGGAGAATTCGAAATCGCCCAATTGCGCCACGGCGTCCTGCAGGGCGGCCGAAATCGCCTCCAGATCCGTGACATCGAGCGCCGTCAGGCGCAGCGGGGCTTGGGCGCGATTCAAATCAGGTCTCCGTCAGTCAGACCGGCGTTCGATGCGGGCACCGCAGCCGGACAATTTCGCTTCCAGTCGCTCGAAGCCACGATCGAGATGGTAGACCCGGTTGACCACGGTTTCACCCTCGGCGGCAAGCCCGGCAATGACCAGCGAGACCGAAGCGCGCAAATCCGTCGCCATCACCTGGGCGCCGCGCAGCAGCGGTACGCCGCGCACGACGGCCTCGCTGCCATGGACGCTGATATCGGCACCCAGCCGGGTCAGTTCCGGCGCATGCATGAACCGGTTCTCGAAAATCGTCTCGCGGATCACCGATGTGCCCTCAGCCAGCGTCATCAACGCCATGAATTGCGCTTGGGCATCGGTTGGGAATCCCGGATAGGGCTGGGTCTCGATATCAACCGCGGTCAGGCGTTCGCCATTGCGCGCCACGCGCACCCCCGTCTCGGTGGCCTCAACCGTGACGCCGGCATCGGTCATGGCACGCCAGAGCGACTTGTTGTGGGCCCACTGCGCGCCGTCGAGAATGCAATCCCCGCCGGTTGCCGCGACGGCGAGGGCATAGGTCGCCGTCTCAATCCGGTCGCCGACAACATGATGTTGCACGCCCTTCAGCCGGGTCTGGCCCTGGATCCGGATCGTGCTGCTACCTGCGCCTTCAACGAGAGCCCCCATCGCTGTCAGCATGGCGGCGAGATCAGCAATCTCCGGCTCGCACGCGGCATTCTCGATCACGGTTTCGCCACGCGCCAATGCGGCGGCCAACATGGCGTGCTCGGTGGCGCCGACCGATGCGAAGGGCAAATCAATCTCGCCGCCGACCAGGCCGCCCGCCGGCGCCTTGGCGTCAACATAGCCTTCAGAGACCTCGATCTGCGCCCCCAGCGCCTCAAGCGCCTTGAGATGCAGATCGACCGGCCGCGCCCCGATCGCGCAGCCACCGGGCAGAGAGACGCGTGCATGGCCCTCACGGGCGAGCAGCGGGCCAAGGACATTGAAGGTGGCGCGCATTTTACGCACCAGGTCATAGGGCGCGAATGTGTCGGCGATGGTCGCAGCGTGCAGGCGAAGCTCGGCGCCCTCGCCCTCCTCGACCGAAACGCCGAGTTCGGCGAGCAAATGCCCCATGAAGCGCGAATCGGCCAAACGCGGCATATTGGTGAGAATCACCGGCTCATCGGTCAGCAGCGCTGCGGCCATCAGTTTGAGCGCCGAATTCTTGGCGCCGCTAATGGGAATACGGCCTTCAAGCCGTGCGCCACCCTGGATGATAATCCGGTCCATTCTCACTCCTCAAGCCGATGAACCTGCATGCAGCGGTTCGAACCCGGCGGGATTATGACCCATCCTGGGGATTTTTCGTGGCAGGGATTGCAGAGGCTTGTGCAGTGGCTGCGGCGTCCGCATCGTCTGTGTCTGCTTCCGCCTCTGGCACAGGGGCGGCGCGGTCGGCCTTGCGCCGGCGCAGATTGGTGCGCAGGGCCGCAGCCAGCCTTGCTTCACGCGTATCGGGATTGCCCGTTGTGGGCGGCTTGCGCGGCGGGGTTGGGGTTTCGCTCATGCCCTTGGTCATGTCGAACGCAGCTCTCCACGTCAAGACGCCCTTGGCGGGAGGGCGGCCATGTATTATACGCCCGGCTTCGCGTCGCGACTTCAGCGACCCGGCGCCGCCATAGCTCAGGGGTAGAGCGCGTCATTGGTAATGACGAGGTCCACAGTTCAATTCTGTGTGGCGGCACCATTTTCCCAGCCTTCATATCGAACGCCATACTGACCACCACACGGCCAGCGCCCCTCAGCCTCAGGCTGACGCATCCTGTGCTGCAGCCGTCTCGCCCCCGGCCGGTTTGAACAGCCCGCGACGGTGCGCGATCACCAGCAGCACGATGACCGCCAGGCTGGACACGACCAGCATCAACACCGAGTCCTCGGGCCCGGCCAGTCCGCCAGACACCCAATCAGGTCCGCTGAATTCGCTGCGCAGCGGCGACTGCTCACGCCAGTCCTGCAGACCGGTCAGCGGCAGGCCGGTGGCGAAAATCGTGTAATTCCACAGCGCATGATTGAGGCCGACAGCCCACAGATTGCGCGTCAGCATATAGGTCACCGTCCATATCCCGCCAATCGTGACCCCGGTGGCGAAGGACAGCCAGCCGCCCCAGTTTGCATTGAAAATATGCGCGGCCGAGAAAATGACGGTCGGCACGAACAGCGCCGCCCAGCTGCCGAAATGGCGCTCGACAATGCCGAAGGCGATGCCGCGGAACACGACTTCCTCGAGCATGGCCGCCCCCAGGATGATCAGCGCGATCCCGCCCATACCGCCGAATCCGCCTGTTCCGACCAGTTGATAGGTGCCCGTTAGATAGAGCGCCGTCACCGGCACGCCGATCAGTACCGCCCCGCCGAAGCCGGTGAGCAGGATTTTCCCCATCGCCGGAGACAGCTCGATCGCCGGCCGTTTCTCGACCCAGCGCACATAGCCCCAATAGCCCAGCACGAAGGCGACCAGCATCAGGACGCGCCGCAGGTAACTCAGCGTCTCTTCGTCCAGATGCAGCAGGCTCTGCAAGAGCGGCAGCAGGGCCAGGCGCGTCAGCGCCGCCATCACCGCGACGGCGATCAGGGCGGCAGCGATCTGGGCAATGGCCCTCAGCGCAGGTTTGAAGTGGGACATGATCAGACCTTTGTCAGTTGAAAGGGGTGATGGAAGCAGGGGGATCTAACATGAGGGTTTCCGCATGACTGAAATTATACAACTTATTGTACAATTTATTGTATAACTCCCAAACGTCAAGCCCGCCGCGCAATACATCGCGAGCGCTGGACCGATCCGCACGGCTTCACTAGATTGCCCGCAGCGCTTCCAAGGGGGCTGGGAGAGAATGAAATCCGATTGGCAACGCGCGCTCACAGCGCTTCTGCTGGCAACTGGCCTTGGCACCGGCTTGGCCGGTTTCGCGCCTGAGCTGCGCGCGACCGGGCTCGTGGCTGCGCGCCCGGCCGCTGCCGAGACAGAATTGCTCTATTCCATCGTCAATATCACCGAGGATCTGGGCGCACGCTCCGCCTGCCCGCTCGATCTCGCTGCAGCGCGCGCGCGCATCGAAACCGGACTGCGCGCCCAGGCGCTCAAGCCGGTCTTCAGCCCGGTTGCCGAAGGGCCCGGCGTGTTGACGCAAGAGATCGCGGCACAGCGCATCGCCGCCGATCGCGGCACAATCTGCGGCTGGACGGCCAGCGCCCATTTCAATGGCCGCCGCGGACCGCTTCGGCGCGACCGGGCCGGACATTCCTATTCCAGCCTCGAAGCCGCCAGCCATGATGTGCCGCCACTGCTGACGGCACATCTGCGTTGACGCGGCGTGATCACCCGCTGAAAGCCCGCGCCAAGATTTTGCGCGCCCCTCGCCTGAACGGATGCCAATGAGCTCGCAATTCCCGCCGATTGAACCTCACCGGACCGGCCAACTCGCCGTCTCCAGCGGACACAGCCTGTATTGGGAGCAATGCGGGGCGCCCGCCGGCCTTCCTCTGCTGGTTCTGCATGGTGGGCCCGGCTCGGGCTGTTCGGAGCGCTTCCAGCGCATGTTCGATCCGGACCGCTTTCACATCACCCTGATGGACCAGCGCGGCTGTGGCCGCTCGACGCCGCACCTGTCGCTGGACGCCAATACGACCGCCGATCTGGTCAGCGATATCGAGGCTCTGCGGACCCATCTCGGGCTTGAGCGCTGGATCGTGTTCGGCCCGTCCTGGGGCTCGACGCTGGCTCTGGCCTATGCCCAAGCCTTCCCCGAGCGGGTCAGCGCGCTGGTGGTTGGCGCCGTCTTTCTGGCAACGCCCGACAATCTCGACTGGTGGCACAGCGAAGCCGGTGCGCCGCGCTTCTTCCCGGAAGCCTTCGCCGATTTTATCGCGCCAGTGCCGGAGCGCTTCCGGTCCAGCCCGCCCGCGATCATGGATTGGTGTTTCGAGGACATGCAGCGCGAGCGGGCGGATGGCCTTACGGCGTTGAGCCGCTTGAGCGATCCCAAGGCCAGCTTGGCCGAGCTGCGGCAATCGACGCTGTATCGCTGGACCGAATATGAGGATCGCCTGTCCTGGCTCGATCAATCGGCGGACGTTACGCGGACCGGCCTCGCCGAGCGCGGCCCGGACTTCGTCGCCGCGCATTCCCTGATCGAGGCGCATTATTTTCGCAATGGCTGTTTTCTCGAACCCGATCAGCTGATCGCGAATGCGCATCGGCTGGCGGATATCCCGATGCAGATCCTGCACAGCCGATACGACATGGTCTGCCCACCGCGCGGTGCAATCCGGTTGGCGGCGGCCTGTCCACATGCGGACCTGCACATGGTCGCGGTCAACGGGCATGCGATGACGGATGCTGTCCTGGGTCGGCTGAATGCCGTAATGGCCGGGGTCCAGGGCTAGGCGTGAACTCTCATGAGGTCGCTCCTTCGGGCTGAAGCCTTGAGGCTGGTTGATGTGACACAATCAGCGACAAGGAACGACCCGGGTGAACAACCATGGAAATGCCGGAACATAACTTTTCGCAGGCCGTGATTGTGAAGAGGCGCCCGTCGGGTCAATGCGTCGGGATAATAGCCGGTTCTCCCCAGATGCACCAATCGGCAACCGATTGGCCCGCAGGTCCCGGATCGCAGACCAGCGTTAGCGTGAAGGCCTGGTCGAGTCCTGCCGGGAGGGGGAAAACGCCACCATGCCAGCCCCTATCATTCGGGTTGTTTCTTACATCAAGAGATTGATCGAAAACGGTGTAAGTCTCGCCCGATTGCAACTCGTGCGCCGTTACGATGAATCGCGTGACGTCGGCGCCAGAATAGTCGTAGACCTCCTCGTGAACGGCGACGTCCAATCTCAGGGCAAGACGGTCATGTGCATTGAACGGGCCAAAGGTGTATTCCGCCGGCGGGGCGGTAAAGAGGGACATCTTGGAGACGCCCTGGACGCTGATCGGCGATACGGGATGCGAATCTAAATCGACCGGCTGATGGTCCAGATAGTGGAGCATCACTGACTGCTGATCGCCAAACCGGTAGGCGACGTAGCCGCGACAACCCAGTGCAATAACCGAAACCGCCAGCGTGATCGCCGTTGAGGCGATCAGCATTTTCCTTCCCATATGCGAGTTGATGAAAGCAAGGGCGGACACGAACAAAATCGGAATAGCGGCCTGCCACCCATGTAGCAGGGGCGGGTTAGGCACGCCGAAAAGCAATGTCACGGCGGCGGCGGGAAGGAGCACGGCGAACAGCATTAGCCGCGAAAATCGCAAGGGGCCCACGCATATTGCGGCAGGCAGCAGCAGAAAGGGAATAATTCCGATGGCCGACGCAAGGTGGACGCTGAAAAGCAGGTTAAGACCGTTAAGGGAGTTATGCTCTAAATCCATGAAATTGAATGAAAAAATAGTTCCGATATTGGCCAGTTTTATCTGAATTTGTTGGATGAGGGAGAGTCCAAGACCCGCATTCTGAGAGAGCAGGTCGGCTTCGATTTTTAGGCCGTAGCGAGTCCATATAAACCAAGGCAACAGAATGGACACGACGCAGGCTGCGGAAAGGCTAAGGCTCCTGCCGTTATCGACGAAGGATTTTTTCGTTCTGTCCTTCAGATAACCAGAAAGGGCTTCGGTGAACAGGTACATGCAATATCCAGCGGTGAACAGAATTGCATAGGAGTGCGCCCAGTAGGCGAGCGCGGCGAGGCTGGCGATCAGGAACGCTTGCCTGCGTTCAAGGGCGGCAATAAACGCCGTTGACAAGATGAAGGCCGCCAAACTCTTGGGCCAAGTGAATATCGTGTGCAGGATGAAATAGGGAGTCACCGCGAACCCGAAGATCGCCAGCGGGATTGCGTATGGCACGGCGTAGAACTGGAGCAATAGGATAACAGCGATGATCAAGGCGGCGTTCGCCGTGATCGCTGTCGCCAAATAAACCGAAAAGCTTCGATCCGTTATGAGAGCTTCCAAGTCCGGCCAGTCAGTTCCGACATAGTGCAAGGTTGGAACCGTGTCCACATGATCGGCGCCCCCCCCCAATATCAACCTATAGGGCAAGTAGATCGCGGACATCAGCAGTGGCCGGTTCGAAACTTCCTGACCGGGCGCAAGCGGACGGACGTCGCGGAAGGACAAATTTCGCGCCATCATTTCGCCTGCCATCGCAGGCAAGGCGTTATCTGCTGGCATGTCCCCGACCAGGAACTGGACGCGCACGGGGAGTGTCCAGTTCTTGTAAACATAGGGTCCATCTTGGAGCCAATTTGGCTGGCTGGGTTCGACATGTGCAAGACAAAAGAGAATGGAGGACGCCCCGAGCCATACGAGTACAACCGCTTTGGACTGCGCCGCCAAATATCTCAGCGGCGTGCCCATGCGGCGATGGGCGAAGACCGCCAGCGCGTTGATTGCAATAACTCCAAGCGCCGCCCAGAAAATACTCGTGAGATGTGTCACCCAAAGCAAGCCGCCAAGAAAACCGTTGGCGACGAACCCAGCGATGACGGCATAGGCGAGTATGGTCCGGGATAAACGCAGGCCCCGGATCGCGTAGACGGCCGCGAAACCCGTATTCAGCGTTGTGCCCGCCATTATCAAGATGGCGAGTAGTCCGGCCAGAAGGTCCATCAAGATCACCCTACTTTGATTATCTTTGTTGCAGTTTTCCTGGAGGCGTCGAAGGTTGGAATGGCGCTCCTGACGATTGCCAGCAATTGTTCGGCGCGGCGGGCGAATGTGTGGTCCTTCAGGCAACGCTTCTGGGCGCGCTTGGCGATGGCCATCGCTTCCAGCGGATTGTTCATCAGGTAATCCAACTTTTCCTCCAGTTCGAAGACATCGTTGAACGTGACGATTTCCTTGTCGGGTTCAAAGTAATCGGCAAGGAAGGCGCTGGGCTGATAATAGAACTGCACGCATCCAGTCATCGCCGCCTCGAAAGTTCGCGGGCCCGGCGTCACAGATTTGAGGCCGCGAGTCTCATTGGCGTAGGCATGATCGCGACCGATGTTCAACACGACCTTGGAATTGTGGTAGTAATCCAAGATGACATCTGCAGGAACGCGGTGGTTTTGAACAATCCCGTCTGGAGTTTGAGCCCAGTTGTCCCCCAAGATCCGGGAATTGTATCGCGCAAATATATCGTGCGCGTCCACGATGATTCTTTGCCGAATCTTGAAGCCAACCCCGCAGAAGAAGATGTCGAGCGGTCGGGCGGTGAAGTTCACCAGGGACTTTGCAATACGCTCCGGAGCCGCCAAAGGCAGATGAAACACTTGGTCGCGCGGATAATATTTTACAGCGTATGCATCATTGCTGATGATGATGTCAGCGTATTGCGTGAACTTGCTGTTGGCGTCAAATTCGTAGGGATCCTCGACTGTCCAGAAGACAAATGTCACGCCCGCCCGTTTGCACGCTTGGGAAATAGCCGAATAATCACCGCTCGAATGCAAAGCCGAGCCGATCATGACCAACAGGTCGGGCACCTTGCGCGTCAAAAAACCCGGTAAGGCGGAGTATGGGCAGACCTGAACCTGATCCTTGCCAAGAACAGTCTGGAAGCCCTCCGCAAGAGAGTCTACCAGACCGCGGTTGACGTTAAGGCGTTCTGGAAAACTGCTGGATACACATATTTTTACCATGGCTGACCCTTTTCGAATGTGCAGCTGGATATTGGTGCCCAACAGAACCGAAGCGGGCCTCTCTCAACACGCTTCAGATGGAGGCTTCATCTTTGGATTTTGCCTTAAGGATTGGGGGCTTGGCACGTGGCTTCCGCTTCTTGGTTGTTCGGTTGATGATTGGCGCGAGAGTGGGAGCTGTGTCCGTCACCGGCTCGCTACCGAGAGCGGCGCCCCCATCGGCGTCAATTTCTAGCGCATCGAGCGGACTTTCAACCTCATAGAAGACGCCCAGGCCTTTCAAGCCAAAAAACACCTCATAACGGCCTTGAGGCAGGCCGGGCAGCCAGATGTTTGCCTCAAAGCCCGATTGCCGCATGCCCTCGACGCCGAAGTGCTCGGCGACGTCGGGGCGGGGCGTCGGGCCAGCTGCCATTTTGTAATTTTCAGGACCACGCAAGAAAATATAGGCACTTTCGATGTCTTGCGGCAGCTCCAGCCTATTGAACCAGCCGCTGACGTGCAGGCGCTCTGGTTGCAG
Organism: uncultured Maricaulis sp.; assembly: GCF_963975345.1. Taxonomy (NCBI): domain Bacteria; kingdom Pseudomonadati; phylum Pseudomonadota; class Alphaproteobacteria; order Maricaulales; family Maricaulaceae; genus Maricaulis; species uncultured Maricaulis sp. The sequence goes on along the minus strand of NZ_CAXBGE010000005.1, from coordinate 63,984 downwards.
CGTGACCTTGGAAGTCGACCCCAAGGGATTGCCGAACGCATTGCTCGCTTTAACGGAAAGTTCATCGACGACCACAACCCCACGGGGAATGTGCATCTTGCGAGATTCGGATGGGCCTTCGATCAATGGGACGTCTACCTGGATTTGAGTCGTTTGGCCTGCAGTGGTTGGAATAAGTAATACACCGAATTTCGAACAAATTAGAGCCAACGGGAAGGGGAATAGAACTCGCCGCCCATGCCGCACGAGGGAAAGTTCAAGCGAATAGACTCCAGAGTCGAGCATTTCCACGGGCAATGGTTCTGTTGCGTATCCGGTGCACGCTTGACCGGGGAAGGCTTGCAGCAGATCCGAACGCTCGTTCAGAGTGACGCGGCGCTGAATCATGTCTCCATTTGCCGACCGGGCAAGCAATCGGATGTCATCACACGCGTCCAAGGAACTCGACTGCAGCCAGCCTACAAGCGATAGCCCGGTGCGCGCCGGAGGCAGCTTCAATGGCTGCAGCCGACTGTCGCCCAATGGCTGGCCATCATGAATGATATGATCCACATGCAGGAAGTGAGATGTGTCAACTGAAACTCGCCCGTCCGAAAACTCTTTCTTTAGCGCCCGGAAAGAATTCCAAAGAGGGTTCATGTGGGGGCGTAGAGGACTTGGCAGAGGCGGTCCGGGGACATCGGCGGGGGTCGTCCAGTTTGGAGAATTGAGTTTGACGTTGGCGAGTCTGATGTCGACTGGTGGCAGGTTTGGCGAGCGCCAGCCCCCCCCGGCGGGGCGGGCGGCGGGGTGGGCGTTCAACAGCCTGGCGTAAATATCTCGTAGGGCGTTGCAGTGTTGTTCGGGCGTTAACCAGAGATCGGGGGTAATATTCGCGCGTATGTCATCCAGCAACGACCGGTCAGCTTCCATTTGCTGCAAAAGCTCCACGATCTCGCCGATCCCGTGGGGCGGGACAGTAAAACCATTGACGTTCGGTTTGATGCGGTCGGCGAGCGCGCCAATCTGAGTTGCGATGGGCACAACGCCAGCGCGCCAGGCTTCAGATAGAGTGATGCAGTAAGTCTCCGGCCAGATAGAGATTATCAGGGCGACATCGAACTCCGTCAGATCAAGTTCGCCAGGTGAAAAGGCGCCGCGAACCTCAACATTTTGAAGCTTCAGGTCCTTGAGAACCGGGTGATATTCCGCATCTATTCTCCCGCATATCGTGAACTTGATGTTTGAGTCGCACAGCATGCCGGCGGCGGCCAGGAAATCGTCCGCACCTTTGATACGCGAAAAATTACCAAAAAAGACAACGCGCAGCGGCCGAGCTTTTGCGCCTTCAATTTCCCGCTTCGTTTCTTTTCGCGCGGAGGGAACAAACGGCGTAACATTTGGCAAGGACGGGCCAAGCTGGGTGAGAGAATCGCCCTCGGCCAATTCTGGATAAACGCTCGAAAAGACCCGTTGCGCAGAGGGAGTGTTTGCGATGACATGGTCGAACGCCTTGATGACCTCGCGGGCCAGATAGCGGCGATATGCTTGCGAACCGTCAGGCACCCCCTCCCCGGACGACAGGCAATTGTCACATAACGAAAGGGGATGGTTTGCGATGTCGCAATACTCGTTCCGCGCGTTGAGCAGATTGAACCGGGAACAGACTATATAGAAGTCGTGCGTGGTGAATACTGATGGAATTCCCTGCAACCTGGAAATCAGCGGCAAGGTGATCGGATGGTGGATCAGATGGTGGTAGTGGATCAGCTCGATTTCATAGTCGACCAGCAGGCGTGAGAACGCCCCCTCGATCACCGGTTGACTCATGATCCGGACGAAATCCATCTCTGGTGCGTGAACGCGATGGAGTGGCCTGTGTCTATCGTCAGTCAGAATGAATTCCAGCACCCCAAGCTTCTTGGCCTGCGGGTTGGGCCGGTAGTAGAAAATTTCATATTCGTTTCGAAGCTCGTTGGCGACGGTTTCCTGATAAACTTCCACCCCGCCGAAATTGCCGTTCGCGATCGTGTTGTGCGTCACGAACAAGAGGCGCGGCTTGTGAGGCGCCCTTGTGCTGGCCACGGCGGGATTCTCGTCTGGAAGCGCGTCCAATCTCTCGAAGATCTCTCGAACTCGATTGGCGTATAGGTGTTGGGCCCGGGTGTGCCTCTGAGCGGCACGAGCCATCTCGATGCGCTTCTTGGGATTCGCCAAACGGTCGCGGATCAGGTCGATACAATCGTTGAAATTGTTGAAGACATCGACTTCCAAACCCGCCTTGTAATATTTGTCCACGGGGGTTTCATTGATGTCGATCAATTGGTAGCCACCCGCAAGGCCGACCTCAAATAGGCGCGGGCCCGGCGTGCTTGCGCAAGGGTTCAGACCGTCTCCCGAAAATTCGCGATGGAGGGTGAGATTGATCCGGGATTGGTTGGAAATTTCCGCAAAGTCGTGGTGAGATACTGAACCCACATACGAGCTGTCGGGAAGGTCCAGGTAAGATGCTGGCAAGAATTCATTATAGTGAAGCACGAAACGGTGCTTGAGATCCGGCATCACGCGCATGAGTTTCCTAAGAAACTGCACGCGATTGGGCCACGCCGAGCCAATGAATGATATATCGTACTTGTATTGGGAATTGTTGGAGGGAATGGACCTGACTTCCTGATCGGGCGACGCCGCCAGCGGCAGGTGGAAGGTGTTGTCCGGGTAAGCCGTGACACTGCCTTCGTCGTTAGTGAAGACGAGGTCAAACAACGAGGCCAGTGGAATGGTGCGGTCGCGTTCGTACGGGTCATCGAACGTCCACAGCACCATACGCTTCACCAGGGGGCGGACTCTGACCAAGATATCAAAGGCGATGGCTTCTCCATCCACGGCGAGGCAGATATCAAAATCCGCCTTTCGAGCTTCGCCGATCAAGTCGGCATACCCTACGAGCTTCACTGCAGCGACTCGCGGGTGAGCGGCCAAGGCAGCTTTGATACCGAGTACGATATAGTGGTTTGGATTCTCATGCTTGGTGTCAAGCAATAGAATTCTCAATTGACGATCCGAACCACCAGGCATCCAGCGCCCTCCCCGCATGCTTCACCAGCGCAAGTGGGTACAGTAAAGAAACCTAGAACTCAATAAGGAATACAGCGGCTTGAACAACCGTTGACAGATCAATTTCGAAAGTAGTTGGGTGATTTCAGTCCATTACAACTCACGACTCAATCCCGTGTGTCGAAATAGGAGTTTCGTGACAGTTTGGACCAGGACCACGCAGGCGGACTATGCCCGGCGCTGAGGGCGTTGCAATGGCAACATGTTCCCACACGAGACCCGCCCCAAAAATGTGAGCCTCTCGTGTGAGCCTCTGGATGGATTGTAGGAATTTTGCACTGCGAAGCTGGCCATTGAATGAGTGGACGCCGGCAATAATTGACGTTAATCCTGCTCTGGCTGGAGAAATCAGCGCAGCGTCATCTCCTCCGCGATCCGACCGGACGCAGAGCTTCTTGAAGTGGATTGCTTATGAGTCAAGTTGCATTTTACGCGACCCGTCACGGTTTATTTGCGCATTACGAATCAGACGCATGTATTGGCGCCTCGCTCAGACAGTATGGAGAATGGGCCGAGAGTGAAATTTCACAGATCCGCCAGTACTTGAAATCCGGGTCATTTGTAATCGACGTTGGCGCAAATGTCGGGACTCACTCGGTCGCTTTTGCTCAACATGTTGGATCGGAGGGGTTTGTCATTTCTGTTGAAGCCCAGCCGGAAGTTCACGTTTTGCTCGCCTCCAATATCGTCATGAACCAAATGCAGGGTCGGGTGGTTGCGTTGAATGCGCTCGCGAGCAGCAAGCAGAACGTTTCCCCCTACGTCGCTTCACCAGACAAGAACAGCGAAAATTTTGGCGCAGAAAGCTTTACGGTGGAACGGGAAGCGGTCGTCTCCAAACGCGCCGTCATGACAAGCTTGCCGGTGATCCGCATCGACGACATGAATCTCATCAGATGCGATCTGATCAAGATTGACGTTGAGGGAATGGAGTTGGATGTCCTGAATGGCTCTGTTGAGACAATCAAGCGTCACAACCCCATTATATATTTTGAACAGAATAGCGATAGGAATTTTGCTGAAATTCACTCGATGCTCAACAAGATCGGGTACAAATTATACTGGCACGTATCCAACCCGTTCAACACAAGCAATTTCCAAAACAACACAGTGAACATATTCGGCGGCGCCGTGGAGCTCAATGTTCTGGCTTTGCCGACGGGAATTGAGATGACGACGGGGCTGCCAGAAGCCCAGAGCGGCAAGTTTCAGCCTCCGCTGCCAACCCACGCCGAGGGTCTTCCAGGTGAACCCGTGCCCGAGGGGGAAGCTGCGGACGTCAGTGCGAACTTGAACTGGGTTCCTGCGAAATCTTTAGAAACGGTCAAAGCAGAACTGGATGCTCTACGTGATGACCGGACAGAGGCACAGAACGTTATCGAATATCAGCAGGCAATGATTGAGAACGCTCGCCGCGCGCTCAATCCTTGAGTTTTCGCTTTGCCCGCTGCCCCTCACAATTTCCCATTAGGGAGGCGATTCTGGTGTATTCTTCTCTCATTCACGGCCATAGCCGCAAGATTTAAACTAATTGAGGCCTTCGGTCGGGGTGATAACACCCTTTGCGTAGGCAACAACGGCGTAGACATCGTCGACGGTGTCGGCGGCGACATTGCGCAACCGGGCTATGAGCGTCGAGATGGCCTTTTCGATAGGTTTGAAATCCGTGCATTAGCTACAGCCGGCCCGCGCCGACAGCCCATACGCCGTCGGGCACGGTAGCGAATTTGTGCGCGGGCAGATAGCGCACCACACGATGTCAGCATGCGACCGTTCCGATACCAGCACGCCTCATCCGGGACAGCAGGGTTTCGCCATTCATGTCCTATCAACCACGCTTGGCGCAGCAACACAGTAGAGGCGCAGCCCAGCGGTGAGTAGGATTACTTTCCGATGCTCATGTCGGTCCGCTGCGGGACAGCGTTGGCCGAGCTGGGCCCGGTCCCGCCAGACGTTCCATTTGCCTGGAAACGACGCTCTCGTCGACGGACGCAGGCATTCCGGCTCAAGGTTGCGGTGACCCACCCGGCGTTGATGGAGATCCGGCCGGTCCCGTTCGCTGGCATCGCCTACCACATTTATTACGATTCAGTCACACTGATCGCGGACAGACCAGAGCGGGCTTGGCCGGACGTGCAGACGGTGGGAGCCCATTATCAGATGGTTGCATCAGATGGTTGCGTCAAGTGGGAAATTTGGTCAAATGAGGCTTGAAATGCCGGTATTGAGATAATTTGTGATTGTGAGCCTCGCTTATCGTGGTAAAAAATAATCTAACCCGTTCGGGCACCTGGTCCAGCTCGGTCAAGGCGCAGGCTATTGCCGCATCGGCACTTGGGTGGTATTCCCCCGGTTCATTTCGTCCTGCGGAAAAGACCGATGGTTTAAAGCGCTCCAACAACAGACGATCGAGGTTGGGCCTTCGTATTTCGGATTGCGTTTGAATATGAGATTTTGACTGAGCACGATCATGACCCCCTCTCAAATCAAGATAAAGCAAGGCTTCGCGGAGACGCGGACGTTCCGCGATTGCTGGGTCGCATTGGGAACGAAATATGATGTTTGAGGCACCAGGAAGCAAGTTTGACAGGTCAGTTCGATTTTATTCAAAGCTCAAAGCTTCAATCGTATCCCCTGCCAATAATCGATCAACTTATTTTGCACAGACCACATACAGAGCATTGGATCAAGCCAATCGTAATGTTGAAGTCATGGTAGTTACTGGCAGTTCCAATGATGAGGGAAGAACAACCGCAATTGCGCTCTCTTACATTGATAAAACTATCTACAAGTCATGCATTCAACCCGACATATCTTTGGCGCGCGCCGTTGCAACCAAAAGCGTGATTGACCTTATTTTTCGATGAGAGCTGCGGTGGCGTGAGGAATCGAGTGATTGGCGAGACGCTTTCTACGTGATGCCAATTTTTATTTAACAAACTGCACTGAGTCGGAATAGATAGCGCGCTCGAGTTGTTTGCGCATAGTCTTTCATTATTGAGATGGGGTTAGAACACAAAATGGTTCGAGTTGCGCTGGATGATCTCCTCGGAGGTTTTAGTCGCTTTGATGTGGCGTGTTCCCTGGCTTGGAGCGACCTCAAGGCTCGTTTTGAGCGGACGCTTTTGGGCCCACTTTGGGTGGTGGTCTCCAATATAATGTTGGTGGCTGGCATAACCGTGGTATTCGGCGCACTCTTTAATAACCCGATACGCGAGTATGTTGTGTATGTGTCGTTAGGAATATCCATCTGGACATTTCTATCTACAGTCACCGCTGAAAGTCCAAACTACCTCGAAATGGGTCGGGATATTATGTTCACATATAATTTGCCATGGAGTCTTCAGATATTGAGGCGCATATTAGTGCAAATATATATATTGTTGATACACATGGGTGTTTTTCTCGTTGTTGCACTAATCGCCGGTGTGAACTTCACCCCCATCGCCCTGCTATCGGGTGTTGGACTACTCGTTTGCATAGTTTTTGCATACGGATTGGCATTGGGTTTTTCCTCGCTCGGGGTCCGCTATAGAGACCTAGCTCATGCGATCGCGTCAGTAATGGTCTTCTTGTTCTTGTTCACTCCTGTTTTTTGGACAGTTAGCTCTCTTGGCGAGTCACGGATGTCCGTTGCGTTGTTTAATCCAGTATATCATTTAATTGAAATTGTTCGGGCCCCGATAATCGCTCCTGGGACGGCAGGATTGAGTTGGATTGTGGCATGTTGTAGCACAGCGGCCTCACTGATTTGGGGAGTTTTGGTCTATGCGTCACGGCGTCGAGATCTAGCGGCATGGATGCAATGATGGGAATTATAGAGATTGAAAACGTTTCGCTGCAGTACCCTGTTCGTATCGGCGGGCGAGAGCGTTCGATTATGGCCGCAGCAGCGGCGACGGCCTCTTTTGGGCGGATAGCGGGGGACGTTAAGACTGTTCCTCAAATTGAAGCCGTGCGTGATCTGAATCTCTCAATCGCATCCGGGGAGAAAGTAGGCCTTATTGGCCGCAATGGATCGGGGAAGTCGACGGTTCTACGTGCCATCGCCGGTCATCTTTACCCTGCGTCTGGGAGAATGTCTGTCAACGGGGACGTTACAGCGTTGTTTTCACTTGCAGCCGGTGCGAATGGCGACAGAACAGGGCGTGATAACCTTAAGCTAATGGCAAGGTTGTTGAAAATAGCAGCTGCCGATCAAGGGGCTTTCGAGAAAGACGTATTTGAGTTTACAGAGTTGGGTGAGTTTTTTGATTTGCCCATTCGAACCTACTCTGCCGGTATGTTGATACGGTACCTATTTGCCGCCATGACATACTCAGTGTCGGAAATTCTGGTCGTCGATGAAATCATCGGCGCCGGAGACTCTTTCTTTTTCACAAAGGCAAAGGCCCGCGCAGAGCAAATATTCAAAAAGTCAAATGTCTTCGTAATGGCGACGCATTCTGAAGAAATACTGGTTGAAATGTGCGACCGGGCCATACATTTGCACCGGGGCAGGGTCGTCGACGATGGCAAACCTGCCGAGGTATGGAGAAGGTATGCGACGGGCGAGTGCAGTTAGCGGCCGGTCCGAAATTTGGACGAAACATCGGCCCCATTGTGGTTCGCCTCGCGCGTTGAGTCGGGGCTTGTCAGGATTTCGGATCGCCACTTTTGTAGGGATCAAAGTCTGACCCGAAACTCGTTCACCTCCGGAGACTGTTGATCTTGCCGTTGGCCGCAGCCAAATGCTGCTTTCTACACCGTCTGTGCTAAACCTCCCCTGCTTTGACACCAATGCTGACTGGCTTGGGTCGTTCGAACCGGTATCCATCTCATCTAGGAACACGTTGTTCATCGGCCGGCACAAGGGGTGCATATTGTAGATCACGTTCGCCATGATTTTGAGCGTGTTTTGTGCGACGTCGAGGCTCTCACGATCTTGCTGTGAGGCCGACTTGAGTTGCTGCTTCAACTCCTGCCGATGATCTATGAATGCCCGGTTGAAGTCCTCCCGCTTGGGACCGACAATGCCGCCGCCGGGTATGCGAATTGAGACGAGCCCCGTTTGCTGTTCGCCCGGTTCGAATGCCCTTGCGCTGACCACTTCTGGCGCCCTGCCGCTGAGCGAAGTTGCAGCGATGCAGTCGGCCAGCGTGAACCTGAGCGGGTTTTCAGCGGTCAGACGGTTAAGGTCAATCGTGGCCTGCGGTCCTTCACCATAGGCCGCGAGAACTGGAAACAGGTCGTCATCAGGCTTGACCTGCACCAAGGAGCTGGTGCGAGAGCGCAAGTTCTCAGCGGCGGATTTTACAGTCACCCAGAAAGAGGGCGTGCCGGTTGAGCTCGGAGTTGGCTCGTTGTTAACTCTCATAAGGTTGTTCGCTCGGGTCGTTCGTTGTCGCTGATTGTGTCGCAACTACCAGTCTCAAGGCTTCAGCCCGAATGAACAACCTTATGAGGGTTAACACTTAATCGGGCGCCTCCGGCATCCAGGCATGGATGGCCAGGCTCACCGTTCCGCCGGTGAAGCTGCCGCCATTGGCGGTCAGGACGATGGCGGTGTCGGCATAAAAGGCTGTCGGGCCAATGACACCGAGATTGCTGGCCCCTTCTGACACCCCCAGCGAACCACCGAACTTCGACGTCTCGCCGGCAATGCCGCAGTCGAAACTGGTTGCGCCGGTGATGGCTTCAGTGATGCGAACTGAGACGCAGAAGACGATTGAACGTGCCGGTATCATCACACTGGTGACAACACTGGCACCGGTCAGACCAGAGACGCTGTCAGCGATGAGGATGGCGCGGGTTTTGGCACCGCCGGGCGATTGGGCGAGGACGGTGTCGGCACCGGCCAGGATCCAGTTCGAACCGTCAAAGACAACATCGCGTGCCTCATCAAGCACATGCACGCGCCAGCCGGGCTTGGGCGCCATTTCGCTCCAGAAACCATCGCGATAAATCGCCAGCGAACCCACCGCCATCGCTGCCCAGTCATCACCGCTGGCGGCATCGGGGATCAGCCAGCCCTGCCCGTCTTCGGGATCGCCGGGCTGGGCAGCGAGCGTGCGGCTTTGTGCCTGCGCTTGCACCAGCGCATCGAGGCGCAACAGGCTCTCATTCACGGTGACATGTTTTTGCGCCTGGGCCGGCATCACCAGCGGCAGGTCGAGATTGGGTGTAGTCTCCGGCATTATCGGTCTCCATCGCTATTCGTTTCGATTGTGAGACCGGTCCCGGTGCTGTGGGACAGGCGATTTCGCTGTCCATGCCCGCCGCGCGGACTTGACGCGCGGGCCGCGCGCGCCTTTTCTCCGCCCGACACGATGATTGCCTTGCCGCGACAGGATTGCCATGACCGAGACTATCCGCGATTTCGCCGGGGATTTCCCCGCCCAGACGGCCGCCAGCTGGCGGGTCCTGGCCGAGAAAGCCCTGCGCGGCACCGATTTCGAAACCGCGGTCGATCGGCACACGATTGACGGCCTCAAGCGCGGCCCGGTTTTCTTTGATCGCCCTGCAGGCACAGGCGCGGTCGATGCGCTACCGCGCGACGCGAACCTGCCCTGGGGCATGCGCCAGTCCATCGTTGAGGCGAGCCCGGACGAAGCCAATGCCGCGGCGCTCGACGATTTGATCGGCGGTGTGTCGGAACTGGACTTGCGGCTGCAATCAACCGGGCAATTCGGACTCAAAGCCAATGAGATCGACCTGCTCGATGCGGCGCTAAAGGGCGTCGACCTCTCTCTCGCGCCCGTCTATCTCGACAGTCTCGATGGCCAAGGCCATCACGCGCATCTCCTGCTGACCCTGTTTGCCCGACGCCGTCTCGATGGTGAGCATTTGCAAGGCGGGCTCGGCCTGTCGCCCATCGAGCGCGCCGCACGGCAGGGCATCGCGCTGGACGATCAGTGCTTCCCCAAAGCGCGCGCCCTGACCGAGCTGGCCCAGGCAGCCTTCCCGCAGCTCAAAATCTTCCGCGCCGATGCGGCGCTGGCTTTCGAAGCCGGCGGCAGCGAAGTGCAGGAGCTTGCTGTGCTGGCCGCGTCGAGCGCGGCCTATATGCGGGTCATGCTGGAAGCGGGCCTCTCCGCCGACGCGGCGGCGCAGGCAATCGAGGCCCGGTTGGCGGCCGATACCGATATCCACCTGACCATCGCCAAACTGCGCGCCGCGCGGCGTATCTTCGCCCGTATCGCGCAGAGCTTTGGTGCCAGCGAGGCAGCGCAGCGGCTCTCACTGCAAGTCACGACGTCGGGCCGGATGATGAGTGCCAAGGATGCGTGGACCAATATGATCCGTACCGCCTGTGCCGGCTTTGCTGCCGCCGCCGGCGGTGCCGACACCATCACCATCCGCCCCTTCACCGACGCGATTGGCCGCCCGACCGGTCTGGGCCGCCGCGTCGCGCGCAACCTTCACATACTGCTCGCCGAGGAGAGCCATATCGGCAAGGTCACCGACCCGGCCGCCGGCAGCTATCTGCACGAGACTCTGAGTGACGAGTTGGCACAATCAGCTTGGGCCATGTTCCAGGAGATCGAGCGTCGCGGCGGGCTGGTCGAGACCTTCGCCAATGGCTGGCTGCAAGGCGAAATCGCGACCGTGCGCGATAAACGCCTGCAGCAGATCACCAGCGGCGATGACGTCATTCTCGGTGTCACCCAACACCCCGATCCGCACCCCAAACCAGCCGAGACCAATGGAGTATGGCCGGTGCTGAACGCACCGGACGGTGCCCTCACCGCCATTCGCCTGGCGACCCGTTTCGAGGGAGCGACATCATGAGTCATACACCCGATTTCACCACGCTCGACCTCGGCCCCGCCCTGCCTGCCTCCGCGGCGAAGGGCGAGGACTGGACGCCGGCGGAAGGCATCGCCATCCACACCGCCTACGGCCCGGCCGATAGCGACAGCCTCGACTTCATCCACACCGTCCCTGGTGCCGCCCCCTTCGTGCGCGGGCCCTACCCGACCATGTTCCTGCAGCGCCCCTGGACGATCCGGCAATATGCCGGTTTCTCGACGGCGGAAGATTCCAACGCCTTCTATCGCCGCAATCTCGCAGCCGGCCAGAAAGGCCTTTCGGTCGCCTTTGATCTGGCGACGCATCGCGGTTATGACAGTGACCACCCACGCGTCGCCGGCGATGTCGGCATGGCGGGCGTGGCGATTGATTCCATCTATGACATGCGCACCCTGTTCGACGGCATTCCGCTCGATCAGATGAGCGTCTCGATGACGATGAATGGCGCGGTTCTGCCGATCCTGGCGCTGTATATAGTCGCCGCCGAGGAACAGGGCGTGAAGCCGGAACAGCTCTCCGGCACGATTCAGAACGACATCCTCAAGGAGTTCATGGTCCGCAACACCTATATCTATCCTCCGCGCCCATCGATGCGGATCATCTCGGATATTTTCGACTACACCTCGACGCATATGCCGAAATACAATTCGATCTCGATCTCCGGCTATCACATGCAGGAGGCTGGCGCCCCGGCCGATCTCGAGCTCGCCTACACCATTGCCGACGGGCTGGAATATATCGCCACCGGCATTGAAGCGGGCATGGATGTCGACACTTTCGCGCCGCGCCTCTCCTTCTTCTTCGGCATTGGCATGAATGTCTTCATGGAGATCGCCAAGCTGCGCGCCGCGCGGCTTTTGTGGGCCAAGCTGGTGAAGGAACGCTTTGATCCGAAAAGCGAAAAATCGATCTGCCTGCGCACCCATTGCCAGACATCCGGTTGGTCGCTGACGGCGCAGGACGTGTTCAATAATGTCGGCCGCACGGCGCTGGAAGCCATCGCCGCCGTCGATGGCCACACCCAGTCCCTGCACACCAATTCGCTAGACGAGGCGCTGGCCCTGCCGACCGATTTCTCGGCCCGGATCGCGCGCAATACCCAGATCCTTCTGGCCAGCGAGGCCCATGCCTGCGACGCGATCGACCCCTGGGGTGGCAGTCATTATGTCGAACGCCTGACCCATGACCTCGCCGCGCGGGCAATGGATCACATCGCCGAGATCGACGCGCTCGGCGGGATGGCGAAAGCCATCGAGGCCGGCGTGCCGAAGCTTCGGATCGAAGAGGCCGCGGCGCGCACCCAGGCGCTGATCGATAGCGGCCAGCAGACCATCACCGGCATCAATAAATTCCTGCTCGAGGAAGACGAGGACGTGCCCGTCCTCAAGGTCGACAATTATCTGGTGCGCAAGCAGCAGATCGAAAAGCTCGAACGCCTGCGCCAGGAACGTGATCCCGCCAAGCTTGAAGCCGCGCTCGAGGCGCTGGCCGCCTCGGCCGCATCCGGGACAGGCAATCTGCTCGAACTGGCGGTCAATGCGGCGCGCGCCATGGCGACCGTTGGCGAGATCTCCGACGCGATGGAGCGCAGCTTCAAGCGCCATGTCGCCGAGATCAAGGCTGTGACCGGGATCTATGGCCCCGCAGCGGGCGATGACGACAAGGTCCGTCGGGCGCGCGATTGTGCCGCCCGCTTCCTCGACCTCAATGGCCGCAAACCGAAAATCCTGATCGCCAAGCTCGGCCAGGACGGCCATGACCGTGGCCAGAAAGTTGTCGCCTCGGCCTATGCCGATCTCGGCTGGGATGTGGTGATCGGACCGCTCTTCCAGACCCCGGAAGAAGCCGCCACCCTGGCCATCGCCGAAGAGGTCCATGCCGCCGCGGCCTCATCGCTGGCGGCCGGGCATCTCACCCTCGTACCGCAATTACGCGCCGCGCTGTCGGAACAGGGCCGCGATGATATCCTGGTGGTGGTCGGCGGGGTGATCCCGCCCGATGACGAGCCGGTACTGCGCCAGATGGGCGCTGCGGCGGTGTTTCCGCCCGGGACGGTGATCGCCGACAGTGCGTTGATCATGCTGGCGCGGATGGGTGTCGAGGAAGCGGTGGCTCAAGACGAGCAATGACTGTAGCTTGATGGGGCAAGGTATCTGGAGCCGCTGTCATGAAACGCATTCTTCCCCTGCTCGTCCTGCTTCCCGTGCTCGGATTCACCGCCTGCGCCAGCTCGGCCCCGACGCTCTACGCGCCCGCCCATGATGGCCGATACGGCTACTCCGAACGGCAAATCGAACGGGATCGCTTCATGATCCGCTTTGATGCCGGCTCAGACACCAGCGTCGAAGCGGCCCAGGACTTGGCCTTCCGGCGCGCGGCCGAATTCACACTGGAACAGGGTGCTGACTGGTTCGTGGTGGTGCGGACGGATCGCGAGGGCAATGACCGCAACCCGGTCAGCGTCGGAACTTCAGCGAGCTATTCCACCGGCTCGCGCGGATTCTCCAGCCGCGGCATCGGGCTCGGCCTGCGCTACGACACATCTGCGGGGCAAAAATCGGTGACTTTGGAAATCCTGATCCGCACCGGCACGGTGTCGGACGATGCCAATGCCTATGACGCCCGGAGCATTCTCGCACACGCGCGCTGACAAACCGGCCAGAGGCATCAAGCTGGATGTCAGGCCGTCAATTTGCGGGCTTGGCCGACCCAGTCATCGCGGACTATCCGTCCACGACCATTGATGCGGTCATCCCAGCTGGCGATCTCGGTCTCACCCCAAGCCGCGATCTGCGAGATGCGTGTCACGCCGGCCTGTTTCAGACTGGTTGCGGCCTTGGGGCCCAAGCCCTTGATCGCGGTCAAATCGTCTTCGACAACAGCGTCGACCGGCGCCGGGCTCTTCGGTGCGACGACCGGCTTCGCTTCAGCGGGCTTGGCCTTTGCCTTGGCAACAGGCTTGGCAGCAACCGGTTGAACCTTGTCCTCGGGCATATCGGCATGGCCGGTCTTGACCGCGGCAGCCGGCACCCGGTTGGCGGCAGTGGCGCGCGCTTCTGCTTCGCCGAGACGGCGCGCGAGATTGTCGTTCTCACGGCGCAAGGCAATGATGTCGGCGAGCGCCTTGTCGGTCTCGGCGCTACGCGCCTGGCCGCTCCAGACCTTCCATCCGGTCAGAATCCCGAACCCGAAGGCCGCCAAAATCAAAAACCCAATCTGCCAAACCAGCCAGAACATCCCTCAACCCTCAATCGATGAAACTGAAAATGTGATTGCCTGCTGCCGGTCATCGGCCAGCGCGACAATGATACGCGCTTCGTCCGCCGAGCCGCCAGCGAGCAGCGAGCGAACATGAGCCGCGCGTTGGCGCGCCAATTCCGCGCCGCCCTCGGCAATATTGATGGTCACAGAGAGCCGCGCATTAGTCGGGCAAGACGACAAGGTGCGACCAAGCCGACGCAAGGCGATTTCCGTCAGCGGACTGGCCGCAATGCCAGCCGTGTCGAAACGCAATTCATCAGTGCCCTGTGCGGCCCGAATGACCGCAGCGCAGGCCTGAATATCGGGGACATGCACGATCGCCGGGGCCCCGGCCGGAATCACGATCGAGGCGGCCCGGAAAGGCGCAGGCATCGTCAAAAGCGCGTCGGCGACCGAGCGGGCAATCTGTGGATTTTCCGCCTCGCCATACAGCCCACCCTGGGCGCCGTTGAGGACGATCGCACCGCGTTCGAGCCGGGCGAGCTGGCCGAGCAATCGCTTGGCCGCTTCTTCCCATTCCGCCGCCGGCGCGCCGCCTGGGATCAGGGTCAGATCGGAATCCGCGCCATTATGAAAGCTGGCCGTTGCGAACCGGGCGATGGCATCGCGGGCCGCGGCATCGGTCGCGTCGCCGCGGATCAGGACACGGCCATTGACCGCGACATCGGCGCGGAAAGAAAAGCCACGATCTGTCCGGGCATCCGTCGTGTCGTCGATCACCCGGGTGACGCCGCCAGCAATGCGTCCACCTGACCAGGTCGAGCTGGCAACCACATCAAGCGCGATTTCCCGCGCCGTATCATTCGGCGCCGCGCCAGTGAGCGTCGCTTCCTGGCCGCGAAAGTGGACGTGCGCCCACTCCATTTCGCGCCGGTCGAGCGCTGCACGCGCATTGTCTTCCAGCCGCACTTGCAGGCTTGAGACCGAGAATGGGCCGACCGAGATGGCAAGTGCCACGGTCAAGAGGACACCAGCCAAGGCAATGAGCAGAATTTTTCGGGCACGCAGGGTCATGGCAAAATCATCAATGTTCGAACCGGCAGGGAACCGAATCATATGAACCTTTTCAATCATGGTATCGCGGCCAATTCAGGGCAGGCACCCCAAAGCCAGGCCATGATTACAGATTGTGCAGCTTGCGCACAATGCAAGGCTTGAACATACCGCGCTGTGGCACCGCAACACTCGCAAAAGAAAGGGCCGGGCGATGCCGCCCGGCCCCTTCCTGCACAAGGCTGTAGATGGCCTAACGGCGGGCGCGGAGCGTCAGGCCCCATGTCCGTGGCGTACCGAGGAAGGCGTTAAAGGAACCCGGCTGGAAGGGTCCGTCAAAACCAACCTGGATATAATTCTCGTCCGTCAGATTACGGCCCCACAATTCCAGCGACCAGGATTCATCGGCGGAGCCGATGCCGACCCGGGCGTTGAACAGGGTATAGGCGCCCTGGACTTTCTCTGGATCAAGATCGGAACCGGTATTCTGTTCCGAGAGGTAGCGCGCATCAAGATGAGCCAACCACGTCATATCCTGCCCAAAGGTGCCGTTATAAGTCGCGGAACCCGAGGCATACCACTCCGGGGCCAGCGAGAAGTTCTGGCCCGACAGGCGATCAACATCAGGCGTGCCGGTCGGTGCGAATTCGTTATAGGTCGCATCGGCATAGGTGACACCGCCCTGCATGGTCAGGCCCGGCATCGATTCCGGCAACCACAACAATTCCATCTCGGCACCCTGGGTCGACGCGCCATCGATCGAGGTCACGAAGAAGGCGATACCGTTGAAGGTATTGAGCTGATAGGTGTCGAATTCGGACCTGAACAGATAAAAGTTGGCCAACAGCGTGTCATTGGCCCACTCGGTCTTGATACCGATTTCAAAGCTATCGACGGTCTCCGGATCAAACCGCGCCGGATAGGACGTCGGGTCAGCGAGCACGGACGTGAAGTTCACAGCGCTGTCACCGGCCTGGGTGAAACGATCCAGATTGAAACCGCCCGCCTTATAGCCGTGCGAATAGGTCCCATACATCAAGAGGTCGTCATTGAAGCGGTGCGACAGCGAAAGCAGGCCGGAGAATTCGTTCTCCTCAAGCGACTGCGTGTTGTCGATTCGCGAGAAAACGTCGCGCGAGAACGGCAGACAGGTGAAGGTTCCGAACTGCACGAGACTGGCGACCGGCACGCCCGAGCCGAGTGAGAACCCGCCCAGGATCGCCTGGCTCAGAGGAGTCGAAAAATCGAGTGCATCACCAAACACCGCTTCCCAGACATCACAAGCCGGAACATTGCTGTCAGCAAAGTCGAAGTTCGCAGTCTTCTCTGTCCTCGTGTGACGCAGACCGAATGTCAGATCCGTCGAATCGGTGAGGTGCCAGGTATTGTGCGTAAAGAGGCTAAAGCTCGTGCCGTCCTGGGTGAAGGTATCGCCGAGCGGATTGCCGCCCCCCAGTGGCGCACCGGCGCCCGGAGCGAGTGGGACATAGCCGGGAATGAAGGCGCCACCGAGACCGTTGGCGAGCAAATTGACCAGGCCGGGATTGCCACCCAGCAAGCCGAGATAGGCCGAGAAGTCGGAGCCCATCTGGATCGCGTCTGTGCGGACCAGGTCTTCGCTGGAATAGTAGGAACCGACCATCCAGTCGAAATTCTCGCTGGAGCCCGAGAAGCGTAGCTCGAAGGTCGTATTGCCGAAATCGAAGGCGTTGTTGCCAGCATCACGGAAGACGATATCGGCACCCGTGAAATCGGTGTCCTGGCCGGAATTCAGATTATAGGTCCGGTCGGACAGGATCGCCGTCATGTCGAAATTATCGAACTGCCAGTTCAACTCACCACTATATCCATGATCGATGATGTTCTGACCCGTGCCGCGATTGGACTGGATGACCCGGCTGAACGGATCCTCGCTACCCGGCATTGGCCGGCCACCTGGCACGAGCGCATTGATCGCTGCCGCTGTCGGGCCGGAGACGATGCTCGGGGCACCGCAACAATTCTCTTCACGCTTGGTGAGGTCACCAGTCAGCAGAAGGTTTACATTTTCGGTGAAATCAATCAGCAGCTGGCCGCGGAAGGTGTAGAAGTCCTGATCGCCGTCCTCGGTCTCGGTGCGTGGGCCGCCAAAGGTCTGGACGCTCTGGTAGCCGTCCCGCTCGCGGATACCGCCATACAGGCGCAGCGCCATGCTGTCATCAAGCGCACCGGTCATGCCACCGGACACACCCCAACCCGAGGCTTCACCGCCGATATAGTCGAGCTGGATGTGGGAACTGAAATCATATTCCGGCCGCTTGGTGACGACATTGATGATGCCCGCCGTGGTGTTGGCGCCGAACAGCGTGCCCTGTGGTCCACGCAGCACTTCGATGCGCTCGAGTTCACCCAGATCGTTGAAGCCAACGCCGTTGCGGGCCCGTGGCACACCGTCAATGACGATACCAACAGAGGATTCCAGACCGGGATTGTCGCCAACCGTACCAATGCCACGAATCCGTGCGGTCGTCACAAATTCGTTCGAAGTTGAGGTGACGTTGAGGCCGGGCGAAATGATCGCCAAATCCTTGAGATCGTGAACGCCAGCATTCAGCAGCAGCTCTTCATTGTAAGCGGTAACCGCAACGGGCACATCCTGGATGCCCTGTTCGCGCTTCTGCGCGGTGACAGTAATCACGTCCACGCTGCGGCTTTCCTGCGCCATAGCCTGCGCACTGGTCAGCGCAAAAATTGAGACTGCAGCGAACAGGATCGTTTTCTGGGTCGATGACATTACTTTAGCTCCCTCCCGAGCACCGGCGATTTTCCGCCAGCCGTTTTCAATGGCCGCTTTGCGCGTCCTGCCCAAACATTGCGTGATATCGCGCTTCAGGTGAAGCGAAAAAACGGACCCAATCGCCGATACCGATCCGAAATCGTACCGGAAACTCGAATTTCCCCGGAGTGTGGCCTGGCGGTCACATGCGCCCGGGTCGGATTACATCTTGGCCTGCGTGGAAAAACCGGGTCTGATGCGTGGGATATCTGTTGCGGGGGTGATTTGTGTTCAAGATTTTCTGGATAATGCTGGCCATCGCCAGTTCGAGCAGTGCGCTGGCCCAGTCGGAGACCCCGCTTCAGCCTCGCGACATCTTTGCCCTTGAGGCGGCCTCAGACCCGCAGATATCGCCGGACGGCCGCATGATCGCCTATGTCCGTCGCAGCAATGACATCGCCACCGATCAGACCCAATCCCATATCTGGCTGATCGCGAGCGATGGCAGCGACCACCGGCCGCTCGGCAATGGTGGCAATGAGGGACGTACGCCGCGCTGGTCGCCCGACAGCCAAGCGCTCGCCTACCTGCAGGCCGATGGCGAATATATTGGCATCTATGTTCATGCGCAGACCACCGGCAGCGATGTCGAGATTGCTCGTGTTCGTGGCGGCGTCTCCGGTTTGGCCTGGTCGCCTGACGGAACGCGGCTGGCCTGGGCCGGCTTTGTCGGCGAGCAGCGCGTTCAAGCCGCTGCCCTGCCGCCGCGCGAGGCCGATATGGAATGGGCCGCCAGCGCTATGGTCGAAGACCGGCTCGTCTTCCGCTTCGACGGCGTCGGTGACCTGCCACTTGGCCGTCAGCAAATATTCGTCGTCGATGCGACCGGTGGCACGCCGGTGCAACTCACCACCGATCCGCTTGGTGCCAGCAGCGATTTCGTCTGGTCGGTTGACGGCGATGCGATCCTGTTCTCCTCCGACCGCCGCGAGAACAGCGAAACGTTGGCGCCCGATCCGGAAATTTACCGGCTGGCTCTTACCGATTCCAGCCTGACGGCCCTGACCGACCGCGAAGGCCCCGACCTCGCGCCACGCCCCTCGCCCGATGGGAGCTTGCTTGCCTATCTCGGCTATGACGACCATCGCATGGGCTATGACAACGTGCTGCTCTATGTCGCCAATGCTGATGGTAGTGCACCACACGCCCTTTCCGCCTCGCTCGACCGCTCGGTCTCCAATCCGCAGTGGAATACCGCTGGCGACGCGCTCTACGTCCAGTTTGAAGACCAAGGCCAAACGGTGATCGCCTCAATCGACCTGGGCGGTCACATCGAACGCCTCGCCACGGGCCTCGGCCCCGAGACCCTCAGCCGGCCCTATGCGGGCGGCACGTTTACCGTTTCACGCGACGGCCGTATCGCAGCGACCGTCAGTACGGCGCAACGCCCGTCCGATGTGGCAACCGCCGCCGCAGGCGAATCCCTGCACAATCTGACACGTCTCAATGCCGACCTGCTCGCCGACCGCACGCTGTCGGATGCCGAAACCGTACACTGGAATTCTCCGGCCGACGGGCGCGAGATCGAGGGCTGGGTGCTGTATCCGCCCGGCTTCGATCCGCAGGTGCAGTATCCGATGATCCTCGAAATCCATGGTGGCCCCTTCGCCGCCTATGGACCGGTCTTCTCCGGTGAACTGCAATTGATGGCCGCAGCCGGCTATGTCGTGCTCTACGCCAATCCACGCGGCTCAACGAGCTATGGCTATGAATTCGCCAATCTGATCCACCATGCCTATCCCGGCCAAGACTATGACGATCTGATCGGCGGCGTGGAGATGATGGTCTCGCGCGGCTTCGTCGACCCTGATCGCCTGTTCGTCACCGGCGGCTCCGGCGGCGGCACACTGACCGCGTGGATCATCGGCTCGACGGATCGCTTTGCCGCCGCCGCCGTCGTCAAGCCGGTCATCAACTGGGCGAGCTTCGTGCTCTACTCCGATCTGCCGCAATTCTTCTATCGCTACTGGTTCGCCAGCGCGCCGTGGGAGGACCCGATGGAGTATTGGCGCCGGTCGCCGCTTTCCCGGGTTGGGAATGTCTCAACCCCGACTCTGGTGATGGTCGGCGGCGCCGATGTCCGCACCCCGCGCGCCGAGGCCGAGCAATATTACTCCGCCCTGCGCCTGCGCGGTGTCCCCTCACGTCTGGTGATCATCCCCGACGCCTTTCACGGCATAGCAAATTCAAGGCCGAGCCGGTTGTTGGGCAAGACGGCCGAAATCCTGCGCTGGTTCGACACCTATGATCCCGCCAGGGAGGCAGGCGTGGAATGACCGCACTCCGGCTCGCTGCCATCCAGGCTGCCCCGGTCCAGTTCGACAAGGCGGCGTCGGTTGAGAAGGCCTGTGGCCTGATCGCCGAAGCTGGGCGTCTGGGTGCCACGGTTGCGGCCTTCGGCGAAACCTGGCTGCCCGGCTACCCCTTCTTCATCGAAGCACCAGTCGGCGATCTCTGGTGGGAAGCCGCCGCCCTTTATCTCGAGAACGCCATCACTCTGCCGGGCCCGGAAACCGACGCATTGTGCGCTGCAGCCAGGGCTGCCGGCATTGATGTGGTGATCGGCATTGCCGAACTCGATCCGGCAACGCGCGGCAGCATCTATGCCAGCCTGGTGTTCATCAGTCGCGAGGGCACCATTCTCGGCCGCCACCGCAAGCTCAAGCCAACCCATCACGAGCGCTCGATCTGGGCCGATGGCGACGCGCAGGGTCTGCAGGTCTACGCACGTGAATATGGCCGTCTGTCAGGGCTCAATTGCTGGGAGCACAATATCGTGCTGCCCGGCTTTGCCCTGATTTCCCAGGGCACACAGATCCATGTCGCCGCCTGGCCGGGCCATGAACCGGCCAATGCGCCCAGCAATCCGGTCTGGTCGCGCCAGCTTCTGCTGTCGCGCGCCTTCGCCAGCCAGGCGGGTGCCTATGTCATCGCTGCCGCCGGGCTGCGCCTCGACGCGCACGTGCCCGAACGCTTCAAATCCCTGAATACATTCGAGCATACCGGCCAGAGCTTCATCATCGATCCGCGTGGTGAAGTGATTGCCGGGCCTGCCGAGGGCGAAACCATCCTGATCGCCGAGGCGGATCTGGCCGAAGTGCGCAAGGCCAAGCTGGCCTGCGATCCGGCCGGCCATTACGCCCGGCCGGACCTGTTCGAGCTCAAACTGCATGGCCAGACCATCTACCCACCCAAATCTGATTAGGCAGACACGCTCGGACGCTTGGAAATCGCCTCGCGCCAATTGGCCAGATGCACCAGTTCCGGTGCAGGCTTGAGCTTCACCCAAGCGGCGAAATCGACGAAGACATAACCCGCGATATCGGCGGCACTGAAACCATCGCCCGCCAGGTAATTCGCCTCGCCCAATCGCCGGTCCATGACGGTGAAGAAAGCTTCTGCCCGCTTGCGGCCTCGCTGGGCCAGGGCCGGGATTTGTTCATACTGATCCGGCCCGGGAATCGCGGCGCCTTTGAAGAATTCCGACGTGTTGCGCAGGGCTTCAGCGGCACCCATGAAGCCGTCCCACTCGACCCGTGCCAGCCATTCGGCGACCAGGGCCTTTTCCACCGGATCACGGCCCAGCAAAGACGGCTCCGGGCAGATTTCCTCCAGATAACGCGCGATCGAGGCGTTGTCGCACAACACCGTACCGTCATCGAGCGCCAGCGCCGGCACCGTGCAACGCGGATTGATCGAGCGGAAGGGCGCCTCGAACTGGGCTTTGGCGCCGAGATCAACTTGCACCGTTTCGATCTCGAGCCCCTTCTCGGCGATGAAGATGCGCGAGCGTCGCGGACTGGGTGCCGTCTTGCAGTCGTAGAATTTCATCGGAATTTCCGTTCTTTAGCTAAAATTCGGTGGCCGCTCACCGGAGACCGCAAGTCGCGCCTCCAGTTCGCGCCCCAGCGCGATGATCCGGCCTTCCTCGAACAGCGGTGCCCACAGGCTCGTCGTCTGCGGCACCCGGTGCATAGACGTATCGGAGCCGTCGCCGAAACTGCCCCGCGTTGGCCGCTCGGCAAATCCTGATCTGAAAGCCAGTTGCGGATGGCCGGTGAAATTGGTGATGACGAGCAGGGATGCGGCGAAATTCGGTGCGATCACTGCATCGAGCCCCTCGAACACCTCGTGCATCACTGCCATCACCTGGCGCCGGAAGCGGTCGACATTGATGAAATCAACCGCCGAGATGAAACGCGCCCGACGCCAAGTATTCGGCCAAGCATCGGGCTCCTGCCAGACCAGACTGTCATCCTGTCCACTCAAGGTCAGCTGTTCGAACGCCGCCGCCGATTCGGCTTCAACGACTGAAAACAGGGCGTCATAGGGTAAATCGGGCAGGCTGATCTCGACCAGTTCGACGCCGGCGTCACGGGCGGCCTGTAGTGCGGCGCGGTCGGCATCGCTGCCGCCCTCGAACCAGGCCGGGTTCCAGCCGACGCGCATGCCACGCACGCTGGCACCGGCATCGCAATCAAACCCCATCGGGATCGAGCCCGGATCGGCCGCATCCTCGCCATTGATCGCCGCCAGCACGAAGGCGGTATCCTCGACACCGCGGGCGATGGCGCCAATCTTGTCGAGCGACCAGCACAGCGCCATCGCGCCAGACCGCGAAACGCGGCCGAAGGTCGGACGCAATCCGGTCGCGCCGCAGCGGTTCGAGGGCGAGACAATCGAGCCGAGGGTTTCGGTACCGATACTGAATCCGACCAAGCCTGCCGCAGTCGCCGAGGCCGAGCCCGCGCTGGATCCCGACGAGCCCTCCTGGATATTCCACGGATTGCGCGTGATGCCGCCAAACCAGCGCTCACCATAGGCCAGCGCACCATTGGTTGTCTTGCCGAGCAGGACGGCCCCAGCCTCACGCAGGAGGGTCGTCACGTGCGCATCGTTCTCGGCAACGCGGTCACGCCAGGGCGTCGCGCCCCAAGTGGCGCGCACGCCGGCGACATCGATGATATCCTTCATGCCGTAGGGAATGCCATGCAACGGGCCGCGTGATTGGCCAGCAGCGGTTTCGCGGTCGCATTGATCAGCCTGACTACGAGCGATCTCGGGTGTCACGGTGATGAAGCATTCCAAGGTGGGTGCATGCCGGGCGATTCGGTCCAGGTAGATATCGGTCAGGCGGCGCGAACTCAGTGCCCCGCTGGCGATCCATTTCGAGAGTTTCCAGACCGGCGCATAGGCGATCGACACCGCGTCGGCAGGCAGGCCGCCCGCGCTGGCGTCCGATCGGCGCAACCCCTCACTCTGCTCGCGATAGGCTTGCCCGGGCAGGCGCGGATCGAAAACGCAGGCGGGAGCCAGCCCATTGGGCAGGTCCGCCGTGCGCAGGCGTGTCACCCGTTCGAGCCAGTCATCGATTTCGATCACCAGCTGCTGCCGCTCGGCATCGGTGTATTCAACCGCGAGCAGGCGTTCGGCGGCGCGCACATTGTCTGCCGAGATTGCGGCCGGCGATGTCTCGGGCGCTACCGGGGAATCGGGAGTGCTCACAGATTGGCGGGCAGCCGACGCTGCCGGAAATCCGGCGGCGACAGCGACGAGCGCGCTCCCCATCAAGAGATCGCGCCGCGAAGCGAGTGTATTGGCCAAAGCTCTTCCCCCTGTTTTGGACCCCCAAATCTGCTGCCTATTGCCGGTTCGGGCAAGAGCCATGCGGCGGACTTGCCTCAATTGATCCACAAATCGCCGGGATATGCCCAATTCGCTGCCACAATTCACAATTAACCCTAGGGTCAGCGTCGAACCGGCGCGACATAATGGAGGGGAGGCCATGCCCTTAGACAATCAAACGGATCCCGGCTTGCGGGGATTGACCGAACTGCCGTCGGATCTCGCGAATTTCCGCGATGTCCGCGCACCGTCGGAAATGATTCAACTCGGCCGTACGCTTGCTCTGGCGAGCGCGCGCCATCAAGACCTGCTGAAATTTCGCCGCACCTGGGGCGGCGCCGTTGAGGATCCTGAACTCGGTGCCGAGACGACCGTCAAGCCGATTGACCGCGCCGCGATCTATCCGACCTCCCATATCCTGCACTTTTCCGTGCTCGCCTCGCTGGTGCTGTTCGAAGGCTTGGCGAATGCGTATTTCTTCTCGACCGGTTCTGATCTCGGCCTGCTCGGTGGTTGGCTGCAAGCCATCACCGTCTCCTTCACCAATGTGATCGCGGCCTTTTTCCTGATCGGCTTTCTCGGCCTGCGTCACATGTCCAACCCGCACAAGCTGTGGCTGGCCGTGCCGGCCGCCATCGGCACCATCATTGCCGTCATTGCGCTCGGCCTGCTCAATCTGACGGCGGCCCATTTCCGCGATCTGCTTGAGCTCAACGCGGCAACGCTGGCCATGGGCGCGAGCGATGTCACCGGTCTGGTTCTGGCTCCGGTCAGCGCCGCTCTCGCCGACCCGTTCGGGATCGAGACGCTGGAAGCCCTGCTTTTGCTGGTACTTGGCGTGACCTTTGCCGTCATCGCCGCCTTCAAGGGCCGCACCTTCGACGATGCCATCCCTGGCTATGGTGGTGTGACCCGCCGGCTCGAAACAGCATCGGCTGCGCTCGAGAAAGCGCTTGAGTCTGGCTGGAAAGATGCCAAGAAGCTGAGCGAGCACGAATTGGAAAAACTTGTCGATGCCAAGGATTTGCTCGATGAAATCTGTCGCGATCTGGCGGGACCGAGCAACAGGCAGTAGGCTGCCAATTATGAATGGTCCGGGGCTGGGCCATAGCGCAGATATGCGACGGAGGGGGCCATGACCGGACGCGACGCACTTGGAATGTTCAATCTACTGATTGTGTTCGCCGTTTTGGCCGCAATCAGCTATGCCGCCTTCATCCTGAAGCCACCCGTCTATGACAGCCAGACGCTGTGTCTGGCTGGCACGGTGCCGCCGCACCGCGTGGTGGTGATCGACAAGACGGATCTGTATTCGCCGCAGCAGGCCGCCGCTATCGAGGCCTTGATCCTCAACCAGCGCGACCAACTCGCCGTCGGCGAACGCCTCTCGCTCTACGAGCTCAATGAGAGCGGGCAACTGCGCAATACCAACAGCTTCTCGCTGTGCAATCCGGGCGCTGGCGAGCAGGTCAATCCGCTCTACCGCAATCCCGACCGGGTGCAGGCGCGCTATGATGCCCTGTTCGCCGAGCCGCTTGATCGCGCCCTCGCCGACCTCGTCCTGCCCAAGGACGCGCCCAACAGCCCGATTATCGAAGCCCTCGCCCGGCTCGGCCAGGACCCCGGTTTCGACCGCACCGTGCCGGGACGCAATATCGTGCTGGTGTCGGACATGCTGCAAAATTCGGCCGTTTTCACCGTCTATCGCCGCCGGCTGGGCAATCTGGCCGACCGCGTTCCGGAGCCTGAAGTCGTCGCCGATGCGATTCGCGAAACCTATGGCGACAGCCTGCGCGGCGTCCGGCTCGATATCCGGCTGATCCCGCGTGGCAATTGGGAAGCCGAACAGCATGGCGCACTGATGCAGTATTGGGACGATGTCTTCGCCATGCTCGGCGTCCAAGCCAGCTGGCACGAGCTTTAGACCTTCCGTTCAACACAGGCAGTGCGAGCGGGTTTTCCACAAGCCAGCACGGCCACTCATAGCTTATGCGTATCGCGCCAGCACAATCGAACCCACTGTATATTGTGGCATCATGCCATCGACACGCAACTGGTAGAGGTTTCCATGGCCGCACCCGCCCTCTTGCACGATGCCGACTGGATATGGTCGCGCGAGCTGAATAATCCGGTTCTCGACGAGGATATTTTGAGCTTTTGTGCCCGGTCGCCGCATCTGGTCGAACTCGCCTTCACCCTTGCAGATCACGGCCACACCCATGTTGGCCATGTCGCGCGGTTGACCGAATTTACCCTCACCGACCTTGCCGATGGCGATCCCTCGCTGGCGCGCGACCTGCGGCTGCGTCTGCAGAAATGCGGTCTCGACACCGCCATGGTGCTGCAGGGCTGGAATGCGCCCGTGAATACGGGTGATGCCGAGCAATTCGACTAGCTGCCTGTTGCGTTTGAAACCAGCTGGCGTATTGCCTCTCACTGGTTTCGTTAAACGCCAGGGGCTGCCCGATGATTACTGTCCACCATCTCAACAATTCACGCTCGCAGCGCATTTTGTGGCTGCTCGAGGAACTCGGTCTCGAATACGAGATCAAGAAATACATGCGCGATCCCGCCACCATGCGAGCCCCCGCGGATCTCACCGCCATTCACCCGCTCGGCAAATCGCCCGTCATCACAGATGGCGATGTGACCGTCGCTGAATCCGGTGCCATCGTCGAATACCTGGTCGACACCTATGGCCCCGCCCTCAAGCCTGAAGCCGGGAGCGAAGCCTATCGGCGCTATGTCTACTGGCTGCATTTCTCCGAGGGCTCGCTGATGCCGCCCCTGTTGATGAAATTGCTGATGAACCAGATCAAGGCCGCGCCGGCGCCCTTCTTCGTCAAACCGATTGCCAAACAGATCGCCGGCCGCGTCGAGGAGCGCTTCATCGGCCCCGAGCTGGTCAAACTCTTCGCCTATATCGAGGCCGAGCTGACCGCGCATGAATGGTTTGCCGGTGACATGTTCAGCGGCGCCGACATCCAGATGAGCTTCCCGCTCGAAGCCGCCGCCGCACGCGGTGGACTGGACAAGTCACAGGTCAAGATCCAGGCCTATGTCGACCGCATCCATGCCCGCCCTGCCTATCAGCGTGCGCTGGAGCGTGGCGGCGAGTATGGGATTATTGGGGGCTAGTCTGGACAGGAGGGGCCGGGTGTCACTCCGGTGCGCGACCCCTGTCAGCGAAAAGCTCGGTGAGGTCTTGCACCAGCATCGCCGTCGGCAGCCCGGAACCATGACCGCCAGGCCGATAGGTTTCGCGCACCTGATAGCCGTGCTCCGCCAGCGTCCGCGCTGAAACCCGGGACGAGTACTGGAAACTCGCCTCGTAATAGCCCGCTGAAAAGCTAAAGCTGGCCGAGGCCTCGTCGGCCGGACCGATCTCTCTGAGAGGCCGCCAGCCCGGCGAGCTGGGCCAGGCGGTTGCGAAGACTTCCGGGTGCAGGAGGCCCGCCGAAAGGGCAAAGGCGCCGCCGCTGGAATGACCTTGCACAATCCTGTCACGCCGGTCGATCGACACCGAGAACTCCTGCTCGGCATAGCGCGTCAGCTCATTGGCAAAGAAGTCCATATGTTGCGAAAACCGGTCTTCCTCCGCGTAGAAGCCCTGCAAATAGTCGGCATTGCGCCAGTCCACGTCCGAGCCGGACCGGTCCTCGACAATGCCGCCCGCGCCCGAAAGCGCGCCGACCAGCACAATGGGCGGGATCAGGCCCGCATCGATCATCGGCTCGACGATACGCGCGTAATAGGCAACGACCGCCCCATCAGCCAGAAACACCGCCGGGTAGGCGCCGCCCTCGTGGTGACCTTCGGGGAGGTAGACTTCGACGCGCCGGGTTTCCTGCAGGGCATCGCTCCACACTTCGCGATCAATCACCTGCCCGGCGATATCCGGTTTCAAGGTGGGCGCGTCGGGGGCCGCCGATCCGCGCCAGAAAACGAGGTCGTCGTTGGAGAATGAAGGGCCGGTCAAACCAGGCGGTATGAACATCAGGATCGCCGAGTCGATTTCGCTTGCCCGGAATTGCGCCGCCCAGAGATCGCTATCGCCGATCCGCTCCAGATTGGCGCGAACATCCGGCCACGCCCCAACTGACTCCGCGTCGGAACGCGCAACCAGGGTCAGGGTCGACGGTCCTGTCAGAACGGCAAAGTTCCGCTCACCCAGAGCGGCTGCGACAGCCGCCGGGTCGAGGTCTGGAGCCGGCAACTGGCAAAGCATTTGCGCAATTTCCAGACGGAGCACCAGATCGGCGTCATCGCCGGGGTCAAATGCATCGAGCTCACTGCAATCGTGGACGTTATTGAGACTGAGTGTAGCCGCCTCCGGTGCGACTTCAGACGTCTCCGGGACGTCCGCGCACGCGCACAGGGACGCCGCCATCATAACCGCTGCCACTCGCTTCATCCGACGTCTCCAGCAAAGACGCGAGCTTGGCATCGGCTTCGGTCAAAAACAACCTGAAGCTTTATTGCCCTAGAATAAGCGAATTACCGCTAAAAGCTGAACACCATCCGGGCCACCAAGGCATCGCCGCCGCTTTCGACGTCGTACAGATACTCCACGTCGAAATCGACGCGGCGGCGATAAGCGTGGTGGTCATCGCCGTCGAACCAGTGTGAAACCGAGATGCCCGGCCCGGCTTCGAACCGATCTTGGCTGCCATATTGGTCGTCGGAATACTGGGCGACGGCGGTGACATAGGGCGTGACGGTCCAGCCCTCGGCGGTGCGGAAACGGCGGCCCTGGCGCACTTGCGCATAGGCGCCGAAATATTCGTTGTCGCCGGGGATATAGGCGAGATCGGCATAGACACTGGTGTAATTCCAGCTCGCGGCATCCGGCCGCCAATCATAGCCATTGGTCCAGCCATAGCTGGCGCGCAGCATCCAGTCATCGCGGGCATTATCCCCCAGCGCGACGAGGCGTTCGCCCGACAGGTTGAAATCGACCGCCTGGAACGGCTTCCAGCGGGCGCCGATCCCGAGCTGGGCGGTGTCGGTGTCGAGGCTGAATGTGCCCGGCTCCATATTGGCATAGCCGCGAGCGAAGGCGGTGATGCCGGTGCCGTTTTCGTAGAGCGCATCGGGACGCCATGTAAATTCGGCGCCGAGTGAGGAGGAACTGGCGCTGTCCTGCAAACCGCCCGACAGGCTGACGCCCTCATTGCGATAGCTGGTATAGGCAAAGCCGGAGGTGCGGCGTTCCAGCTCGGTGACTTCGCGGCGGACACGGTAGAGATGAGCTTCATCGCCGCCCTGCGCCTGCAGCAGATCAATCACACCGCTGAAGGCCGCAGCGGCCTCGGATTCCTGACCGGCATCCTTATAGGCATAGGCCTGATCTTCACGAATCCCGGCATTGCCGGGCTGCAGCGCGATGACTTGTCCGAATTGTCGAGCTGCCTCGGCATTTTCGCCAATCCCGCGCAGGGCATAGGCGAGCGAGAGACGGACATCGGTATTGGCGGGGTTCTGGGCCAAAACGGCGCGGAATTCGCTGATCGCGGCGCGCGGCTGATGGGCCGCTTGCAGCATCAGGCCATGGTCAAACCGGCGCCAACCCTGATCATCGATGGCGATGGCGCGCGCCATGTATTGCGCCGCCATCTCCGGCTGGCTCTCGCGCAGCACCTGGGCCTGTTCGTCATAATATTGCGCCAGCTGGGCACCTTCAAACTCACCCGGTCGGACCTGCCACAGACGCGCCTGGGCATCGCTGGTGCGGCCACTGAGTCGGGATGCCCGGGCGGCCTGCAATTTGTCGGAAGGTGCATCGCTGATCTGGGCGGCATAGTCCCAACCGATCAGAGAGCGGTCCCAATCGCCCTGCGCTTCGGCCTGATAGCCCAGTGATCGCAGCGCGAAAAGCTGCCCCTCGGTATCGAGCTGGGCGCGCCGGCGCACCACCTCCCACAAATCGCTGACGGCTCGCGCGCTATCGCCGGCCTCGATGGCGCAATTGGCCGCGTCGAGATAATCGCTGGCGCGGCCGAGCACCGAGCCGAGCTCTTCCCAGATCGGCATCGCCTCGCTGCACCGCCCCTGCGCATTGAGCTCGAAAGCCCGGTCACGCGCGGCGGCGATCTCTTCGGCGGTCAGATCGGCACCCGCCGTCGTCACCCAGCCAATGGCCGCCGCCGAAGCGCCGAGCAACATCGCGACACGGGTAAAGCGGCCGCGGCCTTTGGGTTTTGCTGTAGCAGACATGACAGGCTTCCTTTCCGCTCAGGGCGCCGGAGCGCCGGAAGCGAGTTCCGGTTGGCTGTCGGTGAGGATTTTCCAACCCGCATCCGACACTATGCCCGATTCCCGGGCGATTCTGATGAAATCAAACGGGGCCTCGCCCGCCGCGCTGACGCGGCGAATCCCCATCCAGATGGCGGCTATCTGGTCGTCATCGGCTAGGCCGAGCCGCTTGAGAATGCGGGCCGCGCGAAGATCCGGCTCCAGCGGTGCCCGATCCCAGGCGAAACGCAGACCGAAAGCGACATCGCTCGCAGGTGCGATCACAAACTCGATCGCCGGTTTGATCGCCGCCCTGAGTTCTGCTTCAGCTTCGGCACCAAGCGGTTCGATGAGCGCCAATTTGAGGCCGGTGCGCGAGATGTTGAGCGGGAATACCGAGAATTTGCGGGCCAGGTCGAGACGGATCGCATCACGGGCCTCGTCGGCGATCTGCAGCGGATCAAAAGCCTCGACCGGATAGCGCGAGATCTCGCTCCAGGCGGTGGCAATTTCCTCCTCGGTCGCATGACCGGCCTTGACCAGCACCCTCGCCAGTCCCAGGCCTTTGGCTGCGGCCTCGGCTTCGGCGGCGACCAGGGTGGCGTCATTGACGATGCCGTAGAATTTGAGCGCATCGCCGAGCGTATTGCCCTGGCCGCTGATCTCCGCCATCGAGGGATAGGCGTGCATCGTCTTGTCCCAGGTGATGCGCTCACCGGTCACCATATGGACCACGAAACGGCGTGCTGCCCGCATTGAGGCGAGAAAGCCGACATAATTGCCAACCACCATCCGAACGGGCGACAGGATGGCGTGTTTCAGCCCGTGCGCCGAGGCGGTGAAGATGACGCGATGAACCACACGATTGATCAGGAACAGGAAGTTGATCATCACCAGCGTCCAGACCCAGCTATGCGGGTCGATCAGCGGCGGCAAAGTCCCGACCGAGGGCACCAGCTTGGTGACGATCCAGTAGAGCGCCCACTGGAAGACGATGGCATAGGCCAGCATCCCGGTCGGCGCGGTCCAAATCGCCTTGCGATCGCGATACAGGAAATAGCGGTGTG
This sequence comes from uncultured Maricaulis sp., assembly GCF_963975345.1. NCBI lineage: Bacteria > Pseudomonadati > Pseudomonadota > Alphaproteobacteria > Maricaulales > Maricaulaceae > Maricaulis > uncultured Maricaulis sp. The sequence continues at coordinate 33,105 of NZ_CAXBGE010000005.1, read as the reverse complement.
AAAACGGGCCGATCCAGCCCAGCTGCTTCCAGCCGAGATAGGAAATCCCCAGCATCCAGCGCGATTTCTGTTTCACCGAAACCGACAGGCTGTCGGGGAAATATTCCCGCGTCCCAACCAGCTCGCGGCGGTAAAGCGTGCGCATTCCACTGCCATGGCGGCGCTTGATTTCACCCACCGGAACCTTGGCCCAAAAGCGCACAAATTCGGATTTCAGACCCGCTTGGAACAGGCGGTGACCGACATCATAGTCTTCCGTCAGGCTATCGGTATTGAAGGGCTGGTTGTCGCGCTCCTGGCACAATAGCTCGATACACCAGCGCGAGAACGACGTCGCGACACCGGCCGAGGGCACCAGCCGCGTCATCGCCGAGCGGGCGATCAGATCCTTGCCATGCCATTCGGCAAACTCGTCCATGTAATGACACGGGATCAGTTCATTCCATTTGCGCGGCATCGACAGCACCGGCAATTGCACCATGTCGGAGCGGTCGAGATAGGCATTGACCACTTTGAAGGAGAGCGGGTGGATGACGTCTTCGGAATCCTGCATCGCGAAGGCGTCGTAATGCACGCCGACCTTCTTTTCGTGGGCAAAGATGTTCTGGATCATCCAGTTGAGACAATCAGCCTTCGAAGTCGGTCCGGGATGACCAACCATGGCGCGCACGACCTGTTTGTGCTGGCGTGCGATGCGGTCGACTTCGGCGATTGTGTCGGGATCATTCGGGTAGCAGCCAACGAAAATATCGTAATTGCCGTATTCCAGCGAGCTGAGCGTATTCATCAGCATGCGCGCGATGACATCGCTCTCCTGCCAGGCCGGCACCATAATGGCGAAACGCTTTTCTGGCGCTTCCATGATCGTCTTGGTGCTGGGCACAAAGCGGAAGGGCCGCGTCAGGACGCGCTGACCCTGCAGCACCCAGAAATACAGGTCGAGAAAAGCGTCATCGGTCGAGGAGATGAAGATCGCGATGGCGGCATAGATCGTCGCCCAGCTCAGACCGGTCCAGTAGATGCGGGCTATCGTGGCGCCGTCCAGCCCCATCGCCCAGTCCATAATCGACAGCCAGGCGCCCGCGCCGAAAGTCTGGATTGCCGCTAATATTTCGCCCCAGCCCTCCATGCCATCAAGCTCCGACCTTGATGCGTCTCGCGTCCTGCACCGGCTGGGCGACCGGCTGCAAGCTATCAAGCGGAGCCCTGGATTGCGGCGCTTGCGGTTTGCTCCCGGCACCGAGGAAGCCGGAGACCAGCTGGGCAATGCGGCGACCCGCATGGCCATCGCCAAACGGGTTGGTGGCGCGTGACATGCGGCGCCAAGCACGCGGATTGTCGAGCAATTGGCGTGCATGGGCGAGGATGGTCTCGGTGCGCGATCCGACCAGCCGGGCGACACCAGCCTTGACCGCTTCGCCGCGCTCGGTCTTGTCGCGCAGCACCAGGACGGGAACGCCGAAGCTCGGCGCCTCTTCCTGCACGCCGCCGCTATCGGACAGGATCAGGTGGGCGCGCTTCATCACGGCGACAAAGGCGGGATAGGCCAAGGGTTCGACCAGCTCGATGCGGTCCTGATTGCCCAACAGTGCTTCGATTGGACCGCGAACGCGCGGATTGAGGTGAACCGGAATGACAAAGCGCAGATCGGGATAGCGATCACGCAGCAGCTTGACCGCCGTGCAGACGCCGGAGACACCGCCATCCCAATTCTCGCGCCGGTGGAGGGTCACCAGCACCAGGCGTTCATGGGGCAGCAGACGGTCGAGCGCCTGAGGTCGAATCTCCATCGAGCCGACCAATTGAACCGCATCGATCACCGTATTGCCGGTCATCCGGATCTTGCTGCTTGAGATATTTTCATCGGCGAGATGTTTGGCGGCCGCTCGGGTTGGCGCGAAGTGCAGATCGGCAATTGGCGAAATCAGTTTGCGAAACCCCTCTTCGGGGAAGGGGTGACGCATATCGCCCGAGCGCAAGCCGGCTTCGACATGGCCGACAGGAATATCATTGAGAAAGGCCGCCATCGCACCGGAAAAGGCCGAAGCGGTGTCGCCTTGCACGAGGACGAAGTCCGGGCGGCTGGCCGCGAACTGCTCGCCGAGATCGCGGATCAGCGCGCTCGTCAGACTGGTCAGTGCTTTGCCATTCCAGTCCAGATCAAGCCGGGCGTCAGGCGAGATACCGAAAACATGCATCGCTTGGTCGGCCAAGGACCCATGCTGCCCGGTGGCGATCCATTCGGGCGCCAGATTGGCCGTCTTCAGGAGTGCGGCGCGAACAGGCGCCAATTTGATGACTTCCGGCCGCGTGCCCGCAACGATTGAAACTTTCATGACCCCAGCCCCAGCTGCCCTGGCGCTCCGATGGGTGAAGCGCCGTTCTCATCCCCGGTTGTCCGGGAACAGGTCCTTTGTCGTTCAGGACTGGGGTCGAAAGCGCGCCGCCTTACGGCGATTTAAGGATCAATTAAGGTTATTTCGTCCGGCATGGGGCCAAGGCGGGGCGAGACCGGTCATCGGGCGTTCATGTTCGCCGCTTCGCCTGCTCTTGCTTGAGCGCCATGAGCAGGCTGCGCCGCATCTTGATAAACAAGAGCAGCAGGCCCGCAAACACGGTAACCAAGCTAAACAGGGCAAAGCCCTGGAGCCAGATCGTGTTGAAATTATCGCGGTCCTGATAGCCCATGATGTGGAGCATCCAGAAGAAGTCATAGATGCGCCAGACATCATTGCGCCGGCTGGTGAGCATGCCGGAATTGGCGCCGTAATACAGGCTGGTGCCGTCTGCATCGTCAAAATCGACACGCCAGGCCGGCAGTTCCGCACCACGGTATTCCGTCGTGAAGGCCTCAACATATTCCGCCGAACGCGCCGGCAGATCGCCGAGATGGAATTGCTCGGCCAGTGCAATCGCCGTCGCCTCGGAGATTGGCGTCAGGCTCTCACCGGTATGAGCGTCGATCAAATGACTGGCGCCGGCATAATCGGCGACCTGGTACACCGCACGTCCGGCCCAGGGCATCAATTCGACAGTCTTGACGACATCGGGGAGTGCCGCCGCTTCGGCGGCGACAGCCGGAGTAATCAGGTCGGCAAGATCGAGTTCGACGATCTGAACCGGCGCCACGTTCTGATCGCCATGCACGAAATCGATATCGAGCAGGCTCATCACCACCCCGCCCGTCACCCAGATCACAATCTGAATGCCGACGAACAGCGCCAGCCATTTATGGATCCGTGCGGTCCAACGCAAAACTGCGGTCATGAGAGCCCCTTTTTGACTTTAGCCGAAACTAAAACCAGAAACGGATGCCTGCGGCAATCACTCGATCACTGGTCGAATCGCCCCGCAGCCGGGCGAAATCGGCTGTACCCCCCTGCAAATCATGCCACTCAACCCCGATATAGGGTGCAAATTCGCGGCGAATTTCGTAGCGCAGCCGCAGGCCGACTTCCGTTGCCGTCAAGCCGGACCCCAGACCCTGTTCGGTGACATCGCCTGCGGCGAATTGCAGCTCGGCGCGCGGCTGCAGGATGAGGCGCTGTGTCAACAACAACTCGTAATCGGCGTCGATCCGCGCCGTCAGGTCGCCAGCATCGCTAACGAAAGCGGCGGCATTCACCTCGAACCAATATGGTGCCAACCCCTGCACCCCAAGCACGCCATAGCTGGTCGACGGACCGGCTCCAAAATCATGGCGCACGCCCATTTGCAGGTCGAAAAACGGCGCAATGGCACGACTGTAGAGGGCCTGAATCTCGGCGGTATCAAGCCGCGCCGCGTCGAAGGAATACTCGCCCTGGGTCTTGACCCAGAATTTGCGCTCATCTCCGCCAACCCAGCCCTGGGCGTCCCAGAGCAAAACATCGTCAGCCCCACCGCTAAGATGCTCAAACCGGTCGAACCGCATCATTGAGTGCACCGAGCTCATATTGTCGAGCACGCGCTGGCGCGCGGCAGCCATGCGCGCCGGGTCGGCATCGACCGGATTACCCTGACGGGCCTCGGCGGCAGGAAGGATCACCAAGGCGAGCAAGCTTGCGGCCAGAATATTAGATCTGATCATTATAGTCTCCATTGTCCGGGCGAACCGAGACGACTTGAAACATGCCGGCTTCCATATGGAACAGCAGATGGCAGTGAAAGGCCCACTCCCCCAGCGCATCCGCATTGATATCAACGGAGAGACGCTCGGCGGGTTTCACGACGATGGTGTGTTTGCGCGGCTTGTTGGAAGTCTCGCCATTGACGAGGTCGAAAAACATGCCGTGCAAATGGATTGGATGCGGCATCATCGTGTCATTGACCAGGGTCAGGCGGACGCGCTCATTGTGATGAAAGACAATCGGCTCGACGAGTGCGGAAAAGCCGACCCCGTCAAAGGACCACATATACCGCTCCATATTTGAGGTCAGATGCACTTCCACCTCGCGCCCAGCCGGGCGCTGGTCCGGATTGGGCTCCAGGCTTTTGAGTTGGGTGTAGACCAGTACGCGGTGCGGCACCTCGGCCAGACCGATCCCGCGCTCGCCGAGCCGGTTCGAGACCATCGCCGGGATCGCCGCCACACCGGGACCTGCCGGGTGGTCATGGCGTTGCGGACCGGTCGCGGCCATCACAGGCGCGGCGCCATGCCCCATGGCGGCGTGATCCATCGCCGGAGCTGGAGCCGGCATCGGCATTTCATGCCCCATCGCCGCATGGTCCATCGCCGGTGCGGGCATCGGCATGGCGTGGCCCATGGCGGCGTGATCCATCGCCGGTGCCGGCGCCGGCATGGCGTGGCCCATGGCGGCGTGGTCCATCGCCGGTGCCGGTGCGGGCGTGCCGTCTCCCATGGCAGCGTGATCCATCGGCGCGCCATCGCCGCCCATGGCGGAATGATCCATCCCCGCCATACCGCCCATGGCACTATGATCCATGCCCATATCGCGCATGCTCAGCAGAGGTCGTTCGCGCAAGGGCGGCACGGCCGCCTGCATGCCGGCGCGCGGTGCCAGCGTGGCGCGGACAAAACCTCCGCGGTCGATGCTCTCAGCCATGATGGTGTAGGCTTGATCGCCGGGCTCAACGATCACGTCATAGGTTTCCGCAACACCGATCTGAAACTCGTCAGTCTCGACCGGCTGGACGGGCAGCCCATCGGCCTCAACCACGGTCATCGGCAGGCCAGGGATACGCAGATTGAAGATTGTCATCGCGGAGGAGTTGATGATGCGCAACCGGACCCGCTCGCCGGGACGGAACAGGCCAGTCCAGTTGTCCTCAGGTCCATGCCCATTGATGAGATAGGTGTAGGCGGCGCCGGTGACATCGGCGATATCGGTCATGTTCATCCGCATTTGGGCCCACATCGTCCGTTGGGCAATTGCCTGATCGAGGCCTTCGCTGCGCGCATCGCGCCAGAAGTCCTGCACGGTGCGGCGCTGGAAATTGTAGACGTCGGAGACCTGTTTCAGCCGATTGAAGACCGCGTGAGCGCCCTCGAAGGTCCAGTCACCGAGCATCAGCACATATTCGCGGTCATACTGGATCGGGTCTTCGCCAGCCGGATCGATAATGATCGGCCCGTAATGGCCCATCTGCTCCTGCAGGCCGGAATGGGAGTGATACCAATACGTGCCCGACTGCTTGACCGGGAAGCGATACTGGAAGGTCTCGCCCGGCGCGATACCTGGAAAGGCCACGCCCGGCACGCCATCCATCTGGAAGGGCAGCAGAATACCGTGCCAGTGAATGGAGCTGTCCTCAGTGAGGCCATTGGTAACGTTGAGTGTGATGTCGTCACCCTCGCGCCAACGCAGCACCGGCGCCGGCAAATGCCCATTGATTGTTATCGCCCGGCTGCGACGACCATCAATCATCACCGGCGTACGGCCGACATTGAGGTCAAAGCGCGTCCCCGAGAGCGCGGGTAGGCCGGCGCTGGTCAGCGGCGCCGCGCTCTGCGCCCAAGCTGGCAACAGCGACGACGCTGCCGCATAACCGCCCACAGCGAGGGTGGTGTTGAGAAATTCACGACGATCCATCTGAGTCACCTTTTGAACAGAGTCCATTTTCATTCCGAATTCAAAGCTTGACGCTGCGCAGACGCAGGGCGTTGGAAATCACCGAGACCGAAGACAGGCTCATCGCTGCGGCTGCAAACATCGGCGAGATCAAAATGCCGAGGAAGGGGTAGAGAACGCCTGCTGCAACAGGCACCCCGGCCGCATTATACACCATCGCGAAAAACAGATTCTGCCGGATGTTGCGCATCGTCGCTTTCGCCAAATGGCGAGCGCGAACGATGCCGGTGAGGTCGCCCTTGACCAGGGTAATCCCGGCACTTTCGATCGCAACATCGGCTCCGGTGCCCATCGCGATCCCGACATCGGACCGCGCCAGTGCGGGAGCGTCATTGACCCCGTCACCAGCCATGGCGACGCGATGGCCGGCAGCCTGGAGATCTTCGATCAGCTTTGCCTTGTCGGCTGGCAGGACCCCAGCATGGAAGTCCTCGATGCCGAGTTGCGCCGCGACGGCTTTCGCCGTGCGCTCATTATCACCGGTCGCCATGATGACATGGATGCCGGCAGCGGCCAAATCCTTCAAGGCGGCCTGTGTCGTCTCCTTGATCGGATCGGCAACGCCGATGAAACCGGCGCAGACGCCGTCGACGGCCAAGAACATAACCGTCTCACCGTTATCGCGGCGCGCATCGGCGGCGGCCACAAGGGCGGCCGGGTCAACCCCGAGATCGCTCATCAGCGCCATATTGCCCAAAGCCAGAGCATGTCCGTCCACACGGCCGGTAATGCCCTTGCCTGTGACCGACTGGAAGTCCTCGACCGGCTGCAGGCTCAGCCCCTTGGCCTCCGCCCCTTTCAGGATCGCCTCGGCGAGCGGGTGCTCCGAACCACGCTCGAGCGCAGCGGCAAAACCCAGCACCCCGTCATCGGAATGACCGGACCCGCTTTGCACACCGACCAGTTTGGGCTTGCCCATCGTCAGCGTGCCTGTCTTGTCGACCAGTAGTGTGTCGACTTTCTCGAAGCGCTCCAGCGCCTCGGCGTCGCGGATCAAGACGCCCGCCTGGGCACCACGCCCGGCGGCGGTCATGATCGACATTGGCGTCGCCAGCCCCAGCGCACAGGGACAGGCAATGATCAGCACCGAGACGGCAGCGATAAGCGCATGCGCCATTGCTGGCGGCGGGGCCCATAACGACCAGCCGATGAAGGCAAGGGCGGCGATGACGATCACGACCGGGACGAACCAGCCAGCAACAATATCGGCGAATTTCTGGATCGGGGCGCGGCTGCGCTGGGCCTTGGCGACCATTTCCACGATCTGGCTGAGCACACTGTCGGCCCCGACGCGGCGCGCCTCGACCACCAGGCCGCCCGAGCCGTTGATCGTGGCACCGGTGACGCTGTCGCCTTCCACCTTTTCAACCGGCAGAGCTTCGCCGGTGAGCATGGATTCATCGACGGAGGAATTACCCGAGATGACCAACCCATCGACCGGGAGTTTTTCACCGGGGCGAACCCGCAAGCGATCGCCGACCATGACGCTTTCGAGCGCAACTTCTTCCTCGCTGCCGTCTTCGCGGATGATTCGCGCCGTCTTTGGCGCCAGATCGAGCAAGGCGCGGATCGCGGATCCGGTGCGTTCACGCGCACTCAGCTCCAGGATTTGGCCCAGCAGTACCAGCACGGTGATCACCGCACCCGCCTCGAAATAGACCGCGACATGGCCGCCCGCATCGCGGAACTCCGCCGGGAAGATTGTCGGGAACACCACGGCGATCAGGCTGTAAATATAGGCCGCGCTGACGCCCATCCCGATCAGGGTGAACATGTTGAGATGGCCCGTGCGCACCGATTGCACTGCGCGTACCATGAACGGCCAGCCAGCCCACAGGATGACCGGCGTTGCCAATACCAGCTCGAGCCACAAGGCCGTGGCCTCGCCGAAAAAGTCGCGCGCAAAGCTGAGTCCGACGAACGGTCCCATCGAGAGCAGGACCAGCGGAACGGTCAGCAGGCTGCCCCAGAAGAAGCGACGACGGAAATCGACCAGTTCCGGATTGGGACCTTCATCGCCTTGGGGCACGCCCATCGGTTCCAACGCCATGCCGCAAATCGGGCAAGTTCCCGGCCCGGTCTGGATGATTTCCGGGTGCATCGGGCAGGTGTATTGCGTGCCAGCAGGGACGTCGGAATCGGCCTGTCGGTGTGCGCCATCGACATAGTGTTGCGGATCAGCGACGAAGCGATCGTGGCAATGGGTCGAGCAGAAATGATAGGTGGTGCTGTCATGCTCGAATTGCGGTTTTCCGGCAGCCTTGTCCACGGTCATGCCGCAGACCGGGTCGGTGGCTGTTTCGCCGTGCGCAGGGTGAGTTCCAGCGCAGCAGGCGGCAGATTTATCGTGGTGATGGGTGGTCATGACCGGTGCCTTCTTCGAGTGATGACAACCGGTGTAATCCTTCCAGTCGCTGGAAGGTCAAGCGGTATTTTCAAACGACCGGCAAGGCCTTACCAGGAGCGGAACAGATCTCCGGCGCAAGTCCCGATAATTCATCCATGATCGGGCAGTCGGGCATGTCATCGCCATGGCAGGCGGAGGCCAGTTTCTGCAGCGTGGCGCGCATCGATTTCAGCTCGGAAATCTTGTCGCCGATCTGGCGAATATGTTGCTGGGCCAAGGCTTTGACCTCGCTGCTGGAGCGCGAGGCATCGCTGTCGAGCGAGAGCAGATGCCGACAGTCTTCGATCGAGAAACCCAGTGCCCGGGCGCGAGCCAGAAAGCCGAGCTTGTGCAGATCCGCTTCGCGATAATCGCGATAGCCATTCTCGGCCCGCAAGGGCGAAAGCAGGTCTATGCTCTCGTAATAGCGGATCGTTTTGGCCGGCAATCCGCTGAGTGATGCGGCGTCCTTGATGTTCATCCTGCGCCTCCTGACCGCACGTGTCGCAAACCTGCCGGCAGACCCCCGTTAGACTATCGGAGGTCTGCCGTTCAGTGACTACTTGCCTGGCGCTGTGTAGCGCCTATTGCTCGGCCGCGTTTTCCTCGACGTCAGACGCCTCGGCGGGCGTACGGAAGTCGACATCCATATTGGCCGCCAGATAGACGAGCGCAACATAGGCGGCGACATTTTGGGCCAGCGCGTCGGGATCGATCTTGTCGAGGGTGTCGTCCGGGGTGTGGTGCAGATTGAAATAATCCATCCCGTCCTGACTCAATCCGACCGTCGGCACGCCATTCATCGCCATCGGGATGATGTCCGGTCCACTCTCGCCGTCCTCATTGCCCCCGCGCAAAATGCCCAGCGGCGCCATGACGCGGCCAATGGCATCGATTGCCGGATTGGCCGCGGCGTCGACATTGGAGACGAATTGCCAGATGCGGCCGGCCCCGAAATCGGACTCAGTGGCCAGTACGTGATTGGGCAATTCGTCGGCATGTTGTTCGGCATAGGCGCGGGCGCCCAGCAGGCCGACTTCCTCGGCACCAAACATCACGACGCGGATGGTGCGACGCGGACGCTCGGGCAGACGGGCGATCAGTTCGGCGGCGGCAACCGAGATCGCGATCCCGGCCCCGTCATCAATGGCGCCCGTGCCGATATCCCAACTGTCGAGATGGCCACCAATCAGCACAATCTCGTCGGGCAATTCGCTGCCGACAATATCCATCACGACATTGCCGCTGGTGACTTCGCCATGCCAGCCGGCGGTTGAGCGGATATGCATCGCCAGTGGCGTGCCGTTCTCATGCAGGCGGCGCAGCTGGTCGGCATCGGGATTGGAGATCGCGATAACCGGAATGCGGGCCCATTCGCCGTCGCGCGAGCTGATCATGCCGGTATGCGGGTTGCGGTGATGGTCCGAGCCAACCGAGCGGACGACGATGGCGTCGGCACCGGCACGTTCAGCATGCTGCCAGCCAATGCGGCGGCGTTGATTGGCGGGGCCATAACCGGCACCGGTCTGGGTGGCGACAAGCGGGTCGCCATCGACGAAGGCGATCTTGCCCTCAAGCGATCCGTCAGCGACGGCCATCAGCGCGGCGACATTGCGGAAATAGACGACGTCGCTGTTGATCGCACCGAGGCGCGGCGAGCGGCCCGAGCCGCCCAGAGCCGCGCCGTGCAGCGCCAGATTATAGGGTGCGGTCATCGAAATTTCGAGTTCGCCGCGATCCCAGAACGGCATGGTGAAGTTTTCCACCGCGACGCGGTCGAAGTTCAGCGAATTACCCAGCGCCTCGCCCCAGGCACGGGCGCGCGCTTCCGCTTCGGACCCGGCCAGGCGCGGTCCGACTTCAGTCGTCAGCGACTCAACAACCGACCAGGCCAGATCGCTGTCGAGCGCCTGGTTGACCAGCACATCGGCCGTTGCGGCCTGTGCCGGCTCGATTTCGAACGTGTCCTGGGCGAACACGCCGCCCGTCAGCATCAAGGCTGCAGCAGCTGCGATAATTGATTTCATGAAGACCTCCCCACACATTGATGCTGGCATAATGAGTATTGAAACGCGCTGCGCAAGCGGTTGCCATCAGTCCAAGCCTGACGGAGGCATCACAATGACGGCCATAATCGAACGGAAAATTGAAGGTCGCACCCGCGATCTCGGCGGTTTCGAGGTCCGGCGCGTGCTGCCGGCGCCGCGCCAGCGCATGGTCGGCCCCTTCATCTTTTTCGACCAGATGGGGCCAGCGGCCTTTGAGCCGGGAACCGGGATTGATGTCCGCCCGCATCCGCATATCGGCCTGGCGACCGTGACTTATCTGTTCGATGGCGCCCTGCGCCACCAGGACAATCTGGGGGTTGATGCCGTCATCCGTCCCGGCGATGTCAACTGGATGACGGCCGGGCGCGGCGTTGTCCACTCCGAACGCACGCCGCCGCCGGAACGCGCCCGCGGCCATCGCATCCACGGCATCCAGACCTGGGTTGCCTTGCCGGCCGATCAGGAAGACGTCGCGCCAGCCTTTCACCATCATGGTGCCGCCAGCCTGCCGGAGTTCGAGCGCGGCGGTGTCCGCTTCCGCCTGATCCTCGGAACAGCCTGGGGGTTTGAGGCGCCGGTCGAGGTGTTCTCGCCAATTTTCTATCTGCACGCCAACATGCCCACCGGCACCGAAGCCAAACTCGATATCGAACACGATGAACGCGCCGTCTATCTCGTCAGCGGCGAGGTCGAGCTCGATGGCGAAATATTGCGGGCCGGCGAAATGGCCGTAATCACAGCCGGTAGCGCGCCGGTGTTGAGCGCCAATGAGTCCAGCATTGTGATGCTGTGCGGCGGCGCTTCCCTGGGCGAACGGCAGATCTTCTGGAATTTCGTCGCCAGCGATGCCGCCCGGCTCGATCAGGCCAAGCGCGACTGGACCGAGGCCGCAGCAGCCGACTTCCCGGCGGACGGGCGCTTCACCCTGCCCGCCACAGAAACCGAACACACACCTCTGCCGAAGTAATAGCTCCGCCTGACTATTCCGCCAGACTATTCTGGCAGGGCGCGCCAGGCCGGCGCTTCCAGCCCGCGCCGGGTCGTCAGATAGGTCGCGAAACTGGCCAGCCAGTGGCCGCCGGCATAGTCGGCACCATCAACCGAGCGGGTCCCGACCTCGGCATGGACCGCCGCTGCCGCCAGCAAGGCGGCACGGCGCGGATCGGTGTGCGGCAAGGCCGAAGCAATCCCCTCAAGCGCCCAGGCGCGGGACAGGTTGACCCCGTCGAGATGGACCAGCTTGCCATCGCTGGCGTCGAGCACGATGCCGGGCGTCAGCCAATCGGAGGCGCCGTCCAGCGGGATATCCGGCAGGAAGCCCTCAAGCCAGACCACATAGTCCGCCTCGGGCATGACGCGCCGCATCAGATCCGCTTCCATCAGGCAGGGTGAGAGAAAATCCTCTCCAGAGGGCTCATAGCTGATCGGGCAATTGCGATCCTCGGCGTGAAACTCAATCGCCTTGGTGACGATCAATCGCTCCAGTTCGACATCGCCGGCCTCGCGGGCCCAATCGAGGCCGAGCGCGAGGGCAAAGGCGGACTGATTGTGGGTTCCGATCCGGATCGGATACGCCAGATTGGGCAACCAGCTCCTGTATCGGTCTGAGACGGTCTGTTCGAGCGGCGCGATCGCGGCGCTCCAGCGGCGGGCGCGCGGATCGTCCCATTCGCGCAATTCAGCGCCAAGCTGGAGCAGCCAGGCCAGGCCATAGGGGCGCTCAAAGGCCGCGCGTCCATCGGCCTCGAAATACGCGATCTCACCGGCGATATGTTCCGGCGTCAGATTGGCATCGAGCGCCGCCGCCGCAGCCTGGGTCAGCTCGCTCTCGGGCATGGTGCGCAACAGGCGCACCAGCAGCCAATGGCCGTGAACCGAGGAGTGCCAATCGAAACAGCCATAAAAGGCCGGATGCAGACTGTGAGGTGGTTGCGCGTCGGCATCGGAGCTAAGCACATGGCTGATCTTGTTCGGGTATTCCCGTTGTACGCAATCGAGCGCCATCGTCATGAAGCGCGCTTCAAGATCAGGCATAGATTGCGCCTCGTCAGCTTGCGCCAGAGCGGTGCCAGCCATGATGGCCGCTGCCGCACAGGAGATTATTGTTTTCGATAACATAGCGGTTTCCGATTTCGATTTCGATTTCTTGCGTGCCTTTTTGGCTTTTCTGGATCAAGCTGATCTGGTACCGCCTCATTTCATGACGGTTCGCCGGAACTGGCAAGACACTTGCGTTGTCCGGAGAAGTTAACGCGTCGCGCCGACCATACGGACCTGATCCGTGGCACGCCGCAGGCGAAAAAGGGCGACCTCTCCGACAGATGAGAGGGCCATTGGGGGTTAGTAAATATGTCGACATCCGAGCGTCACGACGGCGGCCTTGCTGCCATGGGCATTCAGGCCAAGCAGATCCACCTCAACTGGAATGAAGCGCGGCTTTACCAGACCGCGATCCACCGCAATGAAGGCGAGATCGCCGAAGGCGGCGCCCTCGTCGTCAAGACCGGCATCCATACTGGCCGCTCGGCCAAGGACAAGTTCACGGTCCGCGATACCGAAACCGAAGACCAGGTCTGGTGGGACAGTAATGCCCAGATCGACCCGTCGCATTTCGACGCACTCTGGGATGATTTCCGCCAGCATATGACCGGCAAGGAATTGTTCGTGCAGCAGCTGTTTGGCGGCGCCGACAAGGACCATCGTCTGCCCGTTCGGGTCGTCAATGACCTCGCTTGGCACTCACTGTTCATCCGCCATTTGCTGCGCTTGCCGACCGAGGACGAGTATCAGAACTTCCAAGCCGAATTCACCATCATCAACCTGCCCGATTTCAAGGCCGACCCGGCGCGCCATGGCTGCCGCTCGGAGACCGTGATCGGTGTTGATTTCGCCCGCAAGCTGGTGCTGATCGGCGGCACGTCCTATGCCGGCGAGACCAAGAAATCCGTTTTCACCATTCTCAATTATCTGCTGCCGGCCAAAGGCGTGATGCCAATGCATTGCTCGGTCAATGTCGGCAAGGATGATGATGCGGCGATCTTCTTCGGCCTGTCCGGCACCGGCAAGACGACCCTGTCGGCCGATGCCAGCCGCACCCTGGTCGGTGATGATGAGCATGGCTGGTCACCCAATGGCCTGTTCAATTTCGAGGGCGGTTGCTACGCCAAGATGATCAAGCTCTCGGCCGAGGCCGAGCCGGAAATTCACGCCACCACCAAAATGTGGGGCACGGTGCTTGAAAACGTGGTGATGGATCCAATCACCCGCCAGCTCGATCTCGACGACGCCACCCTGGCGGAAAACAGCCGCGGCGCCTATCCGCTCAGCGCGATCCACAATGCCAGCGAGACCGGCACCTGCGGCCATCCAAAAAACCTGGTTATGCTGACCTGTGACGCTTTCGGCATCATGCCACCGATCGCCAAGCTGACCCCGGCCCAGGCGATGTATCACTTCCTCTCGGGCTATACCGCGAAAGTCGCCGGCACCGAAAAGGGCGTCACCGAACCGAGCGCCACCTTCTCGGCCTGTTTCGGCGCCCCCTTCATGCCGCGTCACCCAGCTGAATACGGTGCCCTGCTGCGCGAACTGATCGCGACCCACAATGTCGATTGCTGGCTGGTCAATACCGGGTGGACCGGCGGTGCCTATGGCACCGGCAAGCGGATGCCGATCAAGGCAACCCGCGCCCTGCTCAACGCGGCCCTGGACGGCTCCCTGAAGGAGGCCGCCTTCCGCGAGGACGCCAATTTCGGCTTCATGGTTCCGATTGCCGTCGATGGCGTCGATCCCGCGATCCTCGATCCGCGCTCGACCTGGCAGGACCAGGCCGCCTATGACGCCCAAGCCAGCAAGCTGGTCGGGATGTTCATCGAGAACTTCAAAACCTATGAGAACCACGTCGCGCCCTATGTCCGCGCAGCCGCGCCGCGCGCTGAAAAGGCGAAGAAGACACTGGAAACCGCCGCCGAATAGGCCAAGCCACAGCTTTTTCCAACGAGCCCCGGTCGGCCATCGACCGGGGCTTTTTGCTGCCTGGAGCTCCAGGGAAGCCGCAATCGATGCGCGTGACATTTTCGCTCGCTTGATGCGCCAAATGCAGCTTTGCAACAAAAACCGTTTGACCCATGGCGTTGATTGCGCCTTTCTTGCAAAAGAATTTCACCGCGCCTGATTTTGGGCACGGATTTGCCTGACCGGACCCTGATGACCCTCAATGCCGTAACCCGCCCTGACATGCTGCGCCGCACCGCTTGCGGCGATGGCGTCAACGCGTCTGCCGGTTCGATCATGTCCACTGCCATGACCATTACCATGACCACCTCGACGATGCGGGGGCAGGTTGGCGTGGACTAGCGGTTTTCAACATCCGCATGACACCCCGACCCGCTCCCCCAGGAAGCGGGTTTTTTCTTGCCTGAATTTCAGATCACCCAAAGGACCAGTCCAGTGAACTCTCCAGCCAGACCAGCACCCTTGCCCAAGCTCTGCGTTCTCAAATTCGGCAGTTCGGTGCTGCTCACCGCCGATGATTACGCGCGCGCCGCACATGAAATTTACCGCCACACCCGGGCCGGCGAAAAAGTCGTCGCTGTGGTCTCGGCACTCGACGGCGAAACCGATGCCCTGTTCGAGGTCGGTGATGTCGTCGGGCAGAGCGCAGATGACGCCATGCTGGCGCGATTGGTGCGCTGCGGCGAGTTGAAATCGGCGGCGTTGATGGGCTTGGCGCTGCAACGCGCCGGTGTCGCGGCTGCGGTGCTGGACCCTCATGAAATGGGGCTCAGAGCCGACGGTTCGGCGCTGGATGCCAATCTGACCGGGCTCGATGCCGACCGCGTGCGGGCGTATTTCCAGCGGGCTGATGTCGTGGTCGCGCCGGGCTTTTTCGGTGACGGGCGGGACGGACCGGTGACGCTCGGTCGCGGCGGCACGGATCTGACGGCCGTGATGTTTGCCCATTGGCTCGGAGCCAGCCGGGCGCGCCTGATCAAGGATGTCGACGGTGTCTATACCGATGACCCGGCCCGCGTGCCCGATGCGCAGCGCTTCGACCAGCTTGATTATGCCGAGGCGGCGCGGGTCAGCCGTGGCCTGGTGCAGGACAAGGCGATCCAGGCCGCCCAAGCGCTCGGCGTCGTGATCGAGGTTGCCGGGCTGGGTAAGGCCTTCGCAACGCGGATCGGCCCGGTGGCGCGCAAGCTCGGTGTCCGTCACGCCGCCAGACCCTTGCGGGTAGCCGTGCTCGGCCATGGCTCGGTCGGCGCCGGGGTGTGTGAACACTTGCTGGCCCATCCCGGCCGTTTCCAGCTCAACCCGGTTCTGGTGCGCGATGCCGACGCGCATGCGCGCAGCGGCCTGCAATTTACGACGGATGTGGCCGAAGCGCTGGACGGTGAGCCTGACATTGTCGTCGAGACGATGGGCGGCACCACGATCGCCCGCAGCCTCAGCCAGTCCGTCCTGCGCGACGGCATGCATCTGGTGACCGCCAACAAGGCAGTAATCGCGCTCGACTTTCAGCGCCTGCACGCGCTGGCGACCAAAGCGGGGCGGCAATTGCGCTATTCTGCAGCGGTCGGTGGTGGCGCGCCGATCCTGGAGACGCTCGACCGGGTGAACCAGACCGGCGCAGTCCTGTCGGTGGAGGGCGTGATGAACGGGACGTGCAATTTCATCCTCGGTCGGCTCGCCGAAGGGGCCCTGCTTGCGGATGCGATCGCCGAGGCCCAGGCGCTCGGCTTTGCCGAGGCCGATCCGCGCGGCGATATTGACGGCCATGATGCCGCCGACAAGCTCTCCATCATCATCCAGCACGCTTTTGGCGTCGCGCTCGATCCGCGCGAGATCGCCAAGGAGAGCCTCTCCCACCTGCCAGCACATCGTTTGCAGGCAGCGGCGGAGCAGAATCTGGTGTTCAAACAGGTCGCGTCTTGCACCGCCGGCAGCGATGGCCGCGTCGTCGCCAAGGTCGAATTGCGCGCCCTGCCACGGGACCATCGCCTGGCTCGGCTACGTAATGAAGAAAACGGATTTCTCGTTCAACTTCCCCATGAATCCCTCTATGTGCAGGGCAAGGGTGCCGGCCGCTGGCCGACTGCCGAGGCGGTGTTTGCTGATATCGTCGACATCCAGCGCCGCGTCGATTGCAGCCAAGCGGCCACGACCGGTTCGAAAGCCGGGCTGGCCGCGCAGACCACACGAATGCCGGGGAAAGAAATCGCATGACATCGGCTCCCAGTTCGGCCCGCGCTTCGGCGCCGGCCAGTATCGGCAATGTCGGCGTCGGCTTCGACGTGCTTGGCCTCGCCTTCGATGCCGTGCGTGACAGCGTCACCGCGCATCGGACGACTGAACCCGGCGTCCGGTTGGGCACGGTTTCCGGCCTGGTCGACAGCCTGCCAGCCGAAGTGGAGCGCAATTGCGCCCTCGCCGCTGCGAAGGCTGTGCTCGACGCGGCTGGCGCCCCATTCGGCGTCCGCATCGATATCGACAAGGGCGTGCCGCTGAGCGCCGGCATGGGCGGCTCGGCGGCCTCTGCGGTCGCGGCAGCCGGTGCGGTCAATGCTTTGCTGGTCACGCCGTTTGAGACGCTCGATCTTCTGCTGCCGGCGATGCAGGGCGAGCGGGTCTCGGCCGATCCACCGCCTTGGGACAATGTGATGGCCGCCCTGCTGGGCGGGCTGGTAATCGCGGCCCGGCTCGACCCGCCGCTGATCCGGCGCCTGCCTTTGCCGGCCGGCATTGCCTGCATCCTGTTTCATCCCGACCGCAAAATCGAGACCCAAGACGCCCGCAAACTCCTCTCCGACAGCATCGCCAAAGACATCGCCGTCGAGCATGCCCGCAACATCGCCAGCTTCGTGGCCGGTTGTGCCAGCCACGATCTCGAGCTGATCGCCGCCGGGCTGCGCGATGTCTTTATCGAGCCACAACGCCTGCCGCTCCTGCCCGAACTGACTTCGGTGCAAGCAGCCGCTCTCGCCGCCGGCGCGCTCGGCTGTTCCTTCTCCGGCTCGGGCCCGTCGGTGTTTGCCTGGGTTCCGGATGCGCAGGCAGAGGCTTGCCGCGCGGCGATGGCGGCCGCCTTTGCCGCAGCAGATTGTGCTGCGACGCCCTATCATGCGCCCCTGATCTCGGATGGTTTGCGGCTGGAGGCGGTGTCGTGATGTATCGCAGCACACGCGACGAGGCACCACTGGTCACTGCCGACCAGGCCCTGCGCGCTGGCGTCGCGCCGGATGGCGGGCTCTATCTGCCCGAGGCCCTGCCGCACTTCGAGCCGGGTGATTTCGCCAGCGACCCTGATCTCGGCACGCTGGCCCACCGCCTGCTGACGCCCTTCTTCGCCGGTTCACCATTGTCGGACGGGCTGGCGGGAATCTGCGCTTCGGCGTTTGATTTCTCTGTGCCGCTGGTGACGCCCGACCCGGATCAACCCGCCCTGCAGGTGCTGGAATTGTTTCACGGGCCGACCGGTGCCTTCAAGGATTTCGGTGCCCGCTTCCTGTTTCGCGCCTTCGATGTGATCGCCAGGGCCGATGACCCGATCACAGTCCTCGCGGCGACCTCGGGCGATACCGGCGGTGCAGTTGGTTGTGCCGCCGAGGGCGCGCGCCATGCCCGCGCGGTGATCCTGTTCCCGAAGGGACGGATATCGGCTTTCCAGGAAAGGCAGCTGTGCTGCTGGCGCGAACCGGTGACGGCTCTGCGGGTGAACGCTGATTTCGATGCCTGCCAGCGCCTCGTCAAAACCGCCTTCTCCGACACCGGCCTCAGCGCCCGCCATGGGCTGACTTCGGCCAATTCAATCAGTATCGGACGCCTGCTGCCGCAAATGGCCTATTGGGCCCAAGCCAGCCTTGAGGTCTTTAATCGCACCGGGACCAAGCCCGGCCTGATCATACCGACCGGCAATCTGGGCAATGGTTTTGCGGCCATGCTGGCGCGCGCCTGCGGTCTGCCAATCGGACCGATTGTGCTCGCGACCAACGCCAATGCGACCCTGTCCGACTGGTACGCCAGCGGCCAATACACAGCGCGCCAGTCGATCGCGACGCTGGCCAATGCGATGGATGTCGGCGCGCCGAGCAATTTCGAACGTTTGGTGGGCTTTGGCGAGCATCTGGTCGAGGATGTGGTGCGGGTCGATGACGCCGCCATCAGGGCGCGCATCGCGCAGACCTGGCAGCACAGCGGCTATATCGCCTGCCCGCACACAGCGACGGCGCTGGAGGCGCATGCGCGCATGGGCCAGCGCCAGCGCGAGAATCGGCCCTGGATCGCCGCCGCGACGGCGCATCCCTATAAATTCGCCGACGTCGTCGAGCCCCTGACCGGTCAGACCCTGTTCGCACCGCGCAACCTCGCGCAAGTGCTGGAACGGCCGGTGCATGTCACCGACATCGCGCCCAGTCTCGAAGCGTTGACGGCACAACTGGACGCCGGCTGCAGCGCGTGACCAGCGCCAGGCGGCTGCGAAAATTGACCCGCTGGGCCAAGCCTGTAGCATCCCGGCTCACCACAAAGGCCAGCTCTTGCTCCGAACCGCCATTCATCTGCGCAAACGCATCGATCCGGCCGCAGATTACGTGCCGCGCTGGCCGGTCGGGATCGAGGCCGCCACCTTCGACCCGCTGCACCATGGCCGTGCTGCGCGCGCTCTGCTCAATGACGCCTATGCACCGGGCGGCGGTGATGTGCTCGCCTTCGAGGACTGGTGGCCAGCCTTGAGCGCCGATCCGGAATACCGCCCCGATCTCTGCTTCGTCGCCCTGGACGCAGCCAGCGGCGAACTCGCCGGCTTCGCCCAATGTTGGAGCTTGGGCTATATCAAGGACATCGCCGTCGCGCCCGCCCGGCGCCGCCACGGTCTGGGCCGGGCACTGATGCAGAAGATTTTCCGCACCTTCCAGGCGCGCGGCATTTTCGAGGTCGACCTGAAAGTGGCCGCAGATAATCCGTCCGGGGCGGCGGGATTTTATGCAAGGTTGGGGATGGTGGAGGTGACAGATCACCCGGGACAGGGTCCAGTTTGAAACCGGTGCACGTCCCGCTTCCGCCTACCGCAGCTGGCTGTCCTTGCTGCCGCGGCGATTGACGCCGGAGGCGGCGCGTTGGCCGTCGCGCTCTGACTGGCAGAGAATACAGGTTTTGACGCCGGGAATGGCCAAGCGCCGGCGTTCGGGGATTTCATCGCCGCATTCGACACAGAATTCGGCACTCTCACCCGTCGGCAGCTTGCTGCGCGCGTGCATCACCTCATCCGAGATCGAGTCGTCGATCTGATCCTGTACCGCCCCGTCTCGGGTCCATCCGCCGGCCATCATTCTACCTCGGTCAAAACTCCAATCAGGCTTTGAGATGGGCCTTCAAACGGGGAAATCAAGCCAGCACGTTTGATCGCGGCGCGCCCGGTTCAACCGAGAGCTTCGCCAAGATGGTCAATCAGCAGGCGCACTTTGGGCGATAAATGACGGTTGTGGGGATAGATCGCCCAGATGCCATCATCGGGCGCGCGATAGGCGTCGAGCATGGAGACCAGCCGGCCGGAGCGCAGTTCGGCGTCGACATAATAATCGGGCAGCTGAATGATCCCGATGCCTTTGCGGGCAGCGTCGACCAGCGACGAGCCGCTATTGCAACGCAGGTTTCCGGTGACGCGGATATGGCGCACTTTGCCACCTTCCTGAAACCGCCAATTGCCGGCTGTACCTTGCAGGCAATTATGCCGGTCCAGCTCGGAAAGCGTATGTGGCGCGCCATGGACGGCCAGATAGCCCGGCGAGGCGCAAACATGATGCGCGCGGCTGGCCAAGCGCTTGGCCATCATGCTGCTGTCTTCGAGCTGACCCAGCCGGATCGCCAGATCATAACCTTCCGCGACCAGATCAAGCATTTGATTGGTCAGGTTTAAATTGACATCCAACACCGGATAGCGGGCGACAAAATCATTGACCAACGGAGCGATCCGGTTCTCGCCATAGGTGACGGGCGCGGTCAGATTGAGCCGGCCCTTGGGCGTCTGGTGCAGATCCGAGATCGCACGTTCAGCCTCGGCCAAGCCATCGAGCACCTGGCGGCAATGGATGTAATAAATCTGGCCGGTATCGGTGATCGTGACTTTTCGCGTCGTGCGATAGAAGAGTTTGACCGCCAGCCGCGCCTCGAGCGCCCCGACCTGGCGGCTGACCTGCGCCGTGGATATACCCAACCGCTTGGCGGCGGCGGTGAAGCTCTCGGCCTCCGCGACGGCGACGAATTCACTGACACCTTCCCAGTTGGACATCGACGCCTCGCTCATTGCCGGGCGCCACCTAATTGTTACCGTGACGCAATACTGAATTACAGAAAATCATGATTATGCCGGGTCAGGAATAGTGTAAACCCGTCCCATCATCCGCTGCACAAGCGGCACGCCAACCAATCTGAAGCAAAGCGAGACCGCGATGACCGACATGATCAAATCCAAGGCCGCTGTCGCTTGGGCCGTGAACCAACCGCTCTCGATTGAAGAAATCGACGTCATGCCGCCACAAGCCGGTGAAGTGCGCGTCCGCATCATCGCCACAGGCGTGTGCCATACCGACGCCTTCACCCTGTCGGGTGACGATCCGGAAGGCATCTTCCCCGTCGTACTCGGCCATGAAGGCGGCGGCATCGTTGAATCGATCGGCGAAGGCGTCACCAGTGTTGCCGTCGGCGACCATGTGATCCCGCTTTACACGCCGGAGTGCGGTGAGTGTAAGTTCTGCAAATCGGGCAAAACCAATCTGTGCCAGAAAATCCGCGAGACCCAGGGCAAGGGCCTGATGCCGGACGGCACGACGCGCTTCTTCAAGGATGGCAAGCCGATCTTCCATTATATGGGCTGCTCGACCTTCTCCGAATACACCGTCCTGCCGGAAATCTCGCTGGCGAAGATCAACCCGGAAGCACCGCTCAAAGAAGTCTGCCTGCTCGGCTGCGGCGTTACCACCGGGATGGGTGCAGTGATGAACACCGCCAAGGTCGAAGAAGGCGCCACCGTTGCCATTTTCGGCATGGGCGGAATTGGCCTGTCAGCCGTGATCGGCGCGACGATGGCCAAGGCCAGCCGGATCATTGTGATCGATATCAATGAGAGCAAGTTCGACCTCGCCCGCAAGCTCGGCGCGACCGACTTCATCAATCCGAAGAATTACGACCGGCCCATCCAGGACGTGATCGTTGAGCTGACCGATGGCGGCGTCGACTATTCGTTTGAATGCATCGGCAACGTCAATGTGATGCGCTCGGCGCTGGAATGTTGCCACAAGGGCTGGGGTGAATCGGTGATCATCGGCGTCGCCGGTGCCGGCCAAGAGATCTCGACCCGGCCCTTCCAGCTGGTCACCGGCCGCGTCTGGCGCGGCTCGGCTTTCGGCGGCGTCAAAGGCCGTTCCGAACTGCCTGATTATGTCGAGCGCTACATGAAGGGCGAATTCCAGCTCAATGACTTCATCACCCACACCATGGGCCTTGATGACATCAATGAAGCCTTCGAACTGATGCATGCCGGCAAGAGCATTCGCTCCGTCATTCACTTCGACAAATAGGCCCGCAAGACGGTCGCGCTGAAACGGCATTACCTTGGGAAGGGTGCAGCATGTCACTGGAAATTACGAGCTCAAACAAGAGCTTTGGCGGCTGGACCAAGCATTACAGCCATCATTCTTCGACGTTGAATTGCGATATGCGGTTCGCGATCTACCTGCCGCCACAGACCGCGAACGGACAAAAAGTCCCCGTCCTCTACTGGCTGTCCGGCCTGACCTGCACTGACGAGAACTTCATCCAGAAAGCCGGCGCCCAGCGCATCGCCGCCGAGCTTGGCGTCGCCATTATCGCCCCCGACACCAGCCCGCGCGGCAGTGATGTCGCCGATGATGAGGCTTATGATCTCGGCCAGGGCGCGGGATTTTATGTCAACGCGACCCAGGCACCGTGGAATCGTCATTACCAGATGTATGATTATGTGCTCCGCGAGCTGCCGGAGCTGGTCGAAGCCACCTTCCCGGTCAGCGACAAGCGCTCGATCTTTGGTCACTCGATGGGCGGGCACGGCGCTCTGGTCTTGGCGCTGCGCAACCCGGATCGTTTCCAATCCGTCTCGGCCTTCAGCCCGATCAGCAATCCGGTCAACGCACCTTGGGGACAAAAAGCCTTCAGCGCCTATCTCGGCAAAAGCCCCTCAAGCTGGGCCCAATACGATGCCAGCCTGTTGATGCGCAAAGCCACCGGCGCTGTTCCGGCGCTGGTCGACCAGGGCGAGGCAGACCAGTTCCTCGAAGAGCAATTGCAACCGGAAACGCTAGAAGCGGCGGCCAAGGCGAGTGGGTATCCGCTCCAGCTCAATCGCCGTGAAGGCTATGATCACAGCTATTATTTCATCGCGAGCTTCGTCGAGGAGCATGTGCGCTTCCACGCCAAGCATTTGAGCGCCTAGCGTCTGGCGGTCTCCTTCGGAGGGCGGTCATGGAAAACATCGGCGCGAGATGGTATTCACCGCAGCTGAGTGACGGTTCCGTGAACCAGGCGTATCGCTCATCGAAACTCCTGCCAGCCCCACAGGTCACTCATGACGAGCTTGAAACAAAAACGCGAAATAGACGGCGTTCAACTGGCGCTTCTGCGCACCGAACTCGCCAACCGAAGAACCCTGCTTTCCTACATCAAGACCGCGCTGGGCCTGGCTGTCACCGGCCTGGGCTTGCTGCATTTCACCGAGGCCCAATCGATCTATGCTTGGATCGGAGCGCTCCTGCTCGTGGTCGCAGTCCTGACAGTCGGGGTTGGCCTGATAGACTATCTACGAACCAAGGCCAAGATTCAGCGCGAGAAGCTCGACGCTGAGGTTTAGCGGGCTGCGCCTGGGAACATGACCCAACCCAAAAACAAAAAACCCGCCAGGTCATTGACCGGGCGGGCTTTTCTTTGGGTGCGGGGATAGGATTTGAACCTATGACCTTCAGGTTATGAGAGACAGTCCGGGCTTGTCACGCGTTGTCACGGGTCGACGCTGCAGCGCCATTTATCACACGTTTTCAATTATTTGCCTTGACCCTTGCGACTCCAGACGTCACCGTGCCGACACCGTGAAGCGCTGCCAACTGCTTCCAATATGCTTCCAAATCGGAATCGACCATGGGAAAAATCACGAAACGTTCCGTCGACGCGCTCACACCGAGCGAGCGGGATTATTTCTGCTGGGATGTGCAAATTCCCGGCTTTGGCGTGCGCGTGTCACCAAAAGGGCGAAAGACCTACACCGTGCAATATCGCATCGGCGGGCGAACCAAGCGGGTGAGCTTGGGCGTTCACGGCGTGATCACGCCGGACGAAGCGCGCGATCTGGCCCGGCAGACGCTGGGCGGCGTAGCGCATGGCCAAGACCCGTCCGGCCAGAAACGCCGCGACCGGCGCGCGCCGCACATGGGCGCTCTATGCGACCGCTTCATCGACGAATACGTCCCGGTGCGCTGCAAACCATCGACGCAGCGCGAATACAAGCGATGCTGCGATATCTTCATTCGCCCCAAGATCGGCATGATGCGAATTCAGGATATCACTCGGCCCGATGTTTCCGCGATCCATCACGAATTGCGTGACAAACCCTATCAGGCCAATCGCGTCCTTGGCGTGCTCTCCAAGATGTTCAATCTGGCGGAGGTCTGGGGGTTGCGACCAGACGGATCGAACCCGACGCGCCATGTCCAGAAATACAAAGAGATCAAACGCGAGCGCTATCTCGACCCTGATGAGATCGAGACGCTATGGCGCGTCCTCGATCAGGGCGTGCTCGACGGGACCGAAACGGTGCACGTCGCCAGCGCCTTCAAGCTCCTGCTCCTGACGGGCTGCCGTCTTTCAGAAATTCAAAAAGCCAAATGGTCATGGGTAAACCGAAATGTCCTTCTCCTGCCGGACGCCAAGACCGGCCCGCGCCGCGTCATGCTCAGCCAATCCGCGCTTGGCGTGCTGGCCGCCCTGCCCCGCCTGCCGGGCAACCCCTATCTCATTGCAGGCAAGGTCGACGGGCACTACGCGACCGACCTGCAAAAGCCGTGGCGACGCATCCGCAAATCGGCCGGCATCGACGAAGTTCGCATCCATGATCTGCGACACACCTACGCCTCGCTCGCAGCGGCGGCGGGACACTCCCTGCACACAATCGGCAAGCTGCTGGGCCATACCCAGGCACAGACAACTCACCGCTACGCCCACCTTGCCGATGCGGTCACCCGCAGCGCAGCGGATGATGTCGACGGGCTGATTAGTGGATTTACTGGCAATGCTCCGCAAAGCACCGTCTCGCCTCTGAGGGTCGTCGCCCATGAATGAAGCGCAATTTCAGTTTTCTTCTACAGAAGAATGGCTTCGGCTGGGCGTTATGCCGCAAGGCGAAGAGGCGCACCCGATGATCGACAAGGAGAGCGTTCTAATCCTTGCGGAGGAGTGCGCCATCCACGACCCAAACGATATCCACATATACTGGTTTCAGCTTGCTCGAGCGGCGCGCGACTACGAGCAATATGTCGGGGTAAAATTCAATGACCTCCCCAAAAAAATCGCTGATGAAACGGGTGACCTGCTCAAAAAGCTCGGAAAGCTGCACTCACAACTAAGCTCAACCAGTGAAGAAGCCTTCGCTCATTTCGAGAGCGCCGCGATCCAAATTCGAAACATTCAACTGGACGTGAGCGGAGTGGAAGCGCTTCCAATCCAGATTGCGGGCACTGACGAGCTTTCGAGAATTTCTTCGCCTCGCTCGATCAAGCATTTCACCAGCGAAGTCGCGGCAGTGATCGCGTTTCTAGAGCAGGCTCAAGAATTCGCCCAGCCCGCTAAAAGGGGCACTCCTCCGGCATTCGGGCTCAAACTCTTTGTCCGACGCATGCTCGGCTTTTGGCGGGATACGCTTGGCCGGTCGGTCACAGTTGATCACAACTGGGCTTACGCCACCTCTGACGCTAGCAACTTCATTGCTCAGTCACTCAAGCTCGTAGACGTCGTAAAGGATGAGAGCGTCAACAGCGCCGTCAGAGCTTGGAGGGCTGACAATAAATAGCACCAAAACTTTCTGAATTCCTGTCAGCGAGATCGTGTGCACATGGAGTCACAATGTGCTCAATAGGAGGCCGGTTCAAACAAAGGAGACCGGCTATGAAGAAACCCAAGACACCAGTTTTGACTGACGCAAACGCGCTCATCGATGAAGATGACGCGTCGAAATACCTCGCCATATCCCCCCGCACATTGCGCAATTGGCGCACTCGCGGCGGCGGCCCCCGTTTCGTGAAAATTTCTGCGCGTTGCATCCGCTATCGGATGCGGGACCTTCTTGAGTGGTCCGACAAGCGCACCCGCCGGTCGACCTCTGACCTCGGCATCCTCCGCTAACGAGTTTTTGCCCGCGTGCGGTTGACCGCAGCGCGCGGGATTTTTGGAGAGCACTGCTCCTCGAAAATGGGGTCAGGCTTCGGCCTGGCCCCTTCCGGGGGCGGCTCAGTTGCTCTCCAAAAACCAATGCGGTCTCGGCGCGAAGCGCGCCAACTCACCCCTCACTAAAAGGAATAAAGCATGTCCAGAATTGGAACTCTGAAACCGACCGGCCCACACGACTTCTGGTCCGATCTTCGCGGACAAGTCCGCACGCTCTCCTTCAAGGCGGACCTCCGCATTGAAGCGATCCGCGACCCGAATGCGCATCCCGACGCACCATCGCACCGCGTCTCAATGCGCGATCTTGAAGGTGAGCCGATGGAAATCGGCAGCGCGTGGTCGAAAACGATCAATCGCGGCTCCAACAGCGGAGACGTCTTCCTTTCCGTCACACTCGACGATCCGAGCTTTGCGCACCCGCTGAACTTCGCCGTCTTCAAGGAAGGCGAAATCGGCGTTGCCACATGGCGACGACGCCAAGAACAAGCCGCCTGACGCTCGGAAACCTAGAGGGGGGTCCCTGTATCACCCCCCTCTAGAAATACAGGACCCTGCCAATGACCAGTCCCGCCCTTCTCCACGCTGGCTTCGATGGTCTTGATCTGGCGTACAACACGCAGATCGGAACCGAGCTTCAATCGGCCTTGCTGCATGCCAAGGCACGCGCGGCAGAGGAGCGGCGCGCGCAAGCGGTGACGTTCGCCGGACACACCTTTCTCGTCGAGAGCCACGGCGGGAGCGGCGGCTATACCTTCTCGGTGAATACGGGCGAGCTGGGCGCGCTGTGGTGGTTCAAGGAGCCGCGCGCCGGGCGTGACCCTTGGGGCGTGCGCGTTTCATCCCGCGCCCTCCCCTTGGCCGTCCACGGCCTCGATGCGGTGAAAACCAAGCTCGATCAATTCCTCATCGATCTGGGAATGATCTTCGGTGAGGCCGACAGGCGCATTTCCCGAATTGATTACGCGCTCGATTTTCTTTTTCCGGATTATTCGATCGAACCGGATAATTTTGTTGCCCACTCACGCCGGGCAAAGGCGCTCGACGGCGAATTTTCCGCAGAAATGCGGGGAAATAAATTTAACGGCATTCGAATTGGAAAAATGCCGAATTCGCAAATTTGCATTTATGACAAACGCTTAGAGGTTATAGAAAAGAGAAAAACCTTTTGGTGGGATATTTGGGCCAAGGCTACGACACCACAGTCAGTTTTTTTGACCAATAGATCGCCGATTTGGCGTTTTGAGTTCCGGGCGGGCCGCGACGCTCTGGAAAAGGCCCTAGGGCGCCGAACGTGGGAAGCGTTTACGCGCGATCCTGCTTTTATTTTTCGAAAAATCGCCCATCAAACGCGGCTGGCAATTCCGCAAAAGGATTGCAACCGCGGTCGCTGGCCGAACGCAGCGGTCTGGAATGAGTGCCACAACGAGCTCGAGCGCATATCGATCGCACATGACCAGTCCGTCGACGTCGCTAAAATTCTAGCAGAATTGCGGGCTGCGAATTTACGGACCTTGGAAGCACAAACAGTGGGACTTATCCTGGCGCAAACCGCAGCATATGGACTGACGGAATCTGATATTCCCGCAGTCTTGGACCAGGTAGCACTCGACATCGCAGATAGAGCTATCAACAAGAAAGGTGGCGTCGAGGCACAGCTAGCAGAGCGCACGAAGGCGTGGAACACGCGATACTAGGCCACCCGGTCGCTTACTCCCCTGCAGGCTCGATTTCTGCCAGCCTTTCCATCAACAACGCGTTTAGCGCCGGCCCGTTCTGCCCAAAATGAATTTCGCGGTGCAAGGTGGGGTCAATCGCCGCGACCCAACGCGGGTGATCTGGCCCATCGTCCGCCAGCAGATGCGTGTGGTGAACCTCGAGGTAGGGCGCGCCCCTCCGAGTGATAAACGGTCCCGCCTCTCCGGAAAGCTCGCACACACCATTCGCACGCGCCAACACATAGTCGCGCACGGCCTTGCTGCGCTGTCGATAGGTCTGCGCGGCATCGGCAGGTTTTGAGCTGCGGCTGGGTGCGAGAGCCCCATAGGCTCGCTTTCTGAGCTCCGCGAGGTCCTGGCCGCCGACCTCCGGCTCATTGCCACCCGACGCAATAAATTCCATCGACGGTTGATTTTTTACTAGGTGGAAGCGGATGCACTCCCGATCGTCCCCATTACGATCAGGCCCCCGAAAACTCTCCCACGCTGAGCAGGTAAACATCCCGCGGTATCGGACCGGGCGGCCGTGCCCCAATGATTCAAATAGCATTAGTTGCTTTTCGTTCCGGGCATGATCGCGGATCGCGCGATTTCCCACACGGAACGTCATGTCTCCAACCTGACCCTCGCCAGTAAAGACAAACGTCTCGCTCCCCACCCAACCGTCCTTATAGCCGTACTGTTCCCCGCCAGCACCGGTGAACAAAAAGACCAGCGGGAAGTTTGCGGGCGTGGAGATGCCGCCCTGCCGTTGCCCGCCGTAGCGGGCGTGAATGTCATTTGCGCGGCTGTATTCACGGTCGATTATAAACACTACTGAACCCTCCTTCGGCGCTCACACACAACGCGACCCAACCGCCTCTTGATTTATCACAGCATATCCGACTCGGAGGATACTGTGGCGCGCACCGATCCCGCGACTTCGCACTCCTGTTCTCCAGGACCGCGATGGCGCAAGCGCAAGGCAATGAGAAATCAGCCGCGTCACGCGAACTCCACGGAAATCACTCGTCCGATTTGAGCGTTTCGGGACGATTCGCCTAGACCACAGCAGCCGGTTTTGCCCCTCGCCAGCACACCTCGAAAAATTTGCGCATGTACGTGACGTACTCGCAGTTGTCACTCAGGTACCGCTCACGAATATCGTTCAAAATAATATCCTTCATCGCTGCTGATGCCGCACTTTCGTAGGCCAACATCATGCCTCGGAGACTATCAATTCGATCTCGAATATCCTCGACCAGCTCTGGCCGATCCAGCGATAGCTTATCTATCGTAACGTACCCAATCGGACTATTTGGGAGCGGCACAATGCGTTCGGCAAAGAAAACAAAACATTCGCTTGGATCGGTTTCATAGGGATTGATTACATCCTCATCAACATTGCCATTATAGAAATCCGATTTATTTCCATTACATAAACGGCAAGCGAGCGTCAAATTGAGCCAATCAAATGATAGCTCGGGGCGCTTTGATTTCGGGATGATGTGCTCAATGTCACCGTGCTGAGAATGAAGGGCTTTTGTTTCGCAGTATGCACACTTTCCCAATGTTTCAGCGATCAACGCATCCTTTATCGCGGAATTTCGATAACGACTCTTTTGCGTAGGCGTCGGGTCATATCCCGCAGCCTTTGCATTCACCAACTCGTCTTTCCAACGCTCGGCGTTCAACGCCAATACCCCTGGAGGCGCCCCTTTTTGCAACTTCCTCATGACGGATCTCTAGACCTCTCGAATACTGCGGTCGGATACTCGGAGACAAGGCCCTCTGATTTGAGTTCGTCGTGCATTGCGTCCAGTGACGCCGAAGTAAGTTCCTTCCCTCGGTAACTCTCGACAATCTCTTTCGCTCGCTCACCCGCCCATTCGGGAATCGTCGCAGGAACCCCCAATACCTCTCTCAATATCTCAGATGCGGTGCCGGCTCGGTTAACCGTGTCCAAGTGCTCGCTACGAATTCTGCGACCAGAGAAAACGCCCGGGAGGTCGTCGGCGCCCCGGGTCGCTGTAGCCCCACCACGCTCTTCATATTCGCTATCAAGATATCGCAGCACGTATACAGACGAATCGCGCACAGAGGTCACGATAAACGGGCTGTGAGAGGCAACAATAAATTGAGCGGTCGGGAAAGCCTCCACCAGATCAGAAAGAAAAGTTCTCTGCATCGATGGGTGCAAATGATTCTCTGGTTCATCCATCGTGACCACAAACTTCTCAACAGCTTTTGACTGGAAGAATATTTGCCACGTGACTTCAATGATTTTCAGAATGCCGCCAGAACAAGCATCAATCAAAAAATTACCACTCACGGTATTCAAAACTATTTCGGTGTTATTAACGATCGAAATTCCAGTATATCCAAGATCCTTTGGCAACGTTTTTTTCAAAATTTCTTGAAATTCTTCAAAATACTCGCGATACAATTTCGTACCAACTCTAGGACCCGAATCATATCCAAACATAACAAAATACAATAGATGCATCTTAATTTGATCCAAAACACTATCTTGGCCCGGTCTAGTTCCGTTATTATAGTACTGTTGAAATATATGATTTATTCCTACCTGAACGCCGTCGATATTAATTGCATTCAAATTCAATATTTGCATTTTTTTATATGTTGAAATTGGTCGGTGAGAATCAATATGAATACCCGTAACATTCAACTGCTGACTCACTAATAACGAATAAGTCACGTCTGTCTCATTGGGAAGTGACAGCTTCGATACCTGATCGTTCGAATACGTAATTTCTCCAACTTCGCGCCCATCAATATTTGCATTCACACTTTTAAAAAGACTAAAAATTCTTTCAATAACGCCGGCCTTTGTTTGCCTGGGTGTGGAAAGCAAATTTCGCGAGTATCCGAAATGTCTAATTAAAATTGACAAGGCTGTGCTTTTTCCAGAGCCATTCGGCCCAGTAATAACTGTCAAGCGAGGATGAAATTTAATATCTAAGCTATCTATTTGACGCCAACCCTGCAACTTTAACCTCTTAAACATAATCTTTCCCACTTCCAGCTAAATTTGAGCGATCAGGTTGGCAATCCACGGGAGCGCCATGTTACTCGAGCACGTATTTTATACCAATACACCTCAAATGCTTGCCACACGTTGCGACCAGGTCACATTCAACGGCGACTATTGCGCGGAGGCCCGTGCCGTCACGCGCCTCGATGGCAACGAACTGACAGCGAGGCAAACCTGGCGAGAACTCCCCGCCTGCTTCCAATATGCTTCCAAATTTTCAAACGCCTCGAAAACCCAAAAACAAAAAACCCGCCAACTCATTGAGCTGGCGGGCCTTTTTATGGGTGCGGGGATAGGATTTGAACCTATGACCTTCAGGTTATGAGCCTGACGAGCTACCGGACTGCTCCACCCCGCATCAGGATGTCTGCCCAAGGTGACCCTCGGGAGAGGCGCGTATGTAGGCTGGCGCGGCGGGTGCGTCAAGGCGATAGCTGCGCTTTACGGATGGGTCGGAAAATGGCCTAAACTAGTGGGCATGACTGATGACCGGCAAACACCATCCGATCCGTTTGATCGCGCCCTGGCCGACTGGCATGGCGGCCGCCTTGAGGCGGCCTTGTCCGGCCTGAGGGCGGCGACGACGAGCGGCGATGCCGGCTGTGCGAGCCTGCTCTTACAGATGAGTGCGGATCCGTCAGCTCCGCTTGGTGCCAAGGTCGCAGCGAGCGAGGCGCTGTTGGCGGCGCCCGACGAACCTTCGATGCGCCGGCATGCGGCCTTCGTGCGCGCCAGCGGTTACGGCATGGCGGCCGATCCCGGCGCGGCCCTGACTCAGCGCATCGACCAGGCCCGAAGCGGCGATGCCCAGGCGATGGTCGAGATCGGCTTGCTTTCGGCTCTGACCGGCGATAGCACCGTGCGCGTCCGGCTGGAGGCTGCCGCAGAGGCTGGCAATGTGCCCGCGATGGCGGCGCTGTTGCGGCTGGCGATCGAGGCTGGGCGAGTGAGCCCGCTGGCACGCCGGCACGCCGCCGCTCTGGCTCGCTCGGGCCATCCGCTCGGCGCCTCCCTGGTGCCTGCGGCCAGCGCCCTGCCCGATGGACCGAACGCCGCCAATGGCCATGATCCGACGAGCTTGGCCTGGCCCGAGGCTGACGCCTTGCTCAATGCCGTCATGGCAACTCCGCAGGCAGCGCAGACGCTGCATGATCAACCCTCTGTGTCCCGCTGGTCGGGCTTCTTGCCGACGGTGCTGTGCGACTATCTCGCGGCGCAGGCGGCACCTTTGCTCAAGCCGGCACAGATCTTCGATGCCGCGACCGGCCAGACCCGGCCCGATCCCTACCGGAAATCGCTGACGGCAGCTCTGCCCGATGGGGCGATGGATCTGGTGTTGTGGGCGATCAAATTGCGCATGGCAGCGCTGGCTGGCAGCACGTTCGACCAGGGCGAACCCTTGGCGGTGCTGCTCTATCGGCCGGGCGAGCAATACCGGCCGCATGTCGATTACCTGACCGAGGACGGACATGCCGCCTCGGCCGATCTGGCGCGGCGTGGCCAGCGTGTCGCGACCTCGCTGGCGCGGCTAAATCAGGATTTCGCCGGCGGCGATACGGTATTTCCGCGCCTCGACGTGCGCTGGAGTGGCCCGACCGGCGATGCTTTGAGTTTCGCCAATACCGATGCGGCCGGCGCCGGCGATCCGATGAGTTTGCATGCCGGCGAACCGGTCAATTCGGGGATGAAATTGCTCGCCAGCCTGTGGTTGCGCGAACGGGCCTAAGCGAAGTTCGACCTTCCTGGACGTCGAATTTCCCATGACTTTTCTGAGATTTGTCCGGAATCAAGACACAAAAAAACCGCGCCGAAGCGCGGTTGATTTGTTTGAAATTGTGTGTGGAGGATCATGAAATCTAACGTGCAGACCGGGCGGCGTCCTACTCTCCCACACCTTGAGATGCAGTACCATCGGCGCTAAGGGTCTTAACGGTCGTGTTCGGGATGGGAACGGGTGCGATCCCCCTGCAATAACCACCCGGTCAGCGCGTTAGATTTCATGTTTTTGAAGAGACAATCCTGTTTATGAGGTGCTTGATGCACAGGCGAAGCAATCGCCGTGCATGAACATCGTTGAGATCAAGCCAATCGAGTTATTAGTACCAGTCAGCTTCATGCGTCACCGCACTTCCACATCTGGCCTATCAACGAGGTGGTCTTCCTCGACTCTCAAGGGAAAACTAGTTTTGAGGGAGGCTTCCCGCTTAGATGCATTCAGCGGTTATCCCGTCCGTATATAGCTACCCTGCTATGCTGCTGGCGCAACAACAGGTCCACCAGAGATACGTCCACCCCGGTCCTCTCGTACTAGGGGCAGCTCCTCTCAATTTTCCGACACCCACGGCAGATAGGGACCGAACTGTCTCACGACGTTCTAAACCCAGCTCAC
>NZ_CAXBGE010000004.1:0-276678 GCF_963975345.1 uncultured Maricaulis sp. | reverse complement strand
CGGCGATATCGAGGGCCTGCCTTTCTTCGAGGCGATCCGCCAGCTCGGCCAGGAACTCGGCCATGAACGCGCCGTCTTCGTCCACGTAACCCTGCTGCCTTTCATCAAGGTTGCCGGAGAGATGAAGACCAAGCCGACCCAGCACTCGGTCAAGGAATTGCGCTCGATCGGCATTCAGCCCGATATCCTGCTCTGCCGCTGTGAAATGCCGATTCCCGCTGGCGACAAACGCAAGATCGGCCTGTTCTGCAATGTGCGCGAAAGCGCCGTCATCGAAGGCATGGATGCATCCTCGCTGTATGACGTCCCACTAGCCTACCACAAGGAAGGCCTGGATCGCGAAGTGCTGCGATGCTTTGGCATTGCCGATGCACCCGCGCCGGATCTGACCAAATGGCTGAAGATCTCCAAGACGATCGCTGAACCTGACGGCGAAGTGACGATCGGGATTGTCGGCAAATATGTTGGCCTGCTCGACGCCTATAAATCCTTGATTGAGGCGCTCGCCCATGGCGGCATCGCCAATGGCGTCAAGGTCAAGCTGAGATGGCTCGATAGCGAGCAGTTTGAAAAAGATGATCCGTTCGGCCCACTCGAGGATGTACATGCTGTGCTGGTGCCCGGCGGCTTTGGTGGCCGCGGCGCTGAAGGCAAGGTCGCCGCAGCGCGCTTTGCCCGTGAACGCAAAGTGCCCTTCTTCGGGATTTGCTACGGCATGCAGATGGCGGTGCTCGAAGCGGCGCGCGATCTCGCGGGTATTCCCGATGCCACCTCTAGCGAATTTGGTGACGGCGGCGAAGCGATTGTCGGCCTGTTGACCGAATGGTCACGCGGCAATGAAGTCGAGACCCGCTCGGAAGCCGACGACAAGGGCGGCACGATGCGGCTTGGCGCCTATCCGGCTGTGTTGGCCGAGGGCAGCCATGTGCGCGAGATCTATGGCACCAGCCATATCGAAGAGCGCCATCGCCATCGCTATGAAGTGAATATTGCGTACAAGCAGCAGCTTGAAGACGCTGGCTTGGTCTTCTCCGGCATGTCGCCCGATGGCATCCTGCCGGAGATCGTCGAGATCAAGGATCATCCTTGGTATATCGGCGTGCAATTCCATCCCGAGCTGAAATCGCGTCCGTTCGAGCCGCATCCGCTGTTTGCCAGCTTCATCGCTGCCGCGCTTGAACAGAGCCGGATGGTTTAGGCCGCATCGCGCCAGAGCGACCCTGCGCCTCCTTTCGGGCGGGATGCATCCAAACACGATCCCACATGCATCAAGGGTGATGGATGATAGTGTGTTCCTCATGGACACGCGATGGGAGACGCAAATGCGCAATATGATTTTAGCGGCCCTGGGCGCCGCAGCATTCTCGGCTGGTCTGGCTTCGGCCGAGGACGTGCAGCCGCTTGATCTGACCGGATTCGACCGCATCAATGCGGGCGGCGGTTATCACTTGGTCGTCACGGTCGGCGAGAGCTGGTCGGTCGATCTTGAGGGCGATGCGGATGATTTCGATCAGCTTGAATCGCGGGTCAGCGATGGTGAATTGGTGCTGCGTCAGCACAACCGGATGTTTCGCCAACGTCGTGAGCTCGACCTGACTGTGCGGGTCACCCTGCCAGCCGTTGAGGCGCTTGATTTCCACCGCGGTATCAAAACTGAAGTTTCCGGTATCGCGGCCGGCGCGCTTGAAGCCGATGTCAGCACCGGCGCCGAAGTGACGATGTCCGGCACGTGCGGCGCGCTGGCGTTGGATCTGTCGACCGGCGGCGTGCTGCGGGCGGGCGATCTGGTCTGCCAATCGGTCGATATCGACTCTTCAACCGGCGGCGAAGCCCGTGTTTTTGCCAGCGACAGCGCCAAAGTCCGCGCTTCGACCGGAGCCGTAGTGCGGATATTCGGCTCACCAACCCATCGCGACACCCGATCCTCAATGGGCGGCGATATCCGCTTTGATGCCGGTAACTAAGCCGTCAGCTCAGCCAGTACATCGACGGCCATCATCACGTCCTCGCGGTTGCAATCGAACTGGCCGACCTGAAAGCGGATGACGAACTGGTCGTTATGCACGGTCTGGGTCAGATAGGTGCGGCCATCGGCATTGACGCGGTCGAGCAGGTTTCGCGTTGCCGCGGCGGACTGGTAGGCGAAGGTGAACAGCGAGAAGCGGCACGGCGTCACAAGCCGAAAGCCGGGCAGGGCGGCGATTGCGGTCGCGGCCTCATTCGCCCAAGCGATATGGTTGCGGATGCGGGTGCGCAGGCCTTCCAGCCCGTAGGCGCGGATCAGGAACCAGAGCTTGAGCGCGCGGAAACGGCGCCCGAGTGGCACGGTCCATTCGCTGTAATTGACCAGCCCCTCCGCCCCGCCATCATCAAGACCGGGCGTTTCGAGATAATCCGGCCGCAGACCGAGCGTGCGCACTTGCGGGCCCGGGTCGGCGAGGAATTGGATTGAGCAATCAAATTGCGCGCCGAGCCATTTGTGGGGATTGAAGACGATGGAGTCGGCGCCCTCCACGTCGGCCCAGATGTCGCGCAATTCCGGACAGATCATCGCCGATCCCGCCCAAGCCGCGTCAACATGGCTGTAGAGGCCTTCGGCGGCGGCGATGGCGAGGATGGCGGCAATCGGGTCAGAGGCGCCCACCGAGGTCCCACCGACGCACAACACCACTCCGGCGGGCGTATATCCGGCGGCGCGGTCGGCAGCGATGGCGGCGCTCAGGGCGTTCGGGCGCATCGAATCATCCTCATCGGTGGCGATCCTGACCAGATTGTCCTGGCCGATGCCGGCAATACGCACCGCCTTGTCGATCGAGGAATGCGCTTGGGCCGAGGCGTAGATTCGCAGGCGGGGCTGGCTGGACAGACCGGCGGTATTGCCAGACCAGCCAAGGGCACGCTCGCGCATGGTCAGGATAGCGGCGAGGGTGGCCGAGGAAGCGCTGTCCTGGATGACGCCGCGAAAGCCGTCCGGCAGGCCGAGCGCTTGGCGCATCCAGTCGACCATGCGGGTTTCCATTTCGGTCGCCGCCGGTGAGGTCTGCCACAGCATGCATTGCGCGCCCATCGCGGCGGTGATCTGTTCGGCCAGCATCGAGGCGGGAGCCACATTGGCGGGGAAATAGGCGAAAAAGCGCGGATGCTGCCAATGCGTCATGCCGTCAGGCACGATGGCCTCGAAATCGGCGAAGATGCGCTCCATCGTTTCAGCGCCTTCCGGCGGCGCGGCGGGGAGCTGGCGCAAGATGTCGCCCGGCTGCGTCTGGGCCCGCACCGGGCGATCACGCAAATTGGCGAGGTAATCGACCGTCCAGTCGGCGATCCGCTTGGCCCAAAGGTCGTATTGTTCCAGATCCATGGCCTGTCCTGCCTGTGACGGTGTCTCTTGGGCCCAATTCGCAAAATTGGAATCGGTTGGGTGAGGGGTCTTACTACTACTATGACTACAGCGAGGATGCGTAGAGGGCAGCGCGCTGATGCCGGACGGGTGGACGCAATCCGGCGGGGATTGAGTTTGGGCTAACGATGTCAAAGAGCGATGTTGGGGAGAGTATAGCCTGGTGCGGCGGGGGGCGGATAAGCGCGAGGATGGCACGGGGGAGACATCCGTATCCGCGGGCCGCGGCGGGATTGGAAATTCAATCGATCTTATGGATGCTTGGCTTTTGGAAATGGGTGCCGGTCACCACTTTTTTGATGTGCGCTAACTGTGCCTGTCTCAATTTCTTCAGCCATTTAAATTGCTACCAATAGGGCTCAAGGCCATTTCTGTGCCTTCTAAAAATCGCAAAAAGCGCTAACAAGTACAAGACGGATGCTACCCCGGTTCCCCACCAATAGGGCGCTGAAACCGCAACACCACCTTGCTCAAGCATCGACTGCACACGATGTGAGAACACCACATAGCCAAAAACCGTGAATTGCAACGCATAGGCTTGACGGCCGCCTTTAAAAAGCAGCTCAATTACGACCACTGACACAGCCGCGTATATGACCAACACCCAGATAACGCCAGCCCAATTCAGGTAGCCAGCGATTGTTATCAGGATAAAGCATGATTTCTGGAGAATCGTAGCTATCCCGACGACGCTCAAAAACTCCAATATCTTGGCTTTCATCAGACACCGCTCCTACGTTGACATTTTGGAACCCAGAATAGCGTCCACTCGCGCAATGCTGACTATCTGAATTAATTGGGACAGACACAATTATCAGGGCAGCGAGGACAGATTAATTGTGTCTGCCCCGATTATTTCCGCGAGGCCGTCACCATCTCCGTCGCTTTCGGCGACACCTCTTCCATCAAGGAAGAGGAGGGCGATAGTGGTGGCCGCAAAGCGGCCGGAGCTGGTGACGATGGCGGACGCAACGGACCTGATCCGGCACATATTGAGGAGAAAAAGGGCGGCGTCGTTCTGCAGTCGACCTAAGTTCAATGAGTGTTCGTGTCTCGTGATCGTGCGGTCTGCGGCGTCGCCCACAAAAGGTTAATACGCCTGTTGGCCGCGAATGTCACGAACAAGCGTCCCGAACGCTTGCGTGGCCAGTTCGAAGCGGCTATATGGCGCGGCTCTAACGGGTGGTTCGCACCATCTCTAACCGTATTTAGCATCGTGGAGAGCCTGATGGCCGTCCCTAAAAGAAAAACTACGCCGTCCAAGCGCGGCATGCGCCGCAGCCACGACGCCCTGTCCAACCCTGTCTATGTCGAAGACAAGGATTCCGGCGAGCTGCGTCGTCCGCACCATGTCGATCTGAAGTCCGGCATGTATCGCGGCCGCCAGATCCTCGACGTCAAGGACGACTGATTCGTATCGCCGCAGCGCCGCTGGTGCTGTGGGCATGAATTTCCACAGGCGCGTTCCGGAAACCGGGACGCGCCTGTTGCGTTTCAGCCCCGATTGGACCGGGCCTGCCAAGTTGGGCTTTGCCTGACGCCCGGCTTTGTCTATGAAGCGCCTCAACGCCATCCGCCCCGGAGCCTGACCCTCATGACCGCCATCACCGATATTCTCGCCCGTGAAATCCTCGACAGCCGCGGCAATCCAACCGTTGAAGTCGATGTGCTGCTGGAGGATGGCAGTTTTGGCCGCGCCGCTGTGCCTTCCGGCGCTTCGACCGGCAAGCATGAAGCGGTCGAGATGCGCGATGGCGGGGATCGCTATGGCGGCAAAGGCGTGCTCAAGGCGATCGCGGCCATCGAAGGCGAGATTTTCGAGACCATTGGCGGCTTTGATGCCGAAAATCAGCGCCGGATCGATGCCGCCCTGATCGAGCTCGACGGCACGCCCAACAAGGCGCGGCTCGGCGCCAATGCGACCCTGGGCGTCTCGCTCGCTGTGGCGCGCGCCGCAGCGGAGAGCTTTGGCCAGCCGCTCTATCGCTATATCGGCGGGCTCAATGCCCGCGTTTTGCCGACGCCGATGATGAATATCATCAATGGCGGCGCCCATGCCGACAATCCGATCGACTTCCAGGAATTCATGATCATGCCGGTCGGCATGGAAAGCTTTTCCGAAGCTTTGCGTTGCGGCGCCGAGGTTTTCCACGCCCTCAAGGCGCGTCTGAAGGCCGACGGCCTCAACACCAATGTCGGCGATGAGGGCGGTTTCGCCCCCGATATCGCCACCGCTGAACAGGCGCTCGACGTGATCATGAAAGCCATCGAATCAGCCGGTTACAAGCCGGGCGAGGATGTCGCCCTGGCGCTCGACCTCGCTTCGACCGAGTTTTACAAGGACGGCAAATATGTGCTGGCCGGCTCCGGCAAGACACATGATTCCGAGAGCTTCTCGGCCTATCTCGAAACCCTGGTCAACAACTACCCGATCATCTCGATCGAAGACGGCATGGCCGAGGATGACTGGGAGGGCTGGAAAGCCCTGACGACGCGCCTCGATGGCCGCTGCCAGCTGGTCGGCGATGATCTCTTCGTCACCAATCCGGAACGCCTCGCCCACGGCATTGAAGTGGGCGCCGCCAATTCCATCCTCGTCAAGGTCAACCAGATCGGCACGCTGTCGGAAACCCTCGATGCCGTCGATATGGCACTGCGCTCCGGTTATTCCGCCGTGATGTCACACCGTTCCGGCGAGACCGAGGATTCGATCATTGCCGATCTCGCCGTCGCGACCAATTGCGGGCAGATCAAGACCGGATCGCTGGCCCGCTCCGACCGTACCGCCAAATACAACCAGCTGCTGCGGATCGAATCCGAGCTGGGCGATATGGGCGTTTATGCCGGCGGCAGCGCGATCAGCTGAGGCTGCGCCGGGCATTGGAGGGTGCGCATGGATATTCACCGCCACAATGCGTCCGCTTGGAATACTGAATCCGATCGCGGAGACAGTCCCTGGTGCCAACCGGTCAGTGCCGACGTGATCGCTGCGGCACGGCGCGGCGAATGGTCGGTGATTCTGACGCCTAACAAATCCGTCCCGCGTGACTGGTTCGGTCCGCTGCAGGGCGCGCGTGTACTCTGCTTGGCCGGGTCGGGCGGGCAGCAGGCTCCGGTGCTCGCAGCGGCGGGGGCCGATGTGACCGTGTTGGATATTTCCGCGGCGCAACTGGCCAAGGACGTGTTTGTGGCCCAGCGCGACGGCCTCGACCTGACTGTGACCGAAGCGGATATGACGCGCCTGTCCGAGCATGTCAGCGGCGGGTTCGATCTGATCTTCCACCCCACCTCCAATCTCTTCATTGCCGACCTTGCGCCAGTCTGGCGGCAGTGCGCGGAAGTCCTCAAGCCGGGCGGGCGATTGCTTTCGGGTTTCGTCAATCCGGATTTCTGGTTGTTTGATCATGCTGCGGTCGAGGGCGGGGCTGCGTTGCAGGTTCGCTATAAATTGCCGTTTAACGCGGCGCGGGATCTGCCCGAGGCGCAGGTCCAGGCCCGAATCGAACAGCGAGAGGCGTTGGAATTCAGCCACAGCCTCGAATCCCAGATCGGTGGGCAGATCGAGGCGGGTCTCCTGATTGCCGGTTTCTACCAGGATGACTGGTCTGACGAGGCTACGCCGCTCAACGCCTATATGCCGACCAGTTTCGCCACGCTGGCGCTCAAGCCGGGTTGATCGATCAGCATGATGCCCATCCATGCCGGTCCCAACGCGCCTGGCAGAACCGGTGATGATGGCGATTTCTGCCGCATTTGCGGCCCGTATCTTACCGGGGCCTGAATCCCGGATTCACGCTTCCTAAAGCCTGATCGTGTTCAATCATCCTCATCGAACAGGCCGAAAAGGCCGAAGATCAGGGTGTGTGGCATTGGACGCGATCAAGCGTATTCTTCCCAGCTGTTTCCTCGCGGTCGCGATTGCCTATTTCGGCTATCACGCGCTGACGGGCGAGCAGGGGGTGCTCAACTGGATCGTCGTCAAGAACGATCTCCACGCCGCCGAAATCGAACTCGCCGAAGCCCAATTCGAACGCGAGGCGCTTGAAACCACCGCAGCGCGCCTGCGCTCTGACAGTCTCGACCTCGACTATGTCGAGGAACGCGCCCGCACCATCCTCAATGTCGCCCATCCGCGCGACTTTATCGTCGAGATCACCACTGACGACGGCCGCTGAGCGGGCTTCCACCCGCTTCCCCTCATCCTCACCAAACATGTTCGTCTTCCTGACGTAAGTCAGGACCTCGATATCATTGAGCTCTACGGCGTCGAGCTCCTGACTTACGTCAGGAAGACGCAGTGGTTGTTGCAGGCCTGCGGGCCGCTCAGCTTTCCCCGCACTGGCGAGATGTCGCGCCGCCGCTTGCCCCTGACAGGCGATTTCTGATACATGGCGATAGCGACAAAGAGGAGCGCGAAACATCTGTTTCGTGTACGAAATAATGGCCGCCAAGCGCAAAACCGCCACGACCACCGTTAAAGCTGCCGGCAAGGACCAGCTGCTGCAATACTATTCGGAAATGCTGCTGATGCGGCGTTTCGAGGAAAAGGCCGGCCAGCTTTATGGCATGGGTCTGATTGCCGGCTTCTGCCATTTGTATATCGGCCAGGAGGCCGTGGTGGTCGGCGTCCAGGCGGCGCTTGAAGAGGGCGACCAGGTCATCACCGGCTATCGCGACCACGCCCACATGCTCGCCAAGGGCATGGACCCCAATGGCGTGATGGCCGAGCTAACCGGGCGCGCCGGCGGCTATTCGCGCGGCAAGGGCGGCTCGATGCACATGTTCTCTCGCGAGAAGCATTTCTATGGCGGCCACGGCATTGTTGGTGCCCAGGTCTCGCTCGGCACCGGCCTCGCCTTCGCGGATCGCTACAAGGACAACGGCAAGATCTCGGTCGCCTATTTCGGCGATGGCGCCGCCAATCAGGGCCAGGTCTATGAAAGCTTCAACATGGCCCAGCTCTGGCGTCTGCCGGTGGTCTATGTGATCGAAAATAATCAGTACGCGATGGGTACTTCGGTCGGACGCGCTTCGTCCGAGACCAAGCTGCACAAACGCGGCGCCTCCTTCGGTATTCCCGGCATTGAAGTCGACGGCATGGATGTCGAGGCCGTTCGCACGGCTGCCGAGATGGCCGCCAAACACGCCCGCTCCGGCGACGGGCCCTTCATTCTGGAAATGAAAACCTATCGCTATCGCGGTCACTCGATGTCGGATCCGGCCAAATACCGCACCCGCGAGGAAGTCGACGATATCCGCAGCCATCACGACCCGATCGATCTGATCAAGAAACGCCTCATCGAAGGCGGTCACGCGACCGAAGACGATCTCAAGGCGCTCGACAAGGAGGTCAAGGTCATCGTCAACGCCGCCGCCGAATTCGCCAAAACCTCGCCGGAGCCCGATCCGAGCGAGTTGTGGACTGACGTGTTGGTGGAGGCGTGAGCATGACCCCGCAAGTGAAGCATTTCATCGAGAACTGGCATGCCGCCGTGCGCGACCGCGACCGGGCCAAGCTGGCCTCGATTGTCGCCGAAGGCTGTGAGCTGCACTCGCCGGTGATCTGGAAGCCGTCGGACGACAAGCATTACATCCTGCATATCCTGATGGGCGTGATCTCGATCGTCGAGGATTTCGACTATCGCCAGCAATGGGTTGACGGCAATGAGGTGATCCTCGAATTCACCGGCACGGTCGACGGCATGGGCCTGGTCGGGTTTGACCGCATCACCGTCAATGACAATGGCGAAATGGCGCGGATCGAAGTTCTGATCCGCCCGCTCAACACGCTGATCGAATTTGCCAATCGCATGCGCACCCACGCGCTGCGCTACAAGCCGGAAGCGGCCAATAATTGAGCGCCTCGCTCGCTCTGACCACTGACAGGAATTGACCGATGTCGATTGAAATCCTCATGCCCGCCCTTTCGCCGACCATGGAAGAGGGCACGCTCGCCAAGTGGAATATCAAGGAGGGCGATAGCGTCACCTCCGGCATGGTGATCGCCGAAATCGAGACCGACAAGGCGACGATGGAAGTCGAAGCCGTCGAGGAGGGCGTGGTCGCCAAATTGCTCGTCGCCGAGGGCACCGAGAATGTGAAGGTCAATGCCGTGATCGCCGTTCTGGCCGAAGAGGGCGAGGATGCGAGCGCTGTCGAGGCGGCGCCGGAGACCAAGTCGGCACCCGCTTCCGCCGAGCCCAAAGCCGCTGCAGCACCGGCCGAGGCGCAATCTGCACCCGCCGCAGCGCCGGCCATGCACGATCCCGAAATTCCCGCCGGCACCAAGATGACCTCGACCACCGTGCGCGACGCCCTGCGTGACGCCATGGCGGAGGAAATGCGCCGCGACGAGACCGTCTTCGTGATGGGCGAGGAAGTGGCCGAATACCAGGGTGCCTACAAGGTCACGCGTGGCCTACTCGATGAATTCGGCGCCCGCCGCGTCGTCGACACGCCGATCACCGAGCATGGCTTTGCCGGCCTTGGCGTTGGTGCGGCCTTCAACGGTCTTCGCCCCGTGGTTGAATTCATGACCTTCAATTTCGCCATGCAGGCGATTGACCACATCATCAATTCCGCCGCCAAAACGCTCTACATGTCCGGCGGCCAGATGGGCTGCCCGATCGTCTTCCGTGGCCCCAATGGCGCTGCCAGCCGGGTCGGTGCCCAGCACAGCCATGATTACGCGTCCTGGTATGCCAATGTGCCGGGCCTGAAAGTCGTCGCGCCCTATGATGCCGCCGACGCCAAGGGCCTGCTCAAGGCCGCGATCCGTGATCCCAATCCGGTTGTCTTCCTCGAGCATGAAATGATTTATGGCGAGAGCTTCGATGTACCGGATCTGGACGACTGGATCGTCCCGATCGGCAAGGCCAAAGTGCGCCGTGAAGGCACAGACGTGACGATCACCGCACACAGCCGGATGGTGGGATACGCCCTGCAGGCCGCTGAGATCCTCAGCCAGGAGGGCATCTCCGCCGAAGTGATCGATCTGCGCACCCTGCGTCCGCTCGACACGGATACCGTCGTCGCCAGCGTCAAGAAAACCAATCGCATCGTCTGCGCCGAAGAGGGCTGGGGCCGGATGGGCGTCGGGGCCGAGATTGCCGCCGTCGTCACCGCCGAAACCTTCGATTATCTCGACGCCCCGCCAGCGCGCGTACACCAGAAAGACGTGCCTTTGCCCTATGCCGGCAATCTGGAAAAGCTCTCGCTTCCGGGCGTTGAGGATATCGTGCAGGCGGTGAGGGCCGTCTGCTATACGGAGTAGGGGCGGTGTCAGAAATTGGACTTATCGAGAAACGTTTGGGTGATCGATGCGATGCGATCATCGCTTTACCCTTGGCCGGCGAAGTCGGACCTGAGCTCCTCTTGGAGTTGGATCAGGATAGAGTCTTGCTTGGCGGAGGAGCGGCCGTCCGATTTGAATCCGGGGAATACCTATATTTTACTTGGGCGAATACGAACGATCACCATCTGGCGGTAACCGCGACGCTGGACGGGTGGCGTGAGGACAGCTTGGC
The DNA here is from genome assembly GCF_963975345.1 of uncultured Maricaulis sp. Classification (NCBI taxonomy): domain Bacteria; kingdom Pseudomonadati; phylum Pseudomonadota; class Alphaproteobacteria; order Maricaulales; family Maricaulaceae; genus Maricaulis; species uncultured Maricaulis sp. Next base: position 265,755 of record NZ_CAXBGE010000004.1, on the reverse strand, counting down.
CCGACTTCCGTTGGGTGGTCGTGGTGAGTGGCACAGGTTTGTAGGCGCGTCACTCATGACTATTCGAACTATCGGCGCTGAGAGCCTGTTTGGCGTCGAGCTGGATTTCCTTCGCGAGGGAGTGAGTTCTCAGCTGATGATCGCCACCGGGGCAGGTGAAGCGCGTCCCACCCATTCGGATGATATCATACTTAGCAATGGCTGTGCGAGGCCAATCGATTGGATTTGCGCGCCGGAAGTTTTCCGAACCTTGGCAGTTTCCTCATGACCAACTCCCAAGCCAAACGCCCTCGTCACGGCGGCTGCCATTGCGGCGCGGTGCGCTTTGCGGCCATCCTGCCGGACAATGTCGTGGCGTTGTCGTGCAATTGTTCGATCTGCGCCAAGGCGGGCTTTATCCATGTCATCACGCCGGGCGCGGACTTCCGCATCATGCACGGCGAGGACATGCTGACCGAATACCGTTTCAACACCGGCACGGCGAAGCATTATTTCTGCCGCCAGTGCGGCGTGGAAGCGTTTAACGTGCCGCGTTCGCATCCCGACGACTGGTCGGTCAATTTGCGCTGTTTCGATGCCGATGCCGGGCTTTTGCCCCGCTTCCAGGAATTCGACGGCGCCAATTGGGAAGCCCATGTCGCGACCATCAATCCAGAACTGGCCCCCGATGGGGCCAATGACGCCTGAGGCGAGGATCCAATCATGTCGATCGAAATCACCATGCCCGCCCTGTCGCCCACGATGGAAGAGGGCATTCTCGCCAAATGGCACGTCAAAGAGGGCGACAAGGTTGAGAGCGGCATGGTTCTGGCCGAGATCGAGACCGACAAGGCAACGATGGAAGTCGAGGCCGTCGATGAGGGCGTGATTGGCAAGATCGTGGTCGCTGAAGGCACGGAAGGCGTCAAGGTCAATGCCGTGATCGCCATTCTGCTCGAGGACGGTGAGGACAAAAGCGCGATGGACAAGGCGCCCGCTGCCGCGCCTGCCCCTGCGGCCCCCCGGCAAGCCGAGGAGGAAGTGCTGACAAGCCAGTTTCTTCCCCCATTTCCGGGGGAAGTGGCCACGCAGTGGCCGATGGGGGCGACCGTCTCAAAGCCTCCCCACTCGCCAAACGCATCGCCGCCGAGAAAGGCCTCGACCTCTCAGCGATCACTGGCTCAGGCCCACATGGCCGCATCGTCAAGCGCGATGTCGAGAACGTGGCGCCCGGCGCTGCCAAGCAAGCCGCTGCACCCGCCGCAGCCCCGGTCGAGATCGATCACGACGCGCCGCTGGCCCGCTATGGCATCGCCGCTGACCGCTATGACGTCGTCAAGGCCGATGGCATCACCAAGATCGCTGCCAAACGCTTGTCGGAAAGCTTCCGCGACATCCCGCACTTCCCGCTCAATGTCGATTGCCGCATCGATGCGCTGCTCGATTTCCGCAAGCGCATCAATGAAGCCGCCGGCGAGGGCGTGAAGATTTCGGTCAATGATATCCTGATCAAGGCAGCCGGGCTGGCGCTGAAGAAAGTGCCCGCCGCCAATGCCTCCTGGATCGAGGATGGCCGTATCGCCCTGCACAAGCATGCCGATGTCTCGATGGCCGTGGCGATCGAGGGCGGGCTGATCACCCCGATCATTTTCGACGCCGACACCAAGGGCCTGGTCCAGATCTCGACCGAGAGCAAGGATCTCGCGGCCCGCGCCCGGAGCCGCAAGCTCAAGCCGGAAGAATTTCAGGGCGGCACCTTCTCCCTGTCCAATCTGGGCATGTTCGGCATCCAGTCCTTCTCCTCCATCATCAACCCGCCTCAGGGCATGATCCTCTCGGTCGGCGCCGGCGAACAGCGCCCGGTGGTCAAGAATGGCGCCCTGGCAATCGCCACCGTGATGACGGTGACGCTGACCTGCGATCACCGGGTTGTGGACGGCGCGACCGGCGCCAAATGGATCGCGGCGTTTAGAACCTTCGTTGAAGATCCGATGACCATGCTGATGTAGGGCACCACCCCTCATCAAAACAAACCCTTGTCATCCCTGACGGATGCCCCGCGAATGCGGGGCGCAGATCAGGGACCCAGACGCCCGACGTATCGCAATCCAGACGTCGTCGCACCGAATTTCGCCCACCCAGCCAGCTGGTTTTGCCTTGGCGTTTCTGGGTCCCTGATCTCCGCCCCCGATCAAGTCGGGGGCATCCGTCAGGGATGACAGCGTAAATTGGAGTAGGATAGCGTCATGACCCAATCCGCCCAACTCGGTGAAATCCGCCATGTCGATCTGGTCCAGCCCAACCAGGCCAATCATCTGGGCAGCTATTTCGGCGGCGCCGCGATGGCGCAGATGGACAAGATCGCCTCGCTCGTGGCGGCGCGGCATGCCCGGCGGCCCTTCGTCACGGCGTCCTGCGACCGGATCGATTTTCGCGCACCGGTCTTTGTCGGCAATCTGATCGAGCTGACCGGGCGGGTGAATTTGGTCGGGCGCACCTCGCTGGTGGTCGATGTCGAACTCTCCGCCGAAGACATGGCGACGGGCGAGCGTCACATCTGCACCCAGGGCGCCTTCACCATGGTCGCCCAGGACCGCAAGACCAATCCGGAGCGCCTGCCACCCGCACCCGACCGGCTGATCGATTTCGCGGCCTCGCCAGCGGGATCAGCGCGGGTGCTGGAGCTCGTCTTCCCCGGCGACACCAATTCGCTCGGCCAATTGCTCGGCGGCAATGCGATGTCGTTGATGGGCAAGGCGGCGCAGATCGCCGCGTCGCGCCACACCCGCAGCCAGGTTGGCATGGCGGCGTCCAACAAGATCGACTTCATCGCTTCGACGTTGGAGGGCGAATTGCTCGATGTCACCGGCCAGGTGATCTCGGTCGGACGCACCTCGATGCGCGTGGCGGTGCGCGCCAACGCGGAAAATCTGATGTCCGGCGAGCGCCGCCTGGTCGGTGAGGCGGAATATGTGATGGTAGCGCTGGATGAAGCAGGGCGCCCGACGCCGGCAAAGCCGCTGGGCTAGATTTCGGATCAGCCTGTCCAGCTGCGGCACCCGGCCGGCCGCACGCTGCGGGGCCGGGTGCACAGATGTTGAGGCTAGTTCCGTGTCGGAAATTCACCGCGAACCGCGATGCAGTTGAGCAGCGCCAGGGTTGGCGTCGCCAGTGCACCGCCGGTGTCGCCGGTTCCACCGCCGATCTCACCCGCTTGACCCTGCCGGATCGACATCCGCCCCGGCGAGTTGCCAGCGTCGAGCACGGCGCGTCCGCGCGTGTCCGGCAGGCGGAACGTGTTGACGTTGTCGCCGCCATACCGATTGCCCAACAGGGAGTGCAGTGCTGCATTGGTCGAGACGGCCATCAATTGCCCATGCATGGGAACCCAATTGCGCGGGCAGAACTGCGCCGCGGTGGTCATGACCTGGCCGAGATAGGCGTGCGTCTGAGCCCCAGCGGATTGAGTTGTGCCGACCATGGCGCACAGCCCCACTGCCAGTGTGGCGAAAAAATGTTTCATGATATCCTCAAGATGGCCGGCACGAACTGTGCGAGCCAAGAGGGGTAGCACCGCTCCGCCGGTCGAGGAAATCTAATCGCGAAGCGCTGCGGGACCGGTCATGCCGCCGCGATCGGCAGCACCTTGGCCTGCAGCGCCGGGGCGCGGCCGAGATCATTACAGCGATGCCAGCCGGCAATGGAGAAGCGCGGGGCGAGGGCGGGCGTCACCTCGTGCGGGATTTCCTCGCTCAGGAAGACGGCGAAAGTGCCGAATTCGGGCACGATATCGGTGATGACGTGTTCATCGCCCTCATCATAGAGCCGCAACAGTCCGCCATTTCTGCTCTTCCAGCCGGGATTGAGGTAGAGCACCGAGGACAGGATACGATTGCGCGCCCCGCGAAAGCTGTCGAGATGTTTGCGATAGAAACCGCCCGGCTCGTAAACGGCGTAATGCGCCTCAAAGGAAAACAGGCCGAGCGCCAGGCGTTGGTTGAGGTCAAGACGCAGGTCCTCGGCGAAATCGAGCCAGCCGCGCTGGGCCGGGCTGGCGCCGTCGAACCAGCGCGTTTTGTCGCGGCGGATCTCGCGCACCAGCTCATGATCGCTGGCTCGGCCGATACCGGCCCGGTGCAAGGCATCCGCGCGCCACAGGGCCTCGGCTTCATCGCGCAGGGCTGTGAGCAGGGCGGTATCGGTCAGGCTTTGCTGCGACCAGCCCTGCCGGGTGAGATCCGCACACAGGCTCGCGACATCGAAGGCGGGGAGGCCAGGCGGGATGGCGGTCTGCAGGGTCAAGATCAAGGGTCCGATCAGTGGGAGCGCGGCGCTTAAGCCCGCCATGAGTGCGGGTCAATCGAATTGTGTGACAGCGCGCGACTTGCCTCGCTCCCCACCACGCGGGACTGTAGCGTAAGATAGTTCGAATCGGAGGGGTTCATGGCGGTTGAAACGATTTCCCTGGTGGGTAAGCATGCTTTGTTTGACGATGTCTGGGCGCCCAAACGCATCGCAAAGCTCGATAATTACGAGGTCAAGCTGGCCAAGGGGACAGGCGCGTTCGACTGGCACACTCATACTGATGCCGACGAGTTGTTTCTGGTAACGCGCGGCAATCTGCGCATCGAGATCGATGGCCAGGACCCGATTATTCTCGGGCCGGGTGAGCTGTGTGTGATCCCCAAGGGCGTGCGGCACCGGCCGGTCTGCCTGACCGATGAGGTTCACCTGATGCTGCTCGAGAAAGCCGGGATCGTGAATACCGGCGACAATCCCGACAGCGATCTGACCCAGACGATCGAGGATATCTGACTTGCCGCCGGGCTTGATCGTTGGCCAAGCGGCGCGCAATCTGGCTGGACGATAACGGGAGAGCAAAGCATGGACGACGCTTCAGGGCCGCAGGCCAAATTTCGTGCCATGCAAGAGGGCACCGCCGAAGATTGGGCCGCGATTGCCGGCGCGTTCGGACCGTTCGCCTCGGCCTTGCCGGACCGGGTCTTGACGCATTTGCGCCTGCTCGACGGCGATTATGGCGGCTTCCCGATCGACCGGCTGCAACACTCGCTGCAAACCGCGACGCGGGCCCATCGCGATGGCCGCGACGAGGAATATGTCGTGATGGCGCTGCTGCACGATATCGGCGACACGCTGGGCAGCTATAATCACCCCGATATCGCCGCCGCCATCCTGGCACCCTTCCTGTCGGAGGAAAATAACTGGATCGTTGCCAAGCACGGGATTTTCCAGGGCTATTATTTCTTCCACCATCTCGGCATGGACCGCGATATGCGCGAGCAATTCCGCGACCACAAATATTTCGCGGCCTGCCAGCAATTCTGCGAAAAATACGACCAGTCCGCTTTCGATCCCGATTACGCCAGCGAGACGCTGGAATTCTTCGAGCCCATGGTGCGCCGGGTGATGGCGGCTCCGAAACGCTCCATCTATGCCGCAGCGCTGGAATAGTCAGGCGAGATTGATCCGGCCGCGGGCAAATGATACGCCGCAAGCTTGGAACATCCAGCCGTTTCGCAAGCGAATGAAAGAGGCCCGCGCATGACCGCCAACAGTTTCGACCTCATCGTGATCGGCAGCGGTCCGGGCGGCTATGTCGCGGCGATCCGGGCGGCCCAGCTGGGTCTCAAGACAGCGATTATCGAGCGCTCCGAACTCGGCGGCATCTGTCTCAACTGGGGTTGTATCCCGACCAAGGCGCTGCTGCGAACCTCGGAAGTCTATCATCTGATGCACAATGCCGAGGCCTTCGGGCTGAAAGCAGAAAAGATCAGCTTCGACATCGAAGCCATCGTCAAACGCTCACGCGGCGTCGCCGGGCGGCTGTCGGGCGGGATCGCGATGCTGATGAAAAAGAACAAGATCACGGTCATCAAGGGCGAAGCCAAGCTGGAAAAGGGCAAGGATGCCCCGACCGTTGTCGTTGGTGGCGACCGCTACACGGCCAAACACGTGATTCTCGCCACCGGTGCCCGCGCCCGCACGGTTCCCGCTGCGGGCCTGGAGCCCGATGGCGACAAGATCTGGACCTATCGCGAAGCCATGGTGCCGACCGCTATGCCGAAATCCCTGCTGGTGATCGGCTCCGGCGCCATCGGCATTGAATTCGCCAGCTTCTACCGCACCATGGGTGCCGAAGTGACCGTGGTCGAGATGATGGACCGGGTCGTGCCGGTTGAGGATGCGGAAATCTCTGCCTTCGCCGCCAAGGCCTTCAAGAAGCAGGGCATGACATTGATGCTCTCCTCCCAGGTCGAAAAACTCGAAAAGACCGCGAAATCGGTCAAGGTCTCCGTCAAGGACGCCAAGGACAAGATCACCGTGGTCGAAGTCGAGAAAGTCATCCTCGCGATTGGCATTGATGCCAATATCGAAAACCTTGGCCTCGAGCCCTTGGGCGTCAAGATTGATCGCGGCCATGTCGTCAATGACGGCTTTGGCCGCACCAATGTCAAAGGCCTCTACGCCATCGGCGATGTCGCCGGACCGCCCTGGCTGGCCCACAAGGCGAGCCATGAGGGCGTTGTCTGCGTCGAGAAGATCGCCGGCAATGATGTCCACGCCTTCGAGACCTCCAATATCCCCGGCTGCACCTATTGCCACCCGCAAATCGCCTCGGTCGGCCTGACCGAAGCGAAAGCCAAGGAAGCCGGACATGACGTCAAGGTCGGCCGCTTCCCCTTCGTCGGCAATGGCAAGGCGATCGCGCTCGGTGACGACCAGGGCTTGGTCAAGACCGTGTTCGACGCCAAGACTGGCGAATTGCTCGGCGCCCACATGATTGGGGCCGAAGTGACCGAACTGATCCAGGGCTATGCCGTCGCGCGCCAGCTGGAGACCACCGAGGCCGAGCTGATGCACACCGTCTTCCCGCACCCGACCCTGTCGGAAATGATGCATGAGAGCGTGCTCGACGCCTATGGCAAGGCGCTGCATATCTAACGGGACTGCCCGGCACATGATCCCTGCATCCAATTTCCCCCGCTCAGGCATCATAGCGTCAGAGATGACGCGATCTCAGATCGCCCGGGAGAGATGAACATGCACAAACTGATCCTGTTGGCAGGCTGCGCCCTGGCCGTGACCGGTTGTACCAATTCCACCTATGGCCCGGCGGAAAACCGCTCGACCGAGAGCGCGGGCCTGATTGCCTCGCGCCATGTCGATGTTACTGGCGATGCCGAATTTTCCGGCATGATGGTCCGTGCCGATGGCAATGTCGGCCGCGATCTTGACCTGGCCGGGGCATCGGTACGGTCCAACGCAGCCGTCGGCGGCAATCTTTCAGCAGCCGGCGCATCGGTCCGCTTCACCGGGTCGGTCGGCGGTAATGCCGAAATTGCTGCGGCGACCACTTGGCTCGATGCCGATTTCGGTGGCGATCTGGAAATTGCTGGCGCCCGCGTCACGCTTGATGGCCGCGTCGCTGGCCGGCTCGATCTGCACGGCGCACGGATGAATTTGAAGGGCGAGTTCCTCGGTCCGGTCGAAGTGATCGGCGCGGGCCGCGAGACTGAAAACCGTCACCGCAATGGCCGCGCCATCTTGGCCGGCAATTTCCACCAGGGCGGTTTTGTCTGCGCCACCCATGTCGAGATCCGGCGCTCGGCGCAATTTGGCGGCGAGATGCGGGTCATCGCCAGCGAGCGTCCCGAAGGCGGCCAAGCCGGATACAGCTTCGAGCCGCTGGATGGCCGCGATTGCGACAAGATTGATCTCTGAGGACGGTGGCGGCGGGAGCCCTGTGCTCCCGCCCGCACCTTATTCCACGGCTTCCGGCATCACCGCTGATTCTTCAGGCTCGCCCACCAGCTCGACGACCATGCGTTGGACCTGACCGTAATCGGTCTTGCCGGTGCCAAGCACGGGGATCGATTCGACATGGATGATCTTGCGCGGGATCGACAGCTCATTGATGCCGTGATTGCGCGCGAAAGCGATCAGATCGGCGCGGTCTGCCTTGGCGTATTCTGTTAGCAGGATGATTTGCTCGCCCTTGCGCTTGTCGGGCAGGGCGGCGGCGGCGTGCAGGCAATCGGGCCAGAGCGAGGTGGCGCAATTTTCCACCACGGCGAGGGAGACCATTTCCCCGCCCAGCTTGGCGAAGCGTTTGACGCGGCCGCGAATGCGCAGATAGCCACCTTCATCGACGGTGACGATATCGCCGGTATCATGCCAGCCATCGGCCGGCGCCTCCAGCACGAGTGGCGCGCTCGGGCGGATATAACCCTTCATGATATTCGGTCCGCGAATATGTAATTGTCCGCCCTCGGTAATGCCCTCGACGTGGACCAGTTTGGCCTCACAGCCGCCCATCAACTGGCCAACCGTGCCGGGGTGATTATTCTGTGGCTGATTGACGGCAAGGACCGGTGAGGCCTCCGTCAGCCCATAACCCTCGACGATTTCCACGTTGAACTTGCGCCGCAAAGTCGCACGCGTTTCATCCTTGACGCGTTCGGCACCGCAGACCGCAAAGCGCAGCGAGCTCAGTTCGCCATTGGTCGCCGCGCGCGCGTATTGATTGATGAAAGTGTCGGTCGCGAACAGGATGGTGGAACCGGTCTCGGCAATGCGTTTGACGATGGTTTTTGCCTGCAGCGGTGTGGGATGGCAGATCGTCGGCACGCCCAGGCCCAGCGGCACCAGCACGCCGCCGGTCAGACCAAAACAATGGAAGGTTGGCAGCGGGTTGAAGACCTTGTCGGTCGGCAGGATTTTGACGTGGTCACGGACCTGCTCGACATTCGCCAACAGATTGGCATGGCTGAGCACGACGCCCTTGGGATCGCCCTCGGTGCCGGAGGTAAAGAGATAGACGCCAGCGGCGTCTGGCGACGGCCAAGCCCGGATCGCCCAAGGGAAAATCGTGCCGATGCCGGCGGCGACCTTGTCCATCAGTGACAGGTTCTCGCGCACGTCTTCGAGATAGATAATCTCGTGATCCACAGCGAGCATCGCCTCAAGCTCGTGCAGTTCGCCCAGTTCGATGAAGCGGCGCGCGGTGACGATGCGCTTGCACTTGCACGCCCGGCACGCGGCTTTCAGCGCCCGCTCGCCGGCGGTGAAGTTGAGCATCGCCGGCACGCGGCCATAAGCCGAGATGGCGTAGAAGGAGATGATCGATCCGACGCCGGTCGGCAACAATATTCCGACCGCCTCACCTGATTGGGTGCCTTGCTTGAGGGCATGCCCGAGCGCGAAGGCGGCTTTGACGATATCGCCATAGCTCAATTCGCGGCCATCGGCGTCGATGGCTGCAATTTTCTTGCTGCCGAATCGGCCGCGCGCTTGCAGCAGTGCTGCAAAAACCGATTTTCGGATCCGGCGCAGATCGAAATCCGCGCCGCGATAATGGGTGTTCGCCGAAATATCCGCCGTCTGGACCGTGGCGGCTTGGGCGACTGATGTGTCAGCCATACATGCTCTCCCGGGGGCGTCTTTTGCTGGTGACGCTCGCTATTACTGCGATCTTACCTGTCCGCGCGCGAGAGGAAAGCGATTTGGCGGAACCAGACCCACGATTTCTGGGCAAGATTCGTTGAAAGACGGAAATAATTTATCGATAAACAAAAAATCGCTTGATATCGTTTTTCGATAATGTATGGTCAGTTGGAACGTTGGGGAGCGTGAAATTCATCCTGCCGCCGGGCAGGGGACCAGTTCTGGAGACCGAAATGCGCAAAGCATTGGCAATGACCGCAGCCCTGGCTGCCGCGATGACGACCGCAGGCTGCGTGATTGTCGTCGGCGATGATGGCGAGACAAAAATGCGCTATGGCGAACATTCGTCGGGCGGCTATGTCACGCTTGATCGTGACGGCGATTACAGCCGTATTGGCGGCGACATTAATCTGCGGGGCCGCTTGGGCGGCGATCTCAGCCTGGTTGCCGGCGATGTCGATGCCGACCGTCTTGACGTTGGCGGCGATGTCTCGATCGCAGCCGGTGATATCAATTATGCCGGCCGGGTTGGTGGGGACGCCTCAGTCGCCGGCGGCGATATTGACTGGGCAGCCGATGTCGGTGACGAGCTCAGCCTCGCAGCCGGATCGCTTGCGGTAAGCGGCCGCATTGGCGGCGAAGCCTCGATCGCGGCGGCCGATATGAATTCCAGAGCAGTCTATACCCACGGTCTCAATGCGAATGGCAATGATATCCACTTGGCCGGCAGCATCGCTGGCCCGCTGAAAATCGTCGCGGTTGGTGAGATTCGCCGGCGCCGGGACTATCACGATGATGACGGCCGCGTTTCACTGGCCGGTGCGATCCATGATGGCGGCGATATCTGCAGTCGTTCAGTGATTATCCGGTCCTCAGCTCGCATCTCGGGCACATTGCGCGTTTGGGCCGAAACCGAACCGCAAATCGAAGCCGGAGCCCAGGCGGGCAACGTCGTTTTCGTTGCGCGCGACGGCCGTGACTGTGACGATGTCGATAATGTTTTCGATCATTCCTGAACCGGAGCGGTCCGTCCGGGCCGCCTCATTAATCCATCCACCTGACCGCCGGGGGGCGCTGGGAGAGTCGTGATGAATATGTTCAAGCAAATAATGGCCGCGGGGCTGGCCTTTTTCGCAATATCCGTGGCTGCCCATGCGCAGACAATCGGCGGCGAGGTCAATATCGACGGCAGTCGCGATGACGTTACCTTTATTGGTGGCGAACTGAGCATTCGCGGCGATATCGATGGCGATATCTTTGCCATTTCAGGCAATGGTCGGATTGATGCCGTTGTCCATGGCGATGTCCAATATTTCGGCGGAGATATTGATCTTAGCGGTACAGTCGATGGCAGCGTCGAGATTGCTGGCGGCGACGTCAATATCTCGGCCCGCATCGGGCAGGACCTCAATGCAGCCGGCGGTGATGTCACCATCGAGGGCGAGACTGGCGGCGACATGCATGCGGCTGGCGGCAGTGTCAGGATTACCGTCCTTGTTGGCGGCGATCTGAACGCCGCTGGCGGCGATGTCGTGATCGAGGCTGGCACGGAGGTCGCCGGCGAAAGCAAGGTCGTGGCCGGCCATGTCCATTATGCTGGTGCCGCGCATGGCAATGCCGATATCGAAGGCGGTCAGGTGACCTTGAGCGGCACATTCGACGGTGATGTCGAGGTGAGGGCGGAAGAGGTCATTCTCCTCTCCACCGCGCGCGTTGCAGGGCTCTTGACCGTTCGCAGCCCGGGCGAGCCGGAGATCGCCGACGGGGCGATGGTCGGATCATCGGATTATCAGATCGAACCGTTCAATTTCGGCACCAAACATTTCAATGATCTCGATTTCGATACGGACGGCCCCTGGATGCACGGCCCATGGAATGTGATTGGCGCGCCCTTCCGCTTTCTCGGCGGCGCCTTCGCTGGCAGTGCCTTCCTGCTTGGCCTGTTGGCGGTCCTGCTGGCGCCGCGTGGCGTGGCGGGTGTGGCGGCGGCCTTCCGGCGCCGGCCTCTGAGTGCCGGTGTGATCGGCTTCATCAGCTTGGCAATGTCGCCGGTCGTCGTGGTCATGGTCACGATCCTGCTCGCCTTGACCGTGGTCGGCGCCCTGCTGATCCCGCTGCTGTGGCTGCTCTATCTGCCGATCCTTTTCCTGGCCTTCGCTTTTGGCGGCGTTGCGTTCGGAGATCTGATCTTCAATCGGGCCGGCAACGGGCTTGGTTTCGGGATGCGGGCGCTGTCTTTGCTGGTCGTCATGGCGGCGGGATTCGCCCTCGGCGTCGTGCCCGGACTGGGCGCGATGATGGGGCTGGTTCTGCTCTGCGTCGGGCTGGGTGCCTGGATACTGGCCATCGGCTACCGCCCTGGCCGTGATGCGGAACCGATGCGCGCTTCCACACTGAAAGATGACAATACCGTAACGCAGGGGTGACCGGAGCCGCTGCGCGCGGTAATTCTACCCCAAATGGGTTTGGCCATCAGGGCCGGGGGATAGACCATGCGCGCTTTACCACTGATCGTATTGGCTGTGGCGGCTGCGACCTTGAACGTCGCGGCCGCCCAACCGATCCAGCAGACCGTCAATGATTGGCGCGACGCGTTCCGCCAGTTGGAAGGCGAGGACTGGCCGACGCCAAACCGCGAGCGCCGCGCGACCGGCGCTCCTGGACCGGACTACTGGCAGCAGCAAGTCGATTACGATATCCGTATCCACCTCGACGAGCGCGAGAAGACGCTGACCGGCTCGGCCAGTATCAGCTACACCAATAACGCCCCGGACACGCTCGATTTCCTCTGGTTCCAGCTGGAGCAGAACCGCTTCCGTCCCGATTCCATCGCCGTCATGACAGAGACCGTCGGCGGCGGTGGACGCTCGGCCGATGACAGCTCCGCCGAGCTCCCGGAAGGCGTCAGTAGCGCTTCGCTGCGGCGCCGGCACCAAATCGCACAAGACGGTTATGGCTATAATATCCGTTCGGTGACCGATGCCGACGGCAATGCCGTGCCCTTCACCGTCGTCGACACGCTGATGCGGGTCGATCTCGACGATGCGCTGGAGACCGGCGAATCGGTAATTTTGAACATTGAATGGGATTACCGTCTGATCGAAACCAGCGTCGTCGGTGGGCGCGCCGGTTGGGAGTGCTTCGAGGAGACCGAAACCACCGGTGGAGATTGTATTTTCCAGGTCGCGCAATTCTTCCCGCGCGCCGCCGTCTTCTCCGATTATGAAGGCTGGCACAACAAGGCCTTCCTCGGCCGCGGTGAGTTTACGCTGGAATTCGGCGATTATGATGTCGCCATCACTGTGCCGCAGGACTTCCTCGTCGCCGCGACCGGTGAGTTGCAAAACCCCGAAGACGTGCTCACCCAAGCCCAGCGGGATCGGCTCGAACAGGCCCGCACCGCCAGCGATCCGGTCTTTATCCAGACCCCGGCTGAAGCGCGTGCCAATGAGCGGCGCGGTACACGCTCGGAGGCCACGTGGCATTTCCACGCTGACAATGTCCGCGATTTCGCCTGGGCCGGCTCACGTAAATTCATCTGGGACGCGATGGGCGTCAGCCAAGAGGGTGAGGGCATTGCGCCCGATACCGTGATGGCGATGTCTTTCTACCCCAACGAGGCCGAACCGCTCTGGTCGACGTTTTCGACCCGCACCGTCGCGCACACGCTGGCGGTCTATTCCTCCTTCTCCTTCCCCTATTCCTATCCGGTGGCGCAATCGATCGCAGGGCCGCAGGGCGGAATGGAATATCCGATGATCACCTTCAATGGTGGTACATACGGTCGTCCGGTTGTCGGTGAAGACGGCAATCTGACTTATTCGCGCACCGCCAAACGCGGCCTGATTGGCGTCATCATTCATGAAATCGGCCACATCTATTTCCCGATGACGGTCAATTCCGATGAACGGCAATGGACCTGGATGGATGAGGGGCTCAACACCTTCCTGCAATACCAGGCCGAGCAGCAATGGGAGGCCGGTTTCCCCTCGCGCCGCGGCGACCCGCGCCTGGCAACCGACTACATGACCTCCACCGGCCAAGTCCCGATCATGACCCAGTCAGATTCGGTGCTGGAGTTCGGCAATAATGCCTATGGCAAGCCTGCCACCGCACTGGTGGTGCTGCGCGAGACCATCCTCGGGCGCGAATTGTTTGACGAAGCTTTCCGCACCTATGCCCGCCGTTGGCGCTTCAAGCGTCCGACGCCCTATGATTTCTTCCGCACGATGGAAGAAGTTTCCGGCGTTGATCTCGACTGGTTCTGGCGCGGCTGGTTCTATTCCACCGACCATGTCGACATCTCGCTCGACCGCGTCATCGAGGGCACATTGGATACCCAGAATCCGACGGTCGAGAATGCCCGCGAGCGTGCCGAGCTGGCCGCCTTACCCGAGGGCCTCACCCCGAGCCGCAATCGCCAAGCAGGGATCTCCACCTATGCCAGCGAGCATCCGCAAGTGGTTGAGTTCTATTCCGCCAATGATGCCCAGACGGTCACCGCGCGCGAGCGTGAGGCCTATGCGAGCTATCGCGCCGGGCTGGAGGATTGGGAAACCGACATGCTGGCCAGCGGCGAGCGCGTCTATTATCTCGACTTCACCAATCAGGGCGGCGTCGTGATGCCGATCATCCTGGAGTTCACCTTCGCCGATGGCTCCACCGAAATGGTGCGCATCCCGGCCGAGGTCTGGCGCTATGATTCGCGCCACGTCACCTGGAGCTATCTGACCAATCGCGAAGTAGTCTCCGTCGAGCTTGATCCTCTGCTGGAAACCGCCGATTCCGACCGGTCGGATAATTACTTCCCGCCGCGGATCGAACCGACACGGCTTGAACTCTATCGCGCCGACGCGCCAAGCTCGAACATGATGGCCGATCAGGACCAGCGCGTCAGCCGAGATTCGATCCGGGCACGGCCGGAATAGCCATGCAGGCTGCGTTCCGGGCTCTTATTCTCGCTTTCGCCGGTGCCTGCCTGATGGCAGCACCGGCGGCAGCGCACCGGGTCCATGCCGGCGTCACAGAGGTTGTGATTTCGGCCACCACCGGTGAATTGCAGATCAGTCACCGCGTCTACAGCCATGATTTGATCGCAGCGCTTGGCGCGGAGGTTGCCGATGAAGAGGCCTGGTTCGCCTCTCCCGAAGGTGTTGCTGAAGCTGGCGCCTATGCGGCGGCGCATTTTCGCATCGGCGAGGGTGATGGCCGCCTGATCGAGCCCGTCTATGTCGGCGCCGAGCTGGATGGCGAATTGGCTTGGATCTATTTCGCGGCGCCGGCCCCGGCCGATATCTCAGCCTTCGTGGTCGATAACGATCTGCTCTCCGACGAATTCGAGGATCAGGTGATGATGACGAATATTACGATCAATAGCCTCGTGCGTACCGCGATGCAGGGGCCGGGGCGGCGTGATCCGGTGCGGCTGCGCTTTTCAGACGATTAGGCCGCCAATTCGAGCCGCTCGACTTCGCCGACGACCACCTGGTTCCGCCCTGCAGCCTTGGCTTGGTAGAGCGCTTGGTCGGCGGCGCGGTAAAGCTGGCCAAAATCCAGTCCTGGCACGGATTGGGCCAGCACGGCGCCGACCGAGACAGTGACCGCGATTTCAGTCTCGTCGAGCTTGATACGCTCGATCTCGACGGCGACCCTGAGCCGGTTGGCGGCGGTCACCAGTTCGGCCGCGTCCTCAACTTCGAAGATCACCGCAAACTCTTCGCCGCCGACGCGGGCGAGAAAATCACGCGGCCGCACCGCCTGTGCCGCAACGGTGCCGAGATGGCGCAGCACGGCATCGCCAGCATCATGGCCATGCTTGTCATTGACCTGTTTGAAGTGATCGATATCGAAAATCGCCAGCGCGATCAGCCGGTCATGCTTGCGCGCCGAGTTGAGCCGCTGCGCGATTTCCTGCTCGAAGGCGCGCCGGTTGGGCAGATCGGTGAGGGCATCGCAATGCGCCAGTCGTTCCAGCCGCGCCTGCGAATGACCGGCGCTGAGCAAGAGATAGCCGAAAATCGCCGTACTCTCCGAGGCCAACAGGCCGAGCATGGCCAGCGGTATCACCGGCGTAGGATCGTAAAGACTGCCCAAGGCCGGCTGGGTCATCAATTGCCAGACGACCAGACCCGACATCATCACCATCGTGCTGCTCAGTGAGGTGCCAAGCACGAAAACACTCGCCATGCCGTCCCGGCGTGCGATGTAAAACAAGCGCGTCAGGGTGAGCAGATAGGTCAATTGCAGCGAGGCGGCGAAGACTACGACGCGCATGGTGATTGAATCATCGACCGTCGCAAACCAGCCCAACCCGATCGCCGAGAAGCTGCCGATGACGAGGTAGACGGACAGAGGAAAGGGGCGCTCGGCAAAGGTGGCGGTGCCATGAACCAGCATCAAGCTGCCGCACAGCGACAGCATATTGATGGCGACCACACAAAGTGGGTCATGGACCGCCAGGGTGTTCTCCCAGAAGGACAGCGTCAGCCCGGCGGTATGGACAGCGAGGCCCAGAGCCCACCACTTCACGCCGACACTGTCGCGATGGATGCGCCAGTTGACGATGTGCAGCGTGCACCCGATCACGAGGATCAGGACGAGGGCTGTTGCGAGGGATTTCGTATCCAACATGCGACCAGTATCGCCCGAAAGCCGTGAATTTCGGGTAGCCGAAGCCCCTTCAACCGGCCGGAATGGCCTGAAATTTGAAGGCAAGGTTAACGTCACCCCAAGGCGAACATTAGAATTGCAGCGAAAAAATCAGGCCCGTAACGGTGCGATCAGGCGGCGAGTTGGACGGGTTCGACCTCGCCGACGATGACGCGATTGCGGCCTGAGGCCTTGGCGCTATAGAGCGCTTGGTCGGCGGCGCGGTAGAGACCATTGAACTCCAGCCAAGGCTCGGACAGGGCCAGCACCGCCCCGACCGAGACGGTCAAGGGGATGGCAGTCTCGTCGATCCGCGGCCGGTTGATCTCGATCGCCAGCCGCAGCCGGTTGGCGGCGGTCACCAGCTCCGCCGCATCGTCGACTTCGAACAATACCGCGAATTCCTCGCCACCAACGCGGGCGACAAAATCATGCGGCCGCACTGCAGCCGCTGCGACGCCTGCGAGATGTCGCAACACTTCATCGCCGGCATCATGGCCCAGGCTGTCATTGATTTGCTTGAAATGATCGACATCGAAAATGGCCAGGGCGATCAGCCGGTCATGCTTGCGCGCCGAATTCAGCCGCTGGGCAACGGCCTCTTCGAAGGCGCGCCGGTTGGGCAGGCCTGTCAGGGCATCGCTCAGGGCCAATTGTTGCAGGCGCGCCTGTGAATAGCCGGTGCTGAGCAGGAGATAGCCGAAAATCATGGTCGTCTTGCAGGCAATCAGGGTCAGCATAGCCGGCACCAACACGGCGCTGTCGCCAAACAGACCCGTAATCTCTGGCTGGGTCAGCAACTGCCAGATCACCAGGCTTCCCATCAACAGGAACAGGCTCGCCACCGAGGCGGCCAGCACCACCACACCCATCGCGCCGTCACGGCGCGCGATATGGCCAAGCCGCGACAGGATCAGCCCATTGGCGACCAATTGTACCAGGCCGAAAACCACCAGCCGCATTGTTGTCGATGGCTCGATCAGTGTGGCCCAGCCCATGCCGCCCAGGATCAGGCCGATCAGCCCGGCATAGACGGCTCGCGGCAGCGCCCGTTCGGCAAAACGGGCAGTGCCATAGACCAGCATCACAATGCCGCCGAGCGCGAGGGTATTGACCAGCAGGAGCACCGGCATCGCGGGCTCGCCTCGCGCATTGACCACCGCTGTCGCGATCACGCCCACGGTCTGCACGCAGAGCCCGAGCGTCCACCATTTGGCACCGCGGCTCTGGCGGTGCATGCGCCAATTCACCAGATGCAAGGCGCACCCGATGATCAGGATCAAAATCAGAGCTACCGAAAGGGTCTTCGTGTCGAGCATGCTTCAAACTGGCATGGAAACGTGAAGAGGCCGTGTCCGAAATGCCGAAACTTTCGCTCAAGCTATTGAGGAACTAGCACAAATTGCAATCTTGATTCTAATGCGGCTTGGGGTTGTTATCGCTGGTTCGACGCTTTCGCATGATAATGGCGAGGGCTGGTCGGGAAGCCATGCTTTCTTCCCGACGCCCGGGGAAGAAGGAACGGCCCCCTCAAACCGCAGCGCCAGCTTGATCCCTCCGGCGCTCCGGCTTACATGGCGGACATGGCCAATCTGATCGACACTACCGCTTCGTCCGGCGCTGCATCCACCGCCGCCGCCACCGCTTCGGAAACACGCGCTGCGCGGCATCCAGAGAAGCAAAAGCGCGCCGATACGCCTGTGCTGCGCAAGCCGGACTGGATCCGTGTTCGCGCGCCAATCGGCAAAGTGTTCTCCGAGACCCAGAAGATCGTCACTGAGGGCGCGCTCGTCACGGTCTGCCAAGAGGCGGGCTGTCCCAATATCGGCGAGTGCTGGGAGCAGAAACACGCCACCTTTATGGTGCTCGGCGATACCTGCACCCGCGCCTGTTCCTTCTGCAATGTCAAAACCGGTCTGCCCGGGCCGGTCGATCATGACGAGCCCCGCCGTGTCGCCGAAGCCGTCGCCAAGATGGGGCTGAAGCATGTCGTCATCACCTCGGTCGACCGCGATGATCTCGCCGATGGCGGTGCGCAACATTTCGTCGATGTGATCGAGGCGATCCGCAGCGCAGCGCCCGGCACAACCATCGAGATCCTCACCCCCGATTTTCTGCGCAAACCCGGTGCCGCCGAAGCGGTGATCGATGCGCGCCCGGACGTCTTCAACCATAATCTGGAAACCGTACCGCGGCTCTATCTGTCGATCCGGCCCGGTGCGCGCTATTTCCATTCCCTGCGGCTACTGGAGCGCGTCAAGGAACGCGATCCGGAGCAATTCACCAAATCCGGCATCATGGTCGGGCTCGGCGAGGGCAAGGAAGAGGTCATGCAGGTGATGGATGATATGCGCTCGGCCGGGATCGATTTCCTCACCATCGGCCAATATCTGCAGCCAACGCGGAAACACGCCGCCGTTGAACGCTTCGTCACGCCCGACGAGTTCAAGGCCTATGAGACCATCGCCCGCGCCAAGGGCTTCCTGATGGTCTCGGCGACACCGCTGACGCGCTCCAGCTATCATGCCGGCGATGACTTCGCCCGCCTGCGTGCCGCCCGCAATGCCGCTCTTGCCCAGGGGCGCGTGTGACGGTCGTCCTGACCGAGACGCTGCGGCTCTATCATGATGCCGACGATCTGTTCGAGCTGGTTTCGGACGTCCGGCGCTATCCAGACTTTATCCATCAGATCACCGCGATGCGGGTTGTGAAGGAAAAGAAGGACGGTGCCGTCACCCAACTGACCGCCGAGGCCCGGATCCGCTATAAATTCGTCACCGAACGTTTCACCAGCGCGGTGAGGGCAGATGCCGATGCGCGCACGATTGATGTCAGCTTCGTCTCCGGCCCCTTCCGGGTGCTGGAGAACAGCTGGCGCTTTGATCCACTCTCCGACGGCTCAACCCTGGTGAAATTTCACATCAAGGCGGCGTTCAGGAATATCGTTCTGCAAATGCTGCTCGACAGCCAGCGCGAGCGTGCCGCCCATATTCTGGTCAAACGCTTTTCCGACGAGGCCAATCGGCGCTTCGCTATCACCGGCGATCCGGCGCTAGCGCTGCGCGATGAGATCGACGCCCTCACTCAATAGATCCAGCGCCGTTTCGACTGCTGCGAGCCGGACTTCATTGCGGCCACGATCGCCAAAGCGCTTGCAGACGACGCGCACCGGATGGTCGCGAACAGCAAGACCGAAATAGACCAGGCCGGCCGGTTTGTGGCTGTCGCTGCCGGGGCCGGCAATCCCGGTCACCGAGATCGCGATATCGGCGTTTGATTTCAACAGGCATTGCACCGCCATTCGCTTGGCGATCTCAGCCGAGACGGCGCCATTGGCCTGGATGATCGCGGCCGGAATGCCGAGCAGCTCGCTCTTGGCCTCATTGGTGTAGGTGATGAAGCCACGCTCATAGACGTCGGAGGCTCCGGCGATACTGGTGATCAGCGCGCCAATCAGCCCGCCGGTACAGCTCTCCGCGCTCGCGGCCATGACCCCGGCGGTACGGGCGTGGTCAAGGAATCGTTCCGCGTTTTCAGTTAATTGCTGTGAAAACATCATGCTATCCTTGCTGTCACGACCGCCTGGGCCGCCAGACCTTCACCGCGGCCGGTAAAGCCGAGCCCCTCGGTCGTCGTCGCCTTGATATTGACCCGCTTGGGATCGAGACCCAATAGCTCGGCGACGCGCTGTCGCATCGCGTCGCGGTGCGGGCCGACCTTGGGGCGTTCCCCGATCAGCGTGATGTCGGCATGCAGCAGAATGCCGCCGGATTGTTGCAGTAATTCAAGTGCATGACTGACGAATTGATGCGAGGCCGCGCCTTTCCAGCGCGCATCGTTCGGACTGAAATGCTGGCCAATATCGCCCATGCCCGCCGCGCCGAGAATGGCGTCGGTCAAGGCATGCAGGCCAACATCGGCGTCGGAATGCCCGACCAGGCCCAGCCCGTCACGGATTTCGACGCCGCAGAGCATCATGGATGGTGCCGCTTCAAGCCGGTGAACATCAAAGCCTTGGCCGGTCACGGTGATTGACGTTTCTGTTCCCAGCATCGCTTCCGCCCGTGCAAAATCATCCAGAGTAGTCAGTTTGAAATTGCCGCTCTCACCGGCAATCGTCTGCACCTGCAGGCCGGCGCGCAAGGCGACGGCGGCATCATCGGGCAGGGTGGTCTCGCCGAGAGCGCCATAGGCCGACATCAAGGGCGCGTAGTGAAAAGCCTGGGGTGTTTGCGCTCCGGCATAAAACGCGCGGTCGACCGCCGCGATTATCCGTCCCGCGCCATCCTGTTGAATCATTGCATCGACGCTGGCCACGACCGGAATGACGGCCTTTTGGGATTCCAGGGCTTCGGCGATGCGGCCAATCAGGGCGGCGCTGATGAAGGGCCGCGCCGCATCATGGATCATCACGGCGTCGGGGCAATGTTCTCCCAGCGCCTGCAGGCCCGCCCACACCGAAGCCGTGCGCGTCGCACCACCCGTCACGGTCTCGACCGGGCCGGACAGGCGCGGGGCAAGGGCTTCAAATCGTTGATCATCTTCCGCACCGATCACAACGACGACGGGTCCGATCGCCGGATGCGACAGGAAAGCCTCCAGCGTTCGCGCCAGCACCGGGCGTCCGCCGATCTCGCGATACTGTTTGGGAATTTCCCCGCCCGCCCGGGTGCCGCGTCCGGCCGCAACGATGATCGCACCGATTTTCATATACAGGCCTCGTCCATTGCCGCAGCGCAGCAAGATCGCTAGCTTGCCCGGCTTACGCTGCAACCGGTTGAATTGTCCAGACGCATGAGTTTCTTCATCGGCCCCCACGAGATCGCGATTCCCGCGGTGCTGGCACCCATGTCCGGCGTCACCGATCTGCCATTTCGCCGTCTGGCCCAGCGTTTCGGCGCCGGCATGGTGGTGTCTGAAATGGTGGCCAGTGACGCTCTGGCGCGTGGGCGCATCGATATGGTGCGCAAGGCCGCCGCCGATGCCAGCCTCGCCCCGCGCGTGATCCAGCTGGCCGGGCGCCAGGCCGAGTGGATGGCCGAAGGCGCGCGCATTGCCCAGGCTGCCGGCGCCGACATCGTCGATATCAATATGGGTTGCCCGGCACGCCAAGTGACCAAGGGCCTGTCCGGCTCGGCCCTGATGCGCGATCTCGACCACGCGATGACCTTGATCGAGGCGACCTTGGCCGCCGTGACGATCCCGGTGACGCTGAAAATGCGCCTTGGCTGGGATCATGATTGTCTCAACGCACCAGAACTGGCGCGCCGCGCCGTTGATGCCGGCATTGCGATGATCACGGTGCATGGCCGCACCCGGCAGCAATTCTATACCGGCACAGCCGACTGGGCCGCGATCCGCGCCGTGCGCGAGACGGTTGATGTGCCACTGCTGGTCAATGGCGATATCGCGACTTTGGATCAGGCGCGCGCAGCGCTGGATCTTTCCGGCGCTGATGGCGTGATGATCGGGCGGGCAGCCCAGGGACGGCCCTGGCTGGTTGGCGAGATCGGCGCCGGGCTGGTTACCGGCGTCATGCCGGTCACGCCCTGGAATGACAAGATTGCCGCCCTGAGCGATCAGGCCGCCGAAGCCTATGGCTTTTATGGCGAAGCACTCGGCATCCGCATGATGCGCAAGCATTTCGCCTCCTTCCTCGAGCTCGATGGCGGACATGTTCCGCCCGACGTGCTGGCCGCTGCGCGCGATGTGCTGTGCCGCTCCAAGGATCCAGCCGCCGTCCACACAGCGCTCGACAGTTTGCTGGAGTACCAGCCCGACCGGCGGATTGCGGCATGACAGACCCGGTGCGGACCGCGACCGACTGGGCGCTGTGTGCCGCCGAGCAGGCCGCAATCCCGGTTTTCGTCTTTACCGTCGACGCCAAGCTGGTCTGGGCCAATCTGCAGGCGCAGGAATGGTTCGGCCTGTCCTTGCGCACCCTGCAACGCACCGACCTGCGCCAAGCCTCGCCGCGCAGTGCCCGTTTGCTCGATTGCGTCGAACAGGCCGTCGCCACTCGGCGCACCGTGGTCGCCATGGGTGAGGCGCTCGGGCAGGGCGGTGTCAGTGATCTGCATGCGCGCTGGGCCGAGGATTTTGAAACCGTGACACTGTCCATCCTACCGCATAGTGAGCCTAGCCCGCGCGCTTCGCAGGCTGCGGCGCTCGGTTTTGGCCGCATGTTGGCGCATGAGTTGAAAAACCCGCTCGCCAGCATTCGTGGTGCGGCCCAGTTGATCGCTCGCGAGGATGACCGGCATGCTGCGGGCGAGATGGCGCGGCTCATCGTGCATGATGTCGACCGCATCACCCGTTTGGCCGATCACTGGAGCGGCGTCGGCGATATCCAGATTGGCTCGCCAGCGCCGGTCAATCTCAACCGGCTGGCGGTCAACGCCATTGAAAGCGTAACGCGCGCAAATCCAGCCCATGGAGGCATCATCAAGCACGGCTTCGATCCCTCGCTGCCTGACGCTTGTGGCAATGCCGACCTGCTGCATCAGACCGTGGTTAATCTGTTGCAGAACGCCCTCGATGCTGTCGCCGGACACCGTGAGCCCTCCATCACCGTCTCGACCCGTTTCGACACCGGCCCCCGCAGCCGCAATGGCGACGTCGCCACCCCGCTTGTGCTCTGCGTGACGGATAATGGCGCCGGGGTGCCGGAGACGATCGGGGCCGGCATCTTCACCCCCTTCGTAACGACCAAGCCCGCTGGCGAAGGCCTTGGTCTGGCGTTTTCGGCGCGGATCATCGCCCTGCATGACGGTCAGCTCGATTATGATTGCGAACCGGGGCGCACACGCTTCAATTTGCGGCTGCCGGTTTTGACGGAGGGGCCGAGATGAGTGCGCGCATCCTGTTGCTCGAAGATGATGAGAGCCTGAAGCTGATCCTGTCGCGGGCGCTGAGTTCGGCCGGCTATCAGGTGCGGGCGACGGCCTCGATTGATGCCGTCCTCAACTGGGTCCGCACCGGCGAGGGTGATCTCCTGCTCGCCGATGTCCTGCTCGACGGCGCCAGCTTCCTCGACAGCATCGCAATGGTCAAACGCCTACGCGCCGAACTGCCGGTCATCGTCATGAGCGCCCAGACCACGGCGAGCACCGCGATCGATGCCGAGAAGGGCGGCGTCTATGAATATCTGCCCAAACCCTTCGATCTCGATCAGATGCTCGTCAGCGTCGCGGCGGCGCTCGGTGAGGTTTCGATCCGGCGTCCGGAAAAGTCAGCGGCCGAGCCGAGCGGCTTCATCGGTCAGTCGGCGGCGATGCAATCGACCTTCAAATCCATCGCCCGCGCCGCGACCAGTCGCGCGCATGTGGTGATTAACGGTGAGCCAGGAGCAGGCAAACGGCAGGCGGCCGATGCTCTAATACGGGCCCGGCAGGCATCTAGCGAGCCTGTTGTACTGATCACACCATCCCATTCAATCCAGGAGGTTTTCGCCTCGACCGCATCGTCGGTTCAGGCGCTGTGGCTGCATCTCGATGAATGGAGCACCCAACAACAAAACGCCGCCCGCGACGCCCTCGATGCCGGACCCGGCCGGGTGATCGCAACCGTCTCCACTCCAGTCAGACAAGGCCTCGACGCCCGCCTGCTGGCGCGCCTGTCGGAATGCGTGATCACCGTCCCACCCTTGCGTGAACGACGCAGCGACATCGCCGCCCTGTGCGAAACCTTCCTCGCCGAGTTCGCGCAGCGGGACCGCCAACCCCTGCTGCAGCTCGCGCCGGCGGCACTGACCCTGATCGAAAGCGCCGCTTGGCCAGGTAATGTCGCTGAACTGCGCTCAGTCCTGTCACGACTGACACTTGCGACCCGCGGCCGCCTCGCCGCGCCCGACGATGTATCCCGCGCCATCCAGACCGACACCGCCGAACGGCCCGGTCAATTGGCCGACCGCGCCGCCAGCCTGGCCAGTTCAGCCTTGACTGAAAAGAATGCGCGCCAACTGGCAATCGACGCCCTGGATCGAGCCCTGTTTGCACAGGCCTTGGCACGTGCTGATGGCAATCGATCACGCGCCGCCCAATTGCTCGGTCTCAACCGCAATACACTGGCGCGTCGCTTGGCTGAACTCGGTAATGATTCCTGAGGTTTGGGGCTGCTGCGGCGCAGGTGTTGATTTGATGCAACAATGAGGCAATGATACCGCAACAGGCCAAAGGAAAAGCGGTTGAAAGCGTCTCAGTCAGCGCCATTGATCAAGAATGTGTCGCCACGCTCGGCGGCGCTTTTCGGCATCGGTTTCCTGCTATCACTGGCGATTGTGATCCTGACATCGATCGCCATCCTGGGCGATGGAGCGGTGCTCGAACCGGGCGACCGGCTGACGCTGGCGATTCTGGTCGGCAATCTTCTGCTCTTGATCGCGCTCGCCTCGATCGTCTTCATCCGCTTGCGGCGTCGGGTGCGCGGACGGCGTTTTGGCGAGCCGGCGCCGCGGCTACATTTGCGCTTTGTCGGTCTGTTTTCCCTGGCAGCAACAGCTCCGGCGATTTTCGCAGCCTTCTTTCTCGGACTGATCCTGACCCGCGGTGTCGAATACTGGTTCGGCGAGCGCGTCAGCAGCTTTGTCGAGACCGCGTCTCGCACCGCGCAGGACGTTTATTACCAAGAGGCCAATGTGACGCGAACGCGGCTGACCGCGCTCGTCAACGCAATTGATAATGAAGAAGCCGCGACGCTCTTCACCTCCAGCCGGATCCAATACAACACTGTGTTTTCCAACTATGTAGCACGCTCGCTTCTGGCGGCCGCCTATATCGTTGACGCCCGCGGTGCCCGGCTCGCGGAAACCGAATTTCGCGCAAACGAAGTCTATATTCCGCCAACGCCCGACCTATATGAAGGCGCCGACGAGGGCGGTGTCGGAACGACCGGGCCGCTCTTCGCCAACCGCGCCGGCATCGAAGGCAGCGCCGATGCGATGCGCATGCTGTTCAAGCTGGAACATTATGAGGGCGCCTATCTCTACGTCTCGCGTGAGATGGATATGAGCCTGTGGCGCGAGATCCTGAATGCCAGTGAATCGCTGCGCTCCGTGCGCGAGCATGAAGGTGAAGCGCGGGTCGTCTTCTTCCTGCTCTACGCCGAAGTGGTGGCACTGATCATGATCGGGTCGCTCTGGCTGGCATTGTCGGCGGCGACGCGGGTTGTGACGCCGATCTCCCGTCTGGTCTCAGCGGCCGAGCGGGTGCGCCGGGGCGACCTCGACGCCCGCGTCCAGATGGGCCGCGAGGATGACGAGATCTCGGCGCTTGGCCGTGCGTTCAACCGGATGACGCGGCAATTGCGCAGCCAGCGCCGTGAACTGATCGCTTCGCACGCAGAATCCGAGCAGAGACGGGCCTTTATCGAAGCTGTTCTGGCTGGGGTCAGCGCCGGCGTGGTCGGCGTCGACAGCGAAAACCGGGTCCGGCTTATCAATCGCTCCGCCGTTGGTCATCTCGGCCCGGGCACGGATGATCTGGTCGGCGCGCGGCTCGAAGATGTCGCCCCGGAACTCAGTGAAATCGTTGAACAGGCGCGTCGCCGGCCCGGCTATGTCGCCGAGGCGCAGATCGACCTCAATAGCGGCGACGAACAGGTCCGTTATCTCTCGGCGCGCGCGACGATGGATGAAGAGGCTGGTCTCATCATCACTTTTGACGACGTCACCCGCCTCGTCACCGCCCAGCGCAATGCGGCCTGGCGCGAAGTCGCGCGGCGGATCGCGCACGAAATCAAGAACCCGCTGACCCCGATCCAGCTCTCTGCTGAGCGGATCAAGCGCAAATACCGCAAGGAAATCGTCTCCGATGTCGAAACCTTCGACCGCTGCACCGACACCATTATCCGTCAGGTGAGCGATATCGGCCGCATGGTCGACGAATTTTCCTCCTTCGCGCGCATGCCTGAACCGAAAGTCGAACCGGTAGAGATGGGTGAGCTTACCCAAGCCGCGACCTTTGCCCGGCGGGTGGCTTCACCGACGGTCGATACCAGTTTCAAGCGGCCGGAAAGCCCGATCTACGCCTTGTGCGACGCACGTCTGTCCAGTCAGGCGATGGCCAATATCCTCAAGAATGCCTCCGAGAGCGTCATCGCCCGGGTCGAAGCCGATGCCGGCGGGGGCGAGCCCGGCACGATCCGCGTCGAGCTGCGCGAGGAGGAAGGCTTTGCCGTTATCGAAGTGCGCGATAACGGGCTCGGCTGGCCGACTGCCAATCGCGAACGTTTGACCGAACCCTATATGACCACGCGCGAAAAGGGCACGGGCCTCGGCCTGGCCATCGTCAAGCGCGTGATGGAAGACCATAAAGGCCGGCTCGAGCTCGGCCTGCCGGAGAGCGGACGCGGTGCCGTTGTCCGCCTGGTCTTCCCGCTGGCTGATGACACTGCGCCCAAATTAAATTCTGACATGGAGGCCTGACCGATGGCACGTGACATCCTGATTGTGGATGACGAAGCGGATATCCGGGACCTGATTGGTGGTCTGCTCGAGGATGAGGGCTATGAGACGCGCGGCGCGGCCGATTCCGACGGCGCATTGAAGGAATTTCAAGCCCGTCAGCCTTCCCTGATCATCCTTGACGTCTGGTTGCAGGGAAGCCGTCTGGACGGGCTTGAATTGCTTGATGAGTTTCGCGCGATCGATCCCGATCTGCCGATCATCGTCATTTCCGGCCACGGCACGATTGAGACCGCCGTGGCGGCTATCCGCAAGGGCGCCTATGACTTCATCGAAAAGCCGTTCAAGAGTGACAAGCTGCTGCTGACCCTGTCACGGGCGTTGGAGACCAGCCGCTTGCGGTCTGAAAATGCGCAATTGCGCGCCCGCAGCGATGTCCAGGACACGTTGATCGGAACCTCGACTCTGATCGTCCAGATGCGACAATTGATCGAACGGGTGGGGCCGACCAATAGCCGCGTTCTGATCAAGGGGCCCTCGGGCGCTGGCAAGGAATTGGTCGCGCGTCTGATACACGAAAAATCACCCCGCGCCGGTGCTGATTTCGTCGCCGTCAGCGCGCCGGGCATGTCGCCCGACGAGTTCGAGGAAGAATTGTTCGGCCGCGAGAATGCGGATGGCAGCATCAAACGGGTCGGTTTGCTTGAACGCGCCCATGGCGGCACGCTGTTTCTCGATGAGATCGCCGACATGCCGCGCGAGACCCAGTCGAAACTGCTGCGGCTGCTGGTCGAACAGCGCTTCCGCCGCATCGGCGGGGCCGCGGATGTCATGGTCAATGTCCGCGTCATATCCAGTTCGTCGCAGGAATTGCGCACCCGGATTGAGGCGGGCGCCTTCCGCGAGGATCTTTACCATCGCCTGGCCGTCGTCCCGGTCGTCGTGCCGCCTCTGGCCGATCGGCGCGAGGATATCCCCGAACTCGTGGGCCATTTTGTCGGCCGCCTGACCCATTCGGCGGGCCTGCCGAGACGGGAGTTTGGCGACGATGTGATGGCAGCGCTCCAGGCGCACGGCTGGCCGGGCAATGTGCGTCAGTTGCGCAATAATATCGAACGCCTGCTAATCTTGGCGACGGGGTCACAATCGGCACCGATCACGCTGGATTCGTTGCCGTCAGAAGTCGTGACCCGCGACTCGACGGAAGCCGGTTTCGACGCGGAGAAGATGATTGCCCTGTCGCTGCGCGAAGCGCGCGAGAATTTCGAACGTGAATATCTGCGCGCTCAAATCGACCGTTTCGG
The DNA here is from genome assembly GCF_963975345.1 of uncultured Maricaulis sp. NCBI lineage: Bacteria > Pseudomonadati > Pseudomonadota > Alphaproteobacteria > Maricaulales > Maricaulaceae > Maricaulis > uncultured Maricaulis sp. The sequence goes on along the minus strand of NZ_CAXBGE010000004.1, from coordinate 237,957 downwards.
TGGCAATATCTCGCGAACTGCGGCATTCATCGGGATGGAGCGCTCGGCGCTGCACCGGAAATTGAAATCACTCAGCGTCGGCGGCAATCTGCGTGAGCCGGCAGCGAGCGGGCCAACGGACAGGACATCATGAAGGCGATCGTTTGCGGAGCAGGGCAGGTCGGCGTCGGGATTGCCCGCGCCCTGGCCCGCGAGGGCAATGCGGTGACTGTGGTCGACTGGTCACCGCGGCTGATCGACAGTGTCGTCACCGAGCTGGATGTGCGCGGCGTGGTCGGGCACGGCTCCCATCCTGACGTGCTGCAACGGGCTGGGGCTGCAGAAGCCGATCTTCTGGTCGCCGTGACCCATTCTGACGAAACCAATATGGTCGCCTGCCAGGTCGCCCATTCCCTGTTCAACACCCCGATGCGGATCGCACGGGTACGGGCCCAAAACTATCTCGACCCGGCTTGGGGTGATCTGTTCAGCACCGGCAATCTGCCGGTCGATGTCGTGATCTCGCCAGAGCTGGAGGTCGGACGCGCCATCCTGCAACGGGTCGAGACGCCGGGCGCCTTCAACACCGCCGTCTTCTCCGGCGGACGGGTACAATTGCTCGGTCTGCGGCTGGACGAGAATTCGCCCGTCGCCGGTTCGACGACCGAACAATTGATGGAATTATTTCCCGATCTGCGCGTCGCCGTGGTCGGCGTGCAGCGCGAACAGACCCTATTCATCCCGAAACGGACCGATCCGCTCTTGGCGGGCGATGACGTTTATGTCGTCACCGAGAGCGCGCATGTCAAACGCATGCTCGATATTTTCGGCCGCAGCGCTGAAAAAATTCGCCGCGTCGTGGTGATCGGAGCTGGCAATATCGGCGTTTATGTCGCCCGCGCGCTCGAACGGGCCGACGGCGTCAAGGTGCGGCTGGTCGAAGCCAGCAAGGAACACGCGGAATTTGCCGCCGAGAAGCTCAAGAAAACCGTTGTCCTGCACGGCGATGGACTCGATGCCCGGCTGATGCGTGAAGCCGGCGTTCCCGATGCCGAGCTCGTCGTTTGCGTCACCAATGACGACAAGGTCAACTTGCTGTCCGCGGTCATGGCCAAGCGCGAGGGCGCCAAGCGGGCCCTGAGCCTGGTCAATGAACGCGCGTTTGAATCGCTGCGCGAAGCGCTGGGTATCGACGTGCTGATCGATCCGCGAGCAACCACCGTCTCGATCATCCTGCAGCACATCCGCCGTGGCCGGATTACCGGTCTGCAGAGCCTCGGTGGCGGACTGGCCGAAGCGCTTGAGGGCATCGCCCTGTCAACATCACCACTGGTCGGAAAATCGCTCGACACGCTGGAGCTGCCCGATGGCGTGGCGCTGTGCGCTGTCGTGCGTGGTGATCGAGTCATCTTGCCTTGTGACGAGGGCCGGATCCGCGAAAATGACCGCGTATTGCTGTTCTGCAATACCGCTCTGATCCCGAAGGTCGAACACCTGTTTCGGGTCAGCTTGGAATATTTCTAGCCGCCATGTCCCTGGCCGCGCTTCTTCGCCCGCTCGCAGCGCTCTGGGTCGCCCTTGGGCTGGTGGCTGCCCTCGTCGGGTTGGCGGCCTTCGGGCTGGGCGAACGGCATCTCGCTCCGCTGTTTGGGGTGACGACCGTTCTCGGTCTCGTACCAGGCTTCCTCGTCCTGGCGGCGACACGCAGCATGCCCGGCGGCGCGAGTGCGCTCGACGCATTGGTTCTGGGCCTGTTGGCCTGGATCACCATCCCTTTGCTGGCGGCAGTTCCCTTCTTCCTGTCGGGCTATTTCGACCCAGTCGATTCCCTGTTCGAGGCCTATTCATCGGTGACCACGACCGGTGCCATCCTGCTGCCGCCGGAAGATCTGCCCCGCTCGCTGGTGCTGTGGCGCGCCGTCCTGTCCTGGTTGGGCGGATTTGCGACGGTCCTGCTGGCAATCGCCGTTTTCGCCGCGCTTGATCGCGAGATTCCGGCGATACGCCGCTCGACCCTGCTAACGATCCGGCCCGATGACGTCTTCTCGCATCTGCGCATCGCCGCATCGCGGATTTTCCTGGTCTATTCCGTGCTGACGAGCGTGATCTGGCTCGGGCTGGTGCTGGCGGGCAATGGCGCCTTCCCGGCGATTGTTCTGGCCTTCGGCTCAATCTCGACCGGTGGCTATGCGCCTTTCTCTGGCGGGTTGGAGGCGCATCTGGGCGCCGTCTCGGTCCTGTTGGTGATGGGGGGCTGTCTGATCGGGGCGGTGAACTTGTCACTATTCTGGGATGCCTTGCGCGACCGCAAAGCCTGGGGCGATCCGGATCTGGCCGGTCTGGGTATCATGGTGGCGGTGCTGGCTGGCTTCTTCATTCTCGCCAGCCCGGGAGATGTCTTTCAGGACCTGGCCCGATCAGTGTTTGTCGTCACCACAAGCGGCTATGCCTATGGTGCTGCCGAGATGCCGGTTTTGGTGGCCGCGATTTTCATGGCGATGATCGGGGGTGCTGCCGGATCGACGACGGGCGGGATCAAAATCTCCCGCATCATGCTGCTATGGAAGCGGATGGGGGCCGAGCTGGCGCGGCTGGCGGATCCTTCAATCGTGCAGTCGATGCAGTTTCGCGACCGGCCGGCTCCGGATCGGGCCCTGATCGCGATCTGGTCCTATGTCCTGGCATTCCTGTTTGCGCTGGGAATTGGCACCGTCCTGTTGACTTTGGCCGGGCTCGACTTCGAACATAGCTTTATCGCCATGGCTGCGGCGCTGGCGAATATCGGGCCGCTCTATCAGGAAGCGGCGATTGGCTGGGATTGGGAGATGATGACCGACGCGGCGAAACTCGTCCTCATTCCGGCCATGATTTTGGGGCGTTTGGAAGTGCTGGCGGCCTTGGCGGCCGTGTGGGCACTGTTTATCAGGAAGTGAGCCAGTGACGCGTTTTGCCTATGTAGACGGGCGTTTCCTGCCCCATGACGAGGCGGTGGTCCATGTCGAGGATCGCGGCTTTCAATTTGGCGATGCGATTTATGAGGTCTGGAGCGTGCGCGACGGCCAATTGCTCGATGCCGATGGGCATTTCGCGCGTCTTGAGCGTTCGCTCGGCGAATTGCGCATTGCCAATCCGAAATCACGCGCTGGCTATCAGTTATTGATCGGCGAGCTTTTACGGCGCAACCGCCTGCGTGACGGCCTGGTTTATCTGCAAATATCGCGTGGCCGCGCCCGCCGTGATCATGCCTTTCCGGCCGCCGGAACACGCCCGACACTCGTCTTGACCTCAAAGCGGCTGGACAGGGTGGCCGCCCAGCTCCGCGCCGATGCCGGGGTAGGGGTCATCACCACGCCCGACCTGCGATGGGGTCGCTGCGATATCAAGACCGTCAATCTCTTGCCCAATGTCTTGGCCAAGCAGGCCGCCATCGAGGCGGGCGCTGTCGAGGCTTGGCTTGTCGATAGCAGCGGGCTTGTGACCGAAGGTAGCTCGACCAATGCCTGGATCGTCACAGCGGACGGCCGCCTGGTGACGCGCCAGGCCGACCAGGGCATTTTGCACGGCATCACCCGCGCAAGTTTGATGAGACAGGCTGAAGAACTCGGTTATGTGATTGAAGAGCGAGCGTTTTCTGTCGACGAGGCGGTGTCGGCGCGCGAGGCCTTCATGACCTCTGCCACCTCCTATGTCACGCCCATCGTACGGATCGACGGCCGGCCGGTTGGCAATGGTGCGCCGGGTTCGGTCGCGACAGCGCTGCGGCAAGCTTATCTCGACAGCGCCTGAACCGCTTGTTAGGTCGGGCGGTTGCAACGGGGCGGTTGCAGCTAAGGCCTTGCCTTGTATAGGCTGACAGCCGAATCGCTATTATGGTGCGGTGCACGCGGAGCAAACATGTCTCAAGATAAAAAACAAAACCTTCAGGACGTCTTCCTCAATTCAGTGCGCAAGACGAAAACGCCGCTGACCATTTTTCTCATCAATGGCGTAAAGCTACAGGGTGTGGTAACGTGGTTCGATAATTTCTGCGTCCTGCTTCGCCGGGACGGCTTATCGCAGCTGGTATACAAGCACGCCATTTCGACCATCATGCCAGCCCAGCCGGTCTCTCTGTTCGAGGCCGAGCGGACCGATGATGACGAAGCAGAGCCCGAGAGCTTCACCGATTGATTGAACGCGAGGCGCCACCTATCCGCGCCATTATTATTCATCCCGTCACCCGGGATCGACTGGCACGCTCCGAAGCGCGCCTGGAGGAGGCTTGTGGCTTGGCCGAGGCGCTCGACCTCGTCGTGGCCGAAGCTTTTGTTACGCCTCTGCGCAAGATTGAATCCTCGCGCTATTTCGGATCCGGCAAGGTTGAAGAATTGCGCGAGCGGATCGTCGCTGGCGAAGCAAGCGTGGCCGTCGTCGATGCCAGCCTCTCGCCGGTGCAACAGCGCAATCTCGAGAAGTCCTGGGATGTGAAGGTCATTGACCGCACCGGGCTGATCCTCGAAATCTTCGGCCAGCGCGCCCGCACCAAGGAGGGCGGTCTGCAGGTTGAACTGGCGCGGCTCTCCTATGAGCGATCGCGCCTGGTTCGTACCTGGACACACCTCGAACGCCAGCGCGGCGGCGGTGGGGTCATGTCCGGCCCCGGTGAAACCCAGATCGAAACCGACCGGCGCATCATTGACGACAAGATGGTCAAGCTGCGCCGTGCGCTCGACGAGGTGCGCCGGACCCGCAATCTGCACCGCTCCAAGCGCCAGGAAGTGCCGATCCCGGTCATCGCTTTGGTCGGTTATACCAATACCGGCAAATCGACCCTGTTCAATCGCCTGACCGGCGCGGATGTTCTCGCGCAGGACATGCCGTTCGCCACGCTCGATCCGACGGTGAGGGCGCTGGAATTGCCGCGCGGCACCAAGGTTTTACTCTCGGACACGGTCGGCTTCATCACCGATCTGCCGACCGAGCTGATTGCCGCATTCCGCGCGACCTTGGAAGAAGTGCGTGAGGCTGATCTGTTGGTTCACGTGATCGATGCTTCTGATCCCGACCGCGACGGCCGCATCGGCGATGTCGAAAGCGTGCTCGACGAAATCGAAGCCGGACCGGATCATGATCAGCGCATGATCGAGGCTTGGAACAAGATTGATCGCCTCGATGCCGAGGCCAATGATGATGTGACGCTCAGGCTCGAGATTGCCAATACCAAGGCCGGCCTGCCGGTAAAGCTGGCAACGTCCGCGGTTGACGGCACCGGGCTTGAAGCCTTGCTCACCGCCATCGAGACCGCACTGGCTGCCGATTCCGAGATCCTGCAATTGCTCTTGGCACCGCACCAGGCGAAAGCTTTGGCCTGGTTGCACCAGCATGGCGAAGTTGTCGGCGATACGATGGACAGCGAAACCGGCGAGACGACGATGCGGGTGCGATTGTCACCCTCCGATGCCGGCCGTTTCAGAGCCCTGTTTCCCGAGCTGGCGGGCTTTCTGCCGCCGCTGGAAACCGAGGACTATTAAGCGGGGCGGTTCTTGCTGGCCTTGTCGATCTGCTTCGCTTCATCCCAGAGCGCTTCCATCTCCTCCAGTGACGCATCGTCCGGCCGCCGGCCCTTGGCCGCGAGACGGCGTTCGATATAGTTGAAACGGCGCTCGAATTTGGCGTTGGCACTGCGCGTTGCGGCTTCGACGTTTACATTCAGTTTGCGGCCCAAATTCGTGCAAACAAACATCAAATCCCCAATTTCCTCGGCGATTTCTTCCGGATCATTTAACCGAATCGCCGCTTTGACCTCGCCGATCTCTTCGTCGATTTTATCGAACACCTGCTCGGCATTGGGCCAATCAAACCCGACCCGTGCCGCGCGCGCCTGCAGTTTCTGGGCCCGTTTGACGGCCGGCAAGGCGAGGGGGATATCGGCCAGAACGCCATCGCCCTTGGGGCTGGCGGCTCGTTCGCGCGCCTTTTGCGCCTCCCATTCGACAGTCTGCGCCACGCTGTCACGCTCAACCGCATCGCCAAACACGTGCGGATGACGCCGGATCATCTTGTCATTGATCGCGGCCGCAACCCCGTCGAAGTCAAACAGGCCGGCTTCCTGCGCCATGCGGGCATGGAAGACGACCTGGAGCAAAAGATCACCGAGCTCGTCCTTGAGTTCGTCATATTGCCCGCGCTCGATGGCATCCGCGACTTCATAGGCTTCCTCCACCGTGTATGCGGCGATGGATTTGAAGTCCTGCTCCAGATCCCAAGGGCAGCCACTGGCCGGATCGCGCAGACACGCCATGATCTCAATCAAGCGGTCAATCGGAACGAGGGCGGCGTCTGGCGTTTGGGTCATGGCGAAAGCGACTCGATTGGCTGGTGATGCGCCAGCCTAGCCCGGATCGGGTGGGAAATTCGATGCCCGATGACCGGGATGGCCGAGGATTAACTGGAAAGGCACGCCGGGATACTTCAAGCTCCAATAAAATTAACACCCGACGTACCGAAGCTTTTGAATTCAGAGAGCGGAATATCATGCGGAAACTATTGACTTTTTATTTTCTGTGTTTTGCCTGGCTCGGTGTGATTCCGGTGATCGATTTGCTGGCCGGCGGTGGATTGATGGATTTTGAGCGCATGGGGAGGGCTGCCTCCGCGCAGACTGGAATCCCATGGACATCCAGCCTGGTCGACATGGTGAGGCTCGCCGCTGTCGAGCCGGGGCTCTGGCTTTTGCTGCTCGGCTCGGCAGCACCGCTGCTGGCTGGACTGACAACAATGGTGATTTGGCCCGACCGTTCGGGCGCGTTGCAGCAATGGCTCAAGCGGTTCTCGCCCATCGGAGCCGGAGCGACGATTAAGGGCTCGGTCCTGGCCTATTTCGCCGTCATCGCTTTGTGCCTGCTGGCTCTGGCAGGGTCGGCTGCGCTCGGCCAAGGCTCGGCTACACCGGGGCTGACTGCGCCTGCCACAGCTGGGTTTTTGACTATATTCCCAGCGGTATTGCTGTCGGCCTTGCTCGATCAGGGCGCTTTGTTGGAGGAGGGTGGTTGGCGCGGTTTTGCATCGCCACAGCTGGAAATTCGCTATTCGCCGGCGCTGGCGGCGCTGATTGTGGGCATCGCATGGGGTCTCTGGCACCTGCCACGCGACGTCACGACTGGCGTGATCGAGCGGCTTGGCGTGGTTGAATATGCGCTGGCCTATCTGCCGAGCTTCCTGTTGGGCACGATCGCCGTGTCGTTGATTGCCAGCTGGGGGATGATGCGTTGCGGCGGTAGCCTGTGGCCGGCTATCCTTGCACACGGGCTTTCCAATGACGCATTCGGCCTGACAGGCCACGTCACCATCATCGAGGCGCTGACGCCAGAGCATCAATTGACGCGCGGCGTTCCGCTTTTACTTGCGGGAGGCGTACTGTTAGCTATCGACCGCAGGCTGATGTTTTCACGACCAGAACCGAAATAGGGCTGAGACGGATTGGTCGGTTTTTGGATATCAATATGGCGCATAATAAATATTATGAGAAATACGGGATCAGTAATCTCGTGAAATCACGGCAATCCGCGTTCAACCGCCCTCAAAGCGAATTTCATCCCCGACGGCTAAAATCCGCATTCCATCATGGGCGCAGCTGACTGTAGCCGGCAGACGCGTGCTCAGAGCGTCGTGATCGAGCGTAATGTGCAAATTGGTCAGCACGGCGGCTTTAGCGCCTACGCGCTCGATCTCGCGCAAGGCGTCAGGGACACCGAAGTGCGTCGGATGCGGTTCCTCACGCAAGGCATCAACCACCCAGCAGCCGACATTCTTGAGCACATCGGCGCTGGCCTGCGGCAATGCGCTGATGTCAGCGGAATACGCCAGCGCGCCGACCCGAAAGCCAACCGAGCGGATCGAGCCGTGTTCCTGGTCAAATGGAATAATGCCAATCGGACCGCCGGCGCCATCAATCACCAGCTCCGTCCCGAAATCCGGCATGGCGTGCTGATCGAGAATGGCGGGATAAGGCGATCCCGGCCGCGCCTTGAAGGCATAGCTGAAGCGGTTGGTCAGCGTTTTTGCCGTCGCGGCGTCCATCCAGACCGGCATGCGCTGGCGCTGCAACAGAGCAAAGGCGCGCAAATCATCGATGCCGTGGGTCTGGTCGGCGTGATCATGGGTGATCAGCACGGCATCAAGGCGCGGAACCTTGGCGCTGAGCATTTGTTCGCGGAAATCCGGCGAGGTATCGATCACCACGCGGGTCACAGCCTGCCCGGCCTCCAGCGCCGCGAGATCGGCGGCTTGTTCGATCAGGGCCGAACAGCGCCGACGGCGGTTCTTCGGATTGGCAGGATCGCACATGCCCCAATCGCCATTGGAACGCGGCACGCCGCCGGAGGATCCACAGCCCAGGATCGTCAAACGCGTGACACCGTTCATGGCCGCGGCACCCGGTCAAACAGATCGAAGAAATTATTCGTTGTCCGCGTCGCGCACTCCGCCTCGCTCCAGCCTTTGACTGTGGCGAGCCCAGCGGCGACGGCGGGCAGAAAGCTGGGCTCGCAGCGCTGACCGCGATGCGGCATCGGCGCGAGATAGGGGCAATCGGTCTCGATAATCACCTTGTCGTCGGGCACTTCATCGCGAAACACGGCGCGGACATCATCGGCTTTCCTGAAGGTGATAATGCCGGACGCGGCAAACCAGCAGCCCAGCTTGGCCGCGCGCCGGGCCAGCATCGCGCCGCCGGTATAGCAGTGCAGCAGGGCCTTGAAGGCCCCCTTCCCCATTTCATCCTCGAGCAAATCCGCCATCGCTTCATCGGCCTCGCGGCAGTGCAGGATCAGCGGCAAACCACTGAGCCGCGCCGCTTCGATATGGGCGGACAGACTGGCGAACTGATCCTCGCGCCCGCTGTAATTATAGTGAAAATCCAGCCCCGTTTCCCCGATTCCAACGACTTTTGGATGGCGCGCCATTTCGAGCAATTCGTCGCTGGTGATATCGGGCCTATCCTTGGCGTGATGCGGATGGGCGCCGACCGAGCACCAGATATCATCATAGCGCTCAGAAATGGCTGAAACTGCAGGGAAATCAGCTAATTGGCAGCAAATTGTTACCATGCGTGCGACACCGGCGGCGCGGGCACGCTCGATCACCGCATCGAGATCATCGGCGAAGTGTTCGCCGTGCAGATTGACGTGGCTGTCGACAAGCATGGTCAGGCTCAAACGCTTTGTTGGCGCGCGGCGTCGCGGGCATAGCCCAACGCGGCCAGCGCGGTTTGTTTCGGGTCGAGATAAAGGCCGTCGGCCTCACCGGCCAGCGTATTGACCTCGCGCCAAGCCTTCAGCCAAGGCATTGGATCAACCTGGTTTTCCGCTTGAGCGCGGGCGGCGGCGTGGATCGCATTCGACAGAGCCGTGTAGAAGACCGAGCGAAGGCCCTCGCTGCCCTTGCGGGACACGCGTTCAGCCAGGGCTCGGACATCACTGTCACTGGCGGCAGCGCCGCGCGCGACAATCGCATCCACCTGGCTCGCCAGCTCGACGCCGCCTGAAGCGCACAGAGCCAAGGCCCGTCCGGGCGCACCGCCGGCCAGGCGCGAGGCGGCCATCGCCGTCGGCAGATCATTGGCAGCACCCTGTTCGACCAGCCAGGCAGCGGTCGCCTCGACCTCTGGCGGCCGTAGCACCAGCGTGCGACAGCGCGACCGGATCGTCGCGGGCAAGCGACCGGGCGAATGGGCGACGAGCAGAATCACGCCCCTTTGTGGCGGCTCTTCAAGCGTTTTGAGCAAGGCGTTGACGGCATTGCGGTTCATTTCATCGACGCTATCGACCAGGCAGACGCGCCACCCACCATTGGCATGGGCGCTCTTCTCGAAGAAATGCGGCGCCTTGCGGGATTCCTCGACGGTGATTTCACCACGCCAGCGCTTGCGCTTGTCGTCCCATGGCCGGCGCAGCAAAAGCAGATCCGCACAGGCATTCGCTTCGATCAATTGGCAGACCGGATCGGCAGGGCTGGCGCCGAGCGCACCGAATTGCGGGGCCGCCGAGGCGCCCAGAACACGCCGCACCGCGCGCCAGGCGAATGTTGCCTTGCCGACGCCGCGCGGACCGGTGATAAGCCAGGCATGGTGCATGCGGCCGCTGGCGAGCGCGGTGGCAAGGTCGGTCTCGGCCGCCTCATGCCCGAACAGGTCATAATTTTGGCGCGGCGCGAGGCAGCCGGGCTGTACGTCGGAACCGAGATCGGGGTCGGTGCTCACTGCAAGCCTGCTTCCAGATGCGTATCAATCAGATCGACAGCGCGGCGGAACACGTTTTCAGCCGTCTCGCTACCATCAATGACCACGCAGCGTTCCGGATCGTCATCGGCGAGATCGAGAAAGGCGCGGCGCAGACGGCCGTGAAAGCCGGGGTCGAAACGTTCGAACCGGGTCGCATCCTCACCGCGGGCAATCGTCCGTTCAATCCCGATCTGCGGATTGACGTCGAGGATCAGCGTCAGATCGGGCTTGAAATTACCGAGCGCCGCTTGATGCAGCAGCTTGATCCGCTCGATCGGCACGCCGCCGGCTGCGCCCTGATAGGCAGTGGTGGAATCGGCAAAACGGTCGGACAAAACCCAGGTGCCGCGCTGCAGTGCCGGCGCGATCAGCCGTTCGACATGGTCGACTCGCGCCGCATACATCAAAAGGGCTTCCGTCATCGGCGACCAGCGATCAGTCGTACCGGTCAGCAGAATTTCGCGCAATATTTCCGCGCCGGGCGTTCCGCCCGGTTCGCGGGTCACGACGACGTCGAGGCCGGATGAGCGCAATTTTTCGGTCAGCGCCTTGATCAATGTCGTTTTACCGGCACCCTCTCCGCCTTCCAGGGTGATGAATCGTCCGCGCATACTAATTGCCGCCACGGATCATATGGGCCAGTGCAGCGCCGATACGGCCCATCATGCCCTTGCGGGCGACGCTTTCCGAGGCAAAGAGCGGGAAGTTTTGCGCCTCATAGCCCGGCGCTTCAACAACGAGATGGCCAATTTCCTGGCCCGCCTCGATCGGCGCCATCAGCGGTCCGTCATAGACGACGCTGACCGTCAGATTGCGGCGGGCACGACGTTGCAACGCCACCTGTACGGCCTCGCCAACCTGCAGGCCAACATCGTCGCTTTCGCCCATAAATACAGCCGCGCGCTGGTCGACCGAAGCGCCGGCAGCGAACAGATCATAGACCGCAAAGTCAGACATGGCGGCGCGCATCATGCGTTCTGCTTCGCTGCTGCGACCGCGAATGGAGGTCATGCCGTTGAAGACGATGATGCGGCGTTGCCCGTCGCGCACAGCGGTGCCAACAAGGCCATAGCCAGCATCTTCAGTGTGGCCGGTTTTCAATCCGTCGGCGCCAGCGAATGTGCCCAAGAGCGGGTTGCGATTATACTGGCGGATGCCGTTATAGGTGAATTCGCGCTCGGCCCAGATATCGTAATATTGCGGGTGATCACGGATCAGGATCCGCGCCAGCCGCGCCAGATCGAGGGCGCTGATCATGTGGTCCGGGTCGGGCCAACCGGTCGCATTGGCGAAATGTGCACTGGACAGGCCCAGCTCATGCGCCCGCGCCGTCATCGCATCGGCAAAGGCCGCTTCGCTGCCTGACAGCGCTTCGGCCAGCACGATGCAGGCATCGCCGCCGGACTGGATAATCACACCGCGCAACAGATCTTCGACGCTGGCATGGCTATTGAGTTCCAGAAACATGGTCGAGGAGCCCGAGGCGGCACCGCCCGTGCGCCAAGCATATTCAGAGACCGGCAATTCGTCGTCGAGCGACAGCGTGCCAGCATCAAGCGCTTCGAGCACCATCAGCACGGTCATCATCTTGCTCATCGAGGAGGGCGCCATTGGCGTCTCGGCATCCTTGGCAAACAGGACCTGCCCGGTGGCAAAATCCATGATCACCGCATGGGTGGCCTCGGTCTCGTAGCTGTCCTGGGCGTGGGCCCCGATCGGCGCCAGCACGAGCGCGGCGATGAAGGTGGCGATAAGGCTGAAATTCGAAATGAGTGCGCGCACGTCGATACGCTCCTGTCGGGAATCGGGAAGTTACCGTGACGAAGACGCCATACAAGCGCGGCAAGAGTGTGACGTCCAGCACTCAGGCGCGCTCAAGCCACAGACAATCTCAGTGCATAGCGAAAATCGGGCTTAATCCAGCGCAACGATACGGGCATCTCGGATGCCATAGCTGGCCAGACGGCTGCGGGCCGCATTGGCGCTGGAGCGATCAGGCCAGCGCCCGACGAGGACCCGGTAGAGCGTCTGCCCTCCGATTTCGACGGCCTCGACCCGGACATCGCCGGCACCGGATATGCGACTGGCAAGCCGATTGGCATTGTGCAGATCGGCGAATGCGCCCGCTTGCACCGTCAGCCCGTCGGCCGAGGGCTGCACCCAGGCCGGAGAAAGCGGCGCATCGCGCGCGACATCCTCCAACGCGGGTACCGTATCGGGACCGCCAATATCGGCCAGCTGATAACCGGGATCAGGCGGCTGTGCCCGCGGATAGGCCGGGCCGAGGTAACGCACCCTCACCCGCGCCAGACCATTGCTGCGATAACCCAGCTGGTCAGCAGCAGCGCGGCTGAGGTCGATCAGCCGGTCATCGACAAACGGGCCGCGATCATTGACGCGCACCACCACCTGGCGGCCATTTTCCAGATTGGTGACTTCAACAATCGACGGGATTGGCAGTGTGGTGTGTGCTGCTGTCATCGTATTTTGATCAAAGATCTCGCCATTGGCGGTCAACCGCCCATGAAAAGTCGGGCCATACCAGGATGCGATGCCAACCACGTCATAATGATCGTCGCGTTGCGGGACAAAACGTTGTCCGCCGACCGTGTAGGGGCTGCCGACCTTTTGATGATCGGTATCGCTGGCGATCAGGACAGAGGTATCGACGCGGGTCGCCAATTGCGCCGGCGCCACCGATGTCGCTGCAGGCAGAGGTGTCGTGGCCCGCGAAAACGGGCGCGCCGGCGTCGGTGTCGAGGCGCAGCCCGCCAGAAGAACAAAGGCCAGCGCGCTGGCAAGGACAGAATGACGCAAAACGGGACCTACCAGGCTCGGCCAACCCAAATTCACCACCAGACTATCGCGTAAAAGTGAAAGGAGGGTAAGCCGCTGCTGCGCACATATTGCGCTGCCCCCCCCTTGCCCGCTATTGGAGGCGATCGGAGAGGTGGCAGAGTGGTCGATTGCGGCGGTCTTGAAAACCGTTGAGCCGAAAGGTTCCGGGGGTTCGAATCCCTCCCTCTCCGCCACAACCTGCGAGTCACGCGCTCTGCCTGGAGTTTCGATATTCACTGGGTGTTTGGCCGGTTTCCCGTTTGAACGCTTTGTAGAATGATGATCGCGCATTGAAACCGACCGCCATCGCAATATCGAGAATGGTGTCAGAGCCCGCGGCGATTTTCGGTTCAGCGGCGCGGATTCGCCAAGCGTTGATATAGTCAAAAAAACAGGTGCCGAGCGTCTCGTTGAGAGTTTGTGAAATGTGGTTGGTCGGCGCCCCAATATGGCGCGCCAGGGCCGGCAGCGAGATCGTTGGGTCGAGATAAAGCTGATCGCGCACCATCGCCGCCTCGATCTTGGCCGCGATCCGTTCCGCCTGCTCCTGGCTCAATGCCGAACGCGTGTATTTCGCCTCGGGCGCGGCATTGGGTGCAGGGGCAGAACTGTAATCGACCGGATCATCGAGGTACCGCCCCTCAAAACCGGGCTTTTGCCGCAAACCCCAGACGGCCAGTGTCCAGACGAGAATGAGCGACATGAGCGCGGCGGTCCGCGGCCCGGCGATCATCTGGCCGATGAAATTGTCTGTGATCAGACTGACAACCGATAAAAGCCAGCTCATGCCGATGATCAGGAGCAGCCAGCCAATCCATCCCAGTTCGCTATCGTCGGTGCTCGCAAACAGCATTTTGAGCCGGCGGCGGTAGGCTGTGATGCGGTGCATGAGGCGAACCAGATAATATCCCGATTGCACCACCCACCCCAGCACGAGCACAAATATGAAGCTGACCACCAGTGTCGGATAGAGCCCGTCACTCAACTCGCCGACGATGAAAATCTGATGCCGCGCCTGCGCCGAAAGCATGTTGGCCAAAACGGCGGCGGTCAAGCCGAGACCAAACGGGATCAAATGGCGCCAATCACGAATATCCGGGCGCCAGGGCCGTTCCGAGGTCAAACCCTCGACATATAAATAGAGCGCCGGGCCCAATAGCAGATAGGCCGGAATGGTGATCGCGAAATAGCGCGTTTCCAGCGCGGGCCAGAACACGGGTACAAGCGGTGCCGCGCTGATAATCGCCGTGGCCATGAAGAAGGTCGCCAGCGGCCAATAAAGTGGTCGTTGCCCGACGCGCGTTGCCAGAATGCTGGTGCATAACGCGATCTGGCCCAAAGTCGCCATCGCAAGTGCCAATGTCGTGCTGTCTTCCAAGCCGGTTCTCCAATAGGCGAGGTCGGTGGCCTGCGGGGCCGCGGTCCAAATCCGGAAATTGTCAGACTGTCCTGCCCGACAGGCGTGGCCGTGTCCATGTCTCAGCCAATAGGCGCGGGCGACAGCGGGACTGCGCTCGGTCAAAAAGCGGCACTTCACAGTTGGCGTGCCGGGCTTGTCCGGCGAACGCGACCCCACCCGTTTACGAGGTCAGCCCTTGGTGGCCCCGGACATTGTTTGACCAGGACAATTACCAGCATGATCAATTTTCAAAAACTTGGCGGCATGGCGGCCATCCTCGCGGCAGGCACTTATTTGATAGGCTTTTGGTTTTACTTCAGCGTCCTTGGCCCAGCCCGCTATGGCAGCGCCCTGATCGATCCGGCGCAGCATGTGCTGTTTCTGGTCGAGAACCAGAGCGTGATGCGCGTGTGGAATTTGTTCATTTATGTGGCCAATGCGATCTGCCTGGTCATCCTTGCCATCGCCCTGCATCAGCGGATCAAATCTGGGAACGGGGCGCTCGCGCAAATCTCGACCGCCTTTGCGCTTATCTGGGCCGGACTGCTTTTGGCCAGCGGAATGCTGGCCAATGTCGCGCTCGCCACGGTTATCAGCCTCCATCATGCAGATTCAGCTCTGACGGCGACCATCTGGCAGACCCTCGCCACCGTGCAGGAAGGCCTGGGCGGCGGCAATGAGATTGTTGGCGGGCTCTGGATTTTGCTGGTGAGTTGCGCCGGTCAGTGGGCGAAGTCCTTGCCGAGCGGGCTCAACGCGTTGGGCGGAATCATCGGCATTGCAGGCCTGATGACCATCCTGCCGGCGTTTGCGGAGGCGGGAAGCGTTTTCGGACTGGGCTTCATCGTCTGGTTCATCTGGGTCGGCGGTGTGTTGCTGCTTGGCCGCTCCCAATCTGCGCACGCCGCCAGCGCCTGACCCGCCCTTCGGCACTCACCACACTCACACGCTCTCAATCAACGCGCCGCTCGCCACGAGCGCAAGGGAAACCCGTCGATGGAAATACCTCAAATCGCCCTCCTCCACTTGATCACCGGCACCGTGACTGTGCTGGCCGGAACACTGGCACTTTTGTCCAGCAAGGGTCTATTGTTGCACCGCTTTGCCGGAAATCTCTTCCTGGGATGCATGGTCGCCCTATCCCTGAGTGGTCTCTATTTGAGTTTCACGCGGATGATCGTGTTTACCGGCTTTCTGGCGATGTTCGCCCTCTATCTGGTCACGACAGGTTGGGTCGCCGCTAAGCGGAAGGACGGGGCGAGTGGCCTGTTCGAAAAGATTGCGATGGGCGGGATTATCGCCTGCGCGCTGGGCTGTGCGGTCAGTGGGTTTTTCACCCCTCCCAGCCTTGCAGCCCCCGAGGATGTGCCGCCGCCCGTGGCCTATTATGTGCTGGCTGTGCTGGCGTTGGCTTTCGGAATACTGGATTTTTCCGTTGTCCGGCGCGGCGGCGTTTCCGGCAAGCACCGCATCGCACGGCATCTTTGGCGGATGTGCTTTTCGATGTTTATCGCCGTCACCATCTTTTTCCTCGGGAACAACAATATATTGCCCGAATTTTTCCGCCAACCGGCGCTGCTGGTTGCGCCGATACTGAGCGTGGTGATCATTTCCATCTTCTGGCTTTTGCGTGTCCTGTTCACGCGTTGGCGCCCCTCGCGGCGTGCCGTCTCTTGTGACCGCCCGACGCTGCCGTTATAGCTGGCGCAGATAACAGCCTCCGGCGATTCCGCTGGCTGGCAGATCCGGGGGGATTCATGCGCGCTTCCATCATCAGTCTGGCCATGTCCGCGTTTTTGGCCAGCGGCGCGCTGGCGCAAATGCCAGCCAATCAGGTTCTGAATGGCGAGCTCACCGAAGCCGCCCCCGCCGCCACGTTTGAATTCCAGCTTGAGGCCGGTCAGGTCGTGACGCTGACGACCGCGTCGCTCGACCGTCTCGATACGATTTTGACACTGACTGGCCCGGACGGCCAGGTTGTGGCGGAAAATGACGATGCCGAGCCAGGCGTGCTGACCTCGCAACTGGTTCAGCTGCCGGCCGCAAGCGGACGTTATACGGCTGAAGTCACCGGCTATAATGGCGCGCTGGGCGGGTTTTCGCTGACCCTTTCGTATGGCATTGATGCCGGGCTGTCGGATGCGGCGCAAATCCTGCGCGAAGACACCCTCAGCTTCGATGCCAGCATGACCGAAACCCGCTTCTATGCGGATCTGGCCGAGGGCGACATTCTGGTTGCTTCGACCTTCGCGCTCAGCGAAGCGCTCGATTCGACCCTCACGCTGCTCGACACCGACGGTAACATTCTCGCCCAGAATGATGACCGTGGCGATGGCAGCCTGAATTCCCAGATCATCTATCTGATCCCGGCTGACGGAAGCTATCAGCTGCTGGTCAGCACCTTTGGCGGCAGCGGCGTCGGCGATATGGCCGTCTCGATGGCGATTGATCCTGAGGCCGAGTTGCCGTTCGATTTCACGGCCATTGATGGCACGCTGATCGTCACCCATACCGGCGAACTGGGCGATGACCAGCCCTCAATCATGTTTCCTGTCACGCTCGAGGCTGGCCAGACCCTGCTCGCCCTCGCCGACACGGTCAGCGGCGATCTCGACCCCGTCCTGCGGCTCACCGGCCCGGACGGCTTTCCGGTGGCGATGAATGATGACCGCGGTGACGGTTCGCTCAATTCCGCGATCGCCTACACCTCACCGCAAAGCGCCACCTATCAGCTCGAACTCTCGCGTTATCGCAGCGGCGCCAGCAGCGGCGCCTTCGAGCTTGTCCTGTCCTCGGTCGATGCGTCGGTGGTCGATCTGATCCAGGCCCTGATGGAAAATTCGGTCACGCTGAGCGGACCCGAATTGCTGATCCAGACGCCCGATTTCAATGTTTATTACACGCTTGAAGGGGTTGACGCCTCGAGCGAAGACTATGCCCGCTCGGTCGGTGAAGCACTGGAAGAGGTGCTGGAAACCCAGGTGACGCGGATCGGTTGGGCCGAGCCTGTGCGTGATGATGACGGCCGCTACCGCGCCTATGTCGCCGATGCTTTCGGCTCGATGGGGGTCACCCGGCCGGTCCAGATCGTGTTCGACAATCCCAACACGTCCGATGTGCGTGAAAGCGCCGCCGCCCGCACCGTCTTCGTCATCGACAATGATTTTGTCGGCATGGGCAAGACCGCGCCGGTTCATGCCCTGATGCGCGCGACGGTGACGCATGAATTCAACCATGTCGTCCAGTTCGGCTATGACGCGGAAGAAGCGCTGGACTGGCTGTATGAAGCGACCGCCTCATGGACCGAAACCACCACCGTTGGCGCCGACCAGGACGCGACGGATTATACCGAAACCGATTTTGAGACGCCGCAATTATGCTGGACCACTACGGTGGAAGGTCATGATTACGGTCAGTGGACGCTGCTGCAATCCATGGCCGACAGCTATGGCGAAGGCTTCATCGTCCAGGTCTGGGAAAACAGTGTCACGATGGACGGGTTCGAAACCCTCGAACACGCGCTCAATGATGTCGGCTCGACCATTCCGGATGCCATCGAACGCTGGCGCGTGCAGAATTACGCCCGCGCCTATGATCTCGCACCGCTCTTTCCGATCGCGGTTCACACCCAACACAGCTTCACCCAGCCAGGCCGCTGGATGTTGAAGGGCGGGCTGGAACAGCTCGGCGCCAATTATATCACGGTCGATATGGCCGGCCGTTACAATATCGCGCTGGGCGGGGACGCCAATCTGGACGTGACCGCTTTGGGTCAACGCAACGGGCAGATCGAAGTGATCCCGCTGGGTCGTGGCGGCGTTGTCGATACGACGGGCTTTGAATCCACCGCCCTGATGGTGTTCAACCGCGCCATGCCGGAAGCGCCCGGCGTATGCAGCGGCACCGGCTATTCAATCGAGGTCACCGCCTCGACCCGGCGCCCGGCCCGCACCGCCTATCGCTTCAGCGCCGAGCATTTGGTTCCGGTCGAACGCATCGACGATGGCGATGCCTCGGAGGCTGCATCCCAGCATCCCTGACGTCACCGGCGTCGAGCCCCATTCAAGTTATCCTGGACGAAACCAGCGGGGTGCCCGGCATGAAGAGGCTCATCAAAACGCTCGCCAAGGCTGGCGCCTGCTTGGCGGCGGCGCTGACGCTGACGGCCTGTGCCACCTGGACCGAGCCGCTGGCCCTTGCCGTTTGTGGCCCGGTCAAGCTTGAGCTCAAATACAAGGATGATGGCCATCTCGACACGGCCTATATCGTCGCGAGGCATGCCGGCTGGGATGCGGCGGCAGCGGCCGAATTGGCGTTCTACACCCAAGCCCCCGATGATTTCGCGGCCGCCTATTCGGCGCCGAGCGGCTCGGCACGCCTGCTCGCCCTGCAATTTGAACGCGCCCATCTGCTTTCCGCCGTCCTGCACTCGCTGCATGGCGGCGGCACCGACGATGTCGCGCATCGCCAACGCGTGCTGGCGCAAATGATCTCCGAACAATCGCGCGTCTGGGCCGATCCGGCACGGCCGGGCGATCACTGGAAGCTGGGTTTTCTGGTCCATGCGCTGGGCGACAGCTATGCCCATGTCTGGGGCGTCAACCAGAACCGCCCCGGATCGGTCGCCTATAACCCCATCACCGGCCATATCCCCGACGGGCTCGTACACGGCAATCCCGACAATATCGCCGCCAATTACACCAATTACGCCGCCTATGTCCGCACCCTGTATGCGGCCTTGGATCGCGGCGATGGCGATCGGGTAGCGCTGGAAGCCTATCTCGCCGATGTCGAACAGGCCGTTGCCCGCGAGGCACGCGGCGGGGTTGGCGCCACCACGGCGCTGATCCGCAGCACCAGCACAGATGATTACGGCCGCGCCGGCAGCCTGGATTGCCCAGGCTGGGCGACACGACTGAATTATGAGAGCGGCGTCCGGCCGTTTCTGCAGCAGATCGAAGCGCGGCTGGAATCGCGTTAGAAAACACCCCAAGCCCAAGTTCCAGCGTTTCAACATGGGCCTGGCGTTGGGCAATTTCCCGACGAAAACCTTGCCAGCAACATGTTAGCGTATGTTAGCCTCGTAGTTATTGCTTGGGCGACGGGGCCGTATCGGCACTGCGACATCGAAGGAATTGGGATGATCAAGCCTTCATCGTGTCACCTGGGTATGACCCTTGTCGCGGCGATGGTCTTGCTGGCGGTCCTGCCTGATGCAGGCTTTGCCCAGTCATCGTTCTGGACCCCGCAAGGGCCGGTAGCGGTTGAACAAAAAGCGCACCTGATTCGGGTCACGCTATTGACCATGATCGCCGTATTGCCGGTGCTTGTTCTCGTGCCGCTGATGCTGTGGCGGTACAGATACCGGAACAAGAAAGCCAAATACTCGCCTGAATGGGAATATTCCGGCTTTCTCGACATGTTGATGTGGGGCGTGCCTATCGCGATCGTCATCGCGCTTTCAATTCAGCTTTCCCTGAGCGTCAGGAGGCTTGACCCATACCGCCCGGTCAGCACCTCTGACGCAACATTGCGTGTTCAGGTCGTCGGGCTCGATTGGAAATGGCTGTTTATCTATCCGGATCTGGGGATTGCAACCATGGGGGAGATGGCGTTCCCGTCCGAGGTGCAGGTCGGATTGACCCTGACATCCGACACGGTCATGCAATCCTTTACGGTCAGCGCTCTGGCCGGGCAAATATATGTGATGCCCGGTATGGAAACCGCACTCTACCTCGACGCCAATGGCCCCGGCCGGTTCCAGGGGGAAAACATGCAATTCAACGGGACCGGTTTTGCGCAGCAGAAATTTGACGCCGTCGCAATGAGCGACGCAGATTTCGAGGCCTGGGTCGATCAGGTAAGATCGACGGGGGTCCCCTTGAACGTCCAGACCTACCAGACGTTAAGTGTGCGCTCGACCCAGGCCGAGGCCCGCGCGGCACTGGGAAACTCAAACATGCCGCAAACGGCATTGTTCTTCGCGACAATTCCTGACGGGTTTTTCGCGCAAATTGTGGATCGCTATCGAACGGGGCACCCGGTTCGGGCGCATGAACAACCCGGCGCACCCGGCTTCGATGCCCCAGTGCCGGCACCGCGTCAGGGGCTGCAAGAATGACAGGACCCCATTGGCTATTCGGGCGATTGAACTGGCAATCTCTGCCTTTCGTTCAAGCCTATCAAAACCCGAGCACCAGCGAATTGATCGGTGCGGCCGCCGCCGGAGTGGCGGTCGTGGGGGCGCTGTTCGCCGTGATCATCCTGACCCGGTTTGGCTGGTGGCGTCCGCTGTGGCGGGACTGGCTGACCAGTGTGGATCATAAGCGGATCGGCATCATGTATATCGTGCTGGCCCTTGTCATGATGGCTCGCGGGGTAATTGAGGGCGCATTGATGCGAACTCAGCAGGCGGCTGGGTTGGGGGGTGGTTTTCTCGCGCCAGACCACTTCGCCGAATTGTTCAGCACCCATGGCACCATCATGATTTTTTTCGTCGCGATGCCGTTCGTAACGGGCTTCATCAATTACATTATGCCGCTTCAGATCGGTGCGCGGGACATGTCTTTTCCGGCGATGAATCAAATCAGCCTTGGCCTGACGGCTGCCGGCGCGGCATTGATCATGATCTCGCTCGTGGTGGGGCAATTCTCGACGGGAGGATGGACGGCATATCCGCCCTATACCGGCAAAGTGTTCAATCCCGGCCCAGGCCCGGACTATTGGATCTGGTCGGTCGCCATCGCCGGCATCGGGTCGACCTTGTCGGGGATCAATTTTGCCGTCACGATCTACAAGGAACGCGCGCCTGGAATGACCCTGCTCCGGATGCCGCTGTTTACATGGACTGTTTTGTGCACGGCCATCATTCTGATTTTCGCGATGCCGCCCCTGACCGTGGCCACCCTGATGCTTGCTCTGGATCGCTATCTCGACTTCCACTTCTTCACCAGTGACCTTGGTGGCAATCTGATGAATTATGCCAACCTGTTCTGGTTGTTTGGTCATCCCGAGGTCTATCTGCTGGTTCTGCCCGCCTATGGCATTTTTTCAGAGGTAATCTCGACCTATTCGGGCAAGCGCCTCTATGGCTACAACTCGCTGGTCTACGCGACCATGGCCATTGCCGTGCTCAGCTTCACGGTTTGGCTGCACCATTTCTTCACAATGGGCCAAGGCGCAAACGTCAATATTGCCTTTGGCATTGCAACAATGTTCATCGCGGTTCCAACCGGGGTGAAGGTGTATGACTGGATGGCGACCATGTTCCGGGGACGGATCCGGTTTTCTGTTCCGATTGTCTATTCGACCGGCTTTTTGATCCTGTTCGTGATCGGCGGTTTGACAGGCGTGATCCTGGCCAATCCATCGATCGATTATCAGGTCCATAACTCTGTGTTTCTCGTCGCGCACTTCCATAATGTGCTGATCCCTGGTGTTCTGTTCGGCTTGCTTGCGGGCTATCACTACTGGTTTCCCAAGGCTTTCGGATTCCGACTGCACGAGGGCTGGGGCTATGTCTCCGCGACCTTGTGGATTGTCGGTTTCGCCGTGACGTTCTTCCCGCTTTACGTGCTTGGAATCATGGGGCTTCCGCGTCGGTCTGTTAGCTATCAGGACCCGAGTTTTTCACCGCTCACATTGATTGCTGTCATCGGGGCCGCCCTGATCCTCTGCGCGCTGGCGTCCTTGCTAATTCAGTTGTGGGTCAGCATTCGGAAACGCCACACCCTGGCGGTTCCTCTGGGTGACCCCTGGAATGGGCGCACACTGGAATGGGCGACCTCGTCGCCGCCCCCGGACTATAATTTCGCGGTCATTCCGCAGGTGTCGGAGCGGGATCAGTTCGCCTGGGCGAAGGCGAATGGGACAGCCTTTGAGCCGCCGAAGCGCTATGTGGACATTCAGGTGCCGCGAAACACTTCCGTGGGAATGGTCTTCCTGATTGGCGGCACTGCCCTGGGGTTTGCTCTGGTCTGGTACATGTGGTGGCTTGCGGTGCTGTCACTGGTCGTGATGCTGGGGGCGTTGATCGCGAGATCATTCATTTCCGACCCCCACCGAACGATCCCCGCAGCGGAGATAGAGGCGGACTGCACAGATTGGCTGGCCCAGATCGCGCAGTCACCGGCAATCACAAGAGATGTCGAAACGACCCTTGAAAACCGGGGGCTCGCGGCTGTTGAGACCCCGGAGGAGTCCGCATGAGCCGTGTCGAAAATAAATATCCCGGACTGAATTTGGGTGATCATCACGGGTCCGCTCATGAGGGCGCAGAATCGCTGGTTTTCGGTTTCTGGGTCTTCCTGATGAGCGACCTGATCATCTTTGGGCTGATGTTCGCAACCTATGTCACCACGTTGAATCCAGGCGCCATGGCTGGCGGGCCGGGACCGGTTGAGCTGTTTGACATCAACAGTGCCCTTATCCAGACCCTTCTACTTCTGACCAGCACTTTGACGTTTGGCATGGCCTCCCTCTCCTTGCGACACGAGCAGGGAAAACGGAATCTGACGGTGTGGCTGTGCGTGACACTGGTACTGGGGTTGGGCTTCTTGTCGTTTGAATTGCGGGATTTTGCCAAAATGTTGGCCGCTGGTGCCGGACCGGATCGCAGCGGTTTCCTGTCAGCTTTTTTCGGGCTCGTGCCCCTGCATGGCCTGCATGTGACCGCCGGAATTATCTGGCTTGTCATCATGTTGATCCAGATCCACGTCATCGGACTTGTTCCAATGGTCAAGACACGACTTCTGCGCCTGGGCCTGTTCTGGCACTTTCTTGATATCATCTGGATCGGAATATTCTCTGTTGTCTATCTGTGGGGGCTTGCCTGATGGATCACCTGCCCGATTACAAGGCCGAACGGCGGGACTATCTAACAGGCTTCGTTCTAGCCCTGGTCCTGACACTCCTGCCCTTCCTGGCCGTCGCGCTGCCCTCCGTTTCGCGTCAGACGGCCATTTACGTGATCGCAATCTGTGCGCTCCTTCAGGTCGTGGTCCAGCTTCGCTTTTTTCTTCACATCGACCTGAGCCGGCAGAAACGCGAGGATTTGCACTTGATTCTTTTTGCCACCCTGCTGGTCTTGCTAATGGTGGCCGGAACGATCTGGATTATGGCCAATCTTGCAACCCGAATGACAGGATAGGCTTGCGAGACCGGCCTTTGCCGCGCCAACACCGGTCTCGCAAGCCTATCCATCGCTGCCGACCGGAATCAGGCTGACGCTCAAATTATCCACCGCGCGCGGCCCGCCAGGCGGCCAGCACACGCTCACGCACTTCGGCCGGCTGTTGGTCAACGGCAGCACCCAGAGCCTGCAGATCGGCGCGGGCACCGTGGAGTTGATCGACCAGCGACATCACCATTTCCAGCGCGTCATCGGCGAGTTCATGGCTCTGTTGCAGTTCGCAAATCAGCTGCAGGCGGGCGCAATCAATCGGCGCAAACAGAGGCCCTGCCTCGCCCTGAACCGGGATGATGATGCCGATCTCGATATAGGTCGTCAGCCGATCCGGGGTCAGCACCGAAATCGTCGCGAGGATTTCGTCGGCGGTCAGATTATCACTCATGACATCATCTCCTTGCGCGGATTATAGCCATGGGTGGCGCGCCAGCTTGTCATGAAGTCGTGTAGCGCCTCGTCGATCTTCGGCGGCATCACGATACGCAGTTCGACCCGCTGATCGCCGCGCGGCTTCTTGCCCGGCGGTTGCACGCCGCGGCCACGCAGGCGCAGCAGCTGGCCGCTACTGGCGCCCTTGGGAATGGTCAGGGCGACGACACCGTCAATCGTCGGCGTTTCGACCTTGCCACCGAGCGCGGCTTCATCGATCGAGATCGGCAAGGTGATCAGGATATCATCACCCTCGCGTCGAAACAGCTTGTGCGGCCGCACGCTCAGCGTCACCAGCGCGTCGCCATCGGGCCCCTCACCCATCCCCTCACCGCCCTTGCCACGCAGGCGGATGGTCTGACCATCGCTGGTTCCGGAAGGGATTTTGACGTCGAGGCTCTGGCCGCCCGGCAGGGTGATGCGTTTTTGTGTTCCCTTGGCGGCTTCAAGAAAATCAAGCTCAAGCTGATAGCGCCGGTCCGGTCCGGGCGCATTGAAGGCCCAGCCCCCCGCATCGCCCTGGTCCTGAGCCCGACCATGGGTTCTACCCTGACCCCGCTGGCGCAAAATCTCCTCGAACAGGTCAGACGCGTCGAATTCCGCCGAACCGCGACCCGGCCCATACGGATTGCCGGGCTGCTGCGCATAGTCGCGATAGAAGGGCCGCTCCGCCTGGCGTTCTGCGCCGCTGGCATCAATCTCGCCCTTGTCGAAGCGGGCCCGCAAGGCGGGATCCTTGAGTAGGTCATGCGCGGCGGTTGCCTCGATGAAACGGTCCTGGGCACCGGCGTCATCAGGATTGAGGTCGGGATGGCTGGTGCGGACGATTTTGCGATAGGCCTTCTTGATCTCGTCAGCTGTGGCGGCCTTGGTGAGGCCAAGAACTTCATAGGGATCGCGGGACATGCGCACCTCGGCGAGGGTGAGTGATGATGCCATTGTCACGCATTGGCGCCGGCGCACAAGCCGGACGCGACCAATTGCCTCGGCTGAACCCGGCGCGCCACCGGCGCACAAGGATCGCAGACATGCTAGGCTTGCCCATCTCCCCCCACTGTCTTGAAAGATTGAGCCATGGCTTACACGATCAACCGCAGTTTTTCCGGCGCCGATTTTGCCGATATCGATAGCCGCACCCGCAAGGCGCTCGGTGAAAAAGGCTTCGGCGTCCTGACCGAGATCGATGTCCAGGCTGTCTTGAAGAAGAAAATCGATGCCGACATCCCGGCCTACCGTATTCTGGGTGCCTGTAATCCCCACATGGCACACCAGGCCATGCAGCTGGAGCCGCGCGTCGGGGCCATGCTGCCCTGCAATGTCATTATCCGTCAGCTCGAAAGCGGGATCGAAGTCAGCGCCATCGACCCGGTCGCCTCAATGTCGGCGATCGAGAATCCCAAGCTCCACGCCGTCGCTGGCGAAGTGCGCGACCTGCTCGCCTCAGCGGTCGCTGCAATCTGAGCCGTCAGCGCCCGCCGCCGGGATGCCAGAAGGCCTTGAGCAACCAACCCACCACGCCGCCGAGCAAGAAGCTCGCCCCGATCACGACAATCCGGCTGGTGTGAAAGCTCCAGAACAATACCGTCAATTCAACCTCGGCGATATTCTGCAAGGCAAACAGCGCCAGTAACCCGACCAGCGCGGCAATAATCCATAGTCTGAAATGACGCATCGGGGCGGCCCGTCCTCTTGTTCTCGCCCCCAAGTCTGGGCCGATCGCGGTGGGGTGACAAGCGCCCCCCGTTCCTGCCCTCCCGGCGCAAGTCTTTTTCCAGCGCGGACCTTATTTCGGCCCATCTCCCACACCATCTGGAGGTCAGTGATGATGGAGGCCCCGATGCGGTGGGCAGGATTGATATTTTCGGCTGTGATATTGGCGACGACGCTGTGGTTTGTCGTCGCCGCCCCGCGTTCGTCCGGCGACCAGCTGGTGCTCGCCGCTGCGAGCTGGGTCAGCTCTGATACGGTTTAGGATTGACGGGGCATCAGGCGGGTACGCCCGCAAGGGTACCGACAAGTTAAGGACACAGCGATGACCCAGACTCCCAGCATCACATTCACCCTTGAAGATCAAGGAGATCGCGGTCGCTATCTCGCCCATATCGAGGAAAGGCCGGAGACCGGTGAGCTGAGTTTCAAACGCGTCGGCGAACACCGGATCCGGGTCGACCATGTCGGCGTGCCCGACGCCCTGCGCGGCACCGGTCTCGGCGTTGCCCTGGCCCGCCATGTCGTGGCCGAAGCGCGCGAGCATGGCTTCACGATTTACCCGCAATGCCCTTTCCTGGCCTCGCAAGCGCTCAAGAATCCCGATTGGGCCGACGTGATCGAACCGGTCTGAGCCCCGCGCGCCAGGCGAAAGTCTAGTCCAGAAAGGCCCAGCTGTCGGCACCGTCGAAATGACGGATGCGATAGCGCGCAATCCCGGCCGGATCGGCCATGTTCACATTGACCGCCATGCGGGTGCTGGCCTCAGGATCGCGCCCTTCCCAATGGGTCGTGTTGCCGCACGTCTTGCACGAGACAAGCGCGAGGCATTTATCGCCCCAGACATATTTCACGACGCCGTCTTGCGGATATTCCAGCGTGATGTCCGAGCGATCGCCATAGGCCCACAGCCCGTTGGTTCGACGGCAGGAGGAGCAATTGCACCGGGTCAGCCATTCCGGCTCCACCGTCAGCGTCCAGCGCACGGCGCCGCAATGGCAGGCCCCCTCGATCATCGCGGCTGGATCCGGGTCTTGCCGGTCCATTTGATCGAATAGAGATCGAAGCGCCGGTCGCGCAGATTGCGCACCGTGCCCTCTTGGCGCACCCAGTCGAGATCATTCAGATTGAGATCGGCGATGGCGACGGTTTCGACATTCTCCGAGCATTCCGCCGCGATCCCGTCGCGCGCGAAGCGGAAATCGCACGGGGTGAGAATGCAGGACTGGGCGTATTGAATGTCCATGTTTTCCACACCAGGCAGGTTTCCGACATTGCCGGACATCACGACATAGCACTGGTTTTCAATCGCCCGCGCCTGGCTGCAATAGCGCACCCGCATATAGCCTTGGCGGTTATCGGTGCAGAAGGGCACGAACAGGAGTTTCGCGCCGGCATCGACCAGCTGGCGCGCCAGTTCGGGGAATTCGCTGTCATAGCAGATCAGAATGCCGATCGGACCGCAATCGGTCTGGATCGTGGCGATGGAATTGCCGCCCTTGATGCCCCACCACATCTGCTCTGACGGGGTGGGATGGATCTTCTCCTGCTGGTGCACCGAGCCATCGCGCAGGAAGACATAGGCGACATTCTGGATATCGCCGCGTTCGGTGCGCGTCGGGTGTGAGCCGCCAACGATATTGATATTATAGCTGATCGCCAGATTGCGCATCGCGTCAACGAATTGCGGCGTGTATTCGGTCAGCTTTTCAATCGATTGTGACGGTGTCAGCCGGGTCTCGGCAAAACCGAGTAATTGCAGGGTGAACAGTTCGGGGAAGACGACGAAATCGCAGCGATAATCCGCCGTGACGTCGACGAAATATTCCACATTGCTCATGAATTCTTCGAACGAGTGCACCTTGCGCTGCTGGAATTGTACGGTGGCCACGCGCACGTCTTCCTTGGCGCCCGGTGGGGCGTAGGCGCTCTTGGTGTGGACCGCCGCATAAGGGTTGTTCCAGACCATATGGCTGGCATAGCCGCCCGAGGCGTCATCGATCGGCAGGTAATCCTTCAGCACGCCAATCGGCTCAAAACCAAGCCGCATATGGAAGCGGATCACCGGATCAGAGATTTTCTGCGTCGCCACAGCCTGCAGGTAATCGCCTGGGTCGGGATAGGCCTTGCGGCGTCGTTTCCAGCCCGGCATCCGGCCGCCAAACACAATCCCCTTCAGCTCGAGGCGTTCGCACAATTCGCGGCGCGCATCATAAAGCCTTTGCCCGATCCGCAGCCGGCGCCGGTCCGGATCGACACAGACCTCCATCCCATACAGCCACTCGCCTTTGGAATTATGGCGCGAGGCATAGCCGGATCCGGTGATCCCGGTCCAGGTATGCGGCTCCAGCGCCGAGGCTTCGTCGATGATGAAGCTGGCGCAATAGCCAACAATCTCGCCATCATATTCCACCAGCACCTGGCCCTCAGGGAAATTGGTGATCTGCCCCTGCACCATCGCAGTGATATAGGTCTCCTGCTCGGGATAAACCTTGTCGACCAACGCAATGATCGCCGGAATATCCGCGATACGGGCATAGCGGATATTGAGTGAAGAGCGCGATTTCTGACTGGCCATGGATGCAGTTCCTGTTGCGTGAACGCACCCTATCAGCTGCGCAAAAGCGGCCATACAGGATTTGCGACGCCGCACATAGCGGTTTGTTGGTCGGGGGCGTGTCGGATGCTCAACTTCCTAATCCATAACCCACCTTCCCCCGGAGGAGCGAAGCGAATTCCGGGGCCTGCCATCGCTGGCAAGCTTGGCTGGATTTCCCTCCGGCAGACCCCGGACTGAATCCGGGGGAATTTGGGTGGTGTGGGTGTGCTGTAGCGGCGTCTCAACACAAGTCGGGACACGTACCGGCTGGACGCCGGTACGTGTCCCGGGCCCCAACAAGCCTCCCCCGGTAGCGCGCAGCGCATTGTGGGGCCGGTATGTGACCCTATTCGTTCAACAGAGCCCTGAGAGGGCATTGCGAGTCCGTCACCAGCTCCGGCCGCTTCGCGGCCACCTCTTCCATCCAGGAAGAGGAGGGAGACAAGCGAGGTCGGTCAGATCAAACACCCACCTCTTCCTTGATGGAAGATGTGCGCCGGACGAAGCCCGTGTTGAACCCCTCGCCCCCTACCCCTTAACCTTCACCGCGTGCATCCGCCGCTCCAGCCGCATGGAGAACCAGCGGATGATCGCGCGCCAGAGTTCGTCTTTCAGCACCGCGCCTTCGACTTCGGTTTCGAGATTGGGGTTGTCGTTGATTTCGATGACGAAAATCCCCTTCTCGTTTTGCTTCATATCGATGCCGTAGAGGCCGTGACCGATCAGGCTGGCGGCTTTGCGGGCAATCTCGATGACTTCGGGCGGGGCGTCGCTGATGGCGAGGGTTTCGAAACCGCCCTCGGTGTATTTGCCGTCGGCTTCGTGCTTGATGATTTGCCAGTGGCCGCGCGCCATCTTGTATTTGCAGGCAAAAAGCGGCTCGCCATCGAGCACGCCGATGCGCCAGTCATAGTCCGTGGGCATGAATTCCTGGGCGATGATCAGGGCGGTGTCGGCGAAGAGCTGTTTGGCGCGGCTGACGAGTTCGGCCTCGGTGGTGACCTTGTGGACCTGACGGCTGAAGGAGCCGTCGGGGGCCTTGAGCACGACGGTCGAGCCCAAGCGGTCAAACAGGCCGGTCAGCGGGGTGGTAGCGTCGAGGATTTCGGTTTTCGGCGCCGGCACACCGCCCTGCTCCATCAGCTCTTTGAGGAAGACCTTGTTGGTGCAGCGGATCATCGAGCGGCAATCATCGATCACCGGCATGCCTTCCTGCTCGGCGCGGCGCGCGAAACGGTAGGTGAAATTATCGATCGCCGTGGTGGTGCGGATAAAGAGCGCGTCGTATTCGGCCAAGCTGGCGAGATCATTCGGCCCGATCAAATCAACCTCGACGCCCATTTTGGCGGCCACACTGGCGAGGCGTTGAACCGAAGATTTGCTGGAAGGCGGGAATTCTTCCTTTGGATCGGTCAGAATGGCCAGCGACCAGCGCGGCGCCGTGCGTTCCTTCGGCGCGACCCATTGGCGGCGGGTGTATTGGCCGAGGCAATCGAGGAAGAATTGCCGGTCCTCATTTTTGAGCGTGTGCGGCGAGATGGCGCGTATCTGTTTGATTTCCTTTCCCGATGAAGCCAGCGTCACATCGAGCACCGGGGCACGAAACCAATCGAACAGAAGTTTGGAAAACTTCGCCAGTGCCTTGTTCTGGCAATGGCCGAAGGAGACCAGCAAATGCTTGTCCTCCGAGGCGGCGCCACCGAGATCCTTCAGCAGAGCGACATTGAGATCGGGCAGGGCCTGGGCATAGAGCCCCTTGCGGCTGAGCTCGACGACCGATTGCGCCGTCGGCACGATGCGGTGACCGCGCGCCTCCGCCAACAGGGACGCGTAATAGCCGTTCGATTGATAGCTATAGCTGCGCGCCAGATTGATGATGTTCGGCCGTCGGCCGGTGAAGAGCTGCGCGTTGACGATATAATCGCGGGTGCGCATGACCTTGTGGGGCGTTTCGTGCTGGCCGAGATCGCCAGCATGTTCAACGAGAATGAGCCAGTCGCTCACGAGCTATCGCTCTCCTGGGCTGTGCGGCGCGTCGGCTTCAAATAGCAACGCCGCTTCCCTGTCCTCGTAATAGGCTTCGCGCGTGCCCCGCAAGCGAAATCCTGCACGTTGATACAAGTTGATCGCCTTGGTGTTGGATTTGCGCACTTCCAGATGCACTTGGCGGCAGCCGCGCCGCCCTGTCAGATCGAGCGCCGCGTCGAGCATGGCCCGCGCGACGCCCGATCCGCGATGCTGCGGGGCGACGGCGATGGAGTAGATGCGCGAAATCCCGCTGCCGCGACGAAAAGCCAACGCCAGGTAGCCCGCCGCCTCGCCGCCAATCCGCGCCAGCAAAAAGAGCGTTTTTCCGGCGTTGAGCATGCGGCGCAGATTGCGGCGTTCGAACCGGTCGGCGATGAAGCTGTCGATCTCGATCTCATCGATCGCGTCCAGATCGGCGCGTCCGGCCAGCCGCACTTCGATCACGGCCTCGCCGTCGCGGCAATCGAAACGCCAGCGCAAATCGCCTGCGCCAGGCTTCGGCAGATCGGTTTTGGCGGTCATGAGTGATCCAGTCTGACGGAGTGATCGTATAGAGGCAGGTAATGAACACTCAGCGATAGCCGGGCAGGCATTGAGCGGATGCCGGGCAATCATTGATCGATCACGATGGCGTGCGGCGGGGATGCGTTTGGCGCAAACTCCACTATCCTCAATTCCAACAAGCGCCAAGAGCCGAGGAATCCGATGCTGATCAGAAAACCCCACCGCTGGCAATTGCCCGAGCGCGAGGTCACCGCAAAAGCCGATTTTCTCAATCGCCGCCAGATCATGGCGAGCGCTGGAGCGCTTGGCTTGGCAGGTCTGGCCGGCTGCTCGGCGGCCGAAGAAGCCACCGCCCAAGCGAGCCATACGGGCCGCCCGCTCTCCGGTGCACTCCCCTTCCGCCCGACCGAATATAATGTCGCTGATGAATCAACTCCTTACGAGGCGGTGACCGGGTATAATAATTTCTACGAATTCGGCACCGACAAATCCGATCCGGCCCGCTATGCCAGCGCGATGACGACCGATCCGTGGTCGATTGAAATCGAGGGCCACGCCGCCCGCACCGGCACGTTCGCGCTGGAAGATGTCGTTGATTTTTCGGCACTTGAGGAGCGCATCTACCGGCTGCGCTGCGTCGAGGCTTGGTCGATGGTGATCCCCTGGATCGGGGTTCCGCTCGCCGATGTATTGCGCCAATTCGAGCCGACATCCGATGCGCGCTATGTCCAGTTCATCACTTATCAGGACGCCGGCGAAATGCGCGGCACCCGGACCCGTGTTCTCGATTGGCCTTACAGGGAAGGCCTGCGCATGGATGAGGCGATGAATGAGCTCGCCTTCGTCGCGGTCGGGCTTTATGGCGAAGTCCTGCCAAACCAGAATGGCGCCCCGATCCGTATCGTCGTGCCGTGGAAATATGGCTATAAGTCCGCGAAATCCATTGTCAAAATCCGCTTCGTCTCGGATGAGCCCGACACCTCGTGGAAGCGCTCGGCGCCGCGCGAATACGGATTTTATTCCAACGTCAATCCAAACCGCGCCCATCCACGTTGGAGCCAGGCCTCGGAACGCGTCATCGGAGCGGGCCCATTTGCTCGCCGCGACACCGAGATGTTCAATGGCTATAGTGCTGAAGTCGCCGGACTTTATGCCGGCATGGATCTGATCGAGAACCATTGAGCATGGCCAAAAGCGCAGTCCTGCGGGCCTTCGGCAGGCATTGGCTCAAACCGCTGACTTTCTGGGCTTTGGCCCTGCCCGGCCTGTGGCTGATCTGGCAATGGTCGCTGCTGCTGAGCGGCGCGCCTAATGATCTCGGCTTCAACCCGATCGAGAAAACCCACCGTTTTCTCGGCGATACCGCCTTACGTATCCTGTTGATATCACTGGCCGTCACGCCATTTCGCGATCTGACGCGCTGGCTGCCGATCATGAAGGTCCGCCGCCGCATCGGCCTCGCCGCCTTCTGGTATGCGGCCGCGCATTTGGGCGCCTATCTCGGCCTCGATCTCTATCTCGCCGCCGGGATGAGCCTGACCGGCATGTGGGCCGGGCTATGGCGCGATGTCGTCAAGCGGATCTATATCACCCTGGGCATGACGGCTTTCGTCCTGATCGTGCCGCTGGCGCTGACCTCATTCAATTCCATGGTGCGTCGACTGGGGGCCAAGCTGTGGCAGAAGCTGCATTACAGCGTCTACCCGCTCGGCGTAATCGCCTGTCTGCACTACGGATTCATGGTGAAGGGCAACCAGATCGGACCCTGGATCCATGGCGGGATATTGGCGCTGCTGCTGGCCTATCGGGCCGGCGTCTGGATCAGGAGCCGGATGAGGCCGCAACCGATTGCCAGCGCCTCCTGACGTTTGAGCGCCAGCAGAACGATGCAGGACAGCCACACGCCGCACGCTGCCATGAAGAGCCCGCCGCCATCCTGGTTGGGATCGATCCCCAAAGGGGTGAAGAGATGGAAGGAAATCGCCCCCGTCATCACCGCCAAACCCAGAGCGGCGCCGATCACCTGAAGGCGTCGCAATTCGGGTATAAATCCGATCAATAGGGACGTTGAAGCAATGAGTTCCGCCGATCCAATAACGTATTGGCTGAACAGGCCGGTATGCCCGAACAGGCCCGCAGCGCCCCAACTTGCAGCCCAACCATCGAGTAGGCCAAAGATCACCTGCGTCTCCGGCGCATCGGTAAATTTGTAACGCAGCGAGTCGAGAAAAATCACTGCGACAAAGAGCGGCAGGATGATCAGCACGAAGCGTTGAATTGTTTTGGCCATGAGAGCCCTCCCCGATTGATGCCAGCCTAACCGCAAGGGGCGGCCGCGTGAAATAGACTTCTACTCGACCGGCGCAATTTGATCCCGTAACCATGGCGTGAGCACGCTGCGAGGGCAGCCCGAACAGACAGACATACGCCGTGATTGCCGATCAGGCCGAAACCCGGCTCGTTACCGGAACCGTAGATGTGCAAGCCCCACCGGGTCGGCCTGCCAGATGCCGGCAAGAGCCTTCGTGATGTTGTGGTATATTGATCGCGGAAAATCCGCCGTGCGGCCCAATTCGGGGGCAATTCAGGATTGCCCCGGCGAGCATGTCGCGCGACCTTGCGTCGCGTTTGCAGCGTCGTCGATGCGTGGTTGATATGAATTATTGCGCTACGAAAGACACTGGCTATGGAATTCGACGCCCTCCTGTTGTCCCGGATGCAATTTGGCTTCGTCATTGCGTTTCACATCCTCTTCCCCGCCTTCACCATCGGGCTCGCCGCCTTTCTCGCGGTTTGCGAAGGCCTGTGGCTGAAGACCGGCCGCGAAGTGTTCAAACAGCTCTATCTCCACTGGATCAAGATCTTCGCCCTCGCCTTCGCCATGGGCGTGGTGACCGGTGTGGTGATGTCCTACCAGTTCGGTACCAATTGGAGCGTCTTCTCCGACCGCACTGGTAGCGTGCTCGGGCCGCTGCTGGGCTATGAAGTCCTGACGGCCTTCTTCCTCGAGGCCAGTTTTCTCGGCGTCATGTTGTTTGGCTGGAACAAGGTCGGACGCAAATTGCATTTTGCGGCCACCATCATCGTGGCGATCGGCACCTCGATTTCTGCGTTCTGGATATTGTCAGCCAATTCCTGGATGCAAACGCCGCAGGGCTTCGAGATCGACCCGGTAACCGGCAATTTCTTCGCCACCAGCTGGATGGAGGTCATCTTCAACCCCAGCTTCCCGGCGCGTTATATCCATATGATGCTGGCCGCCTTCATCACAACCGCCGCCGTCGTGCTGGCTGCCGGCGCTTGGCAGACCCTGCACGGGCAGAAGAGTGAGCCAACGCGCTGGCAGATGCGGATGGCGGCCGGCACGCTCGCTGTGCTGATGCCGCTGCAGATCTTGGCCGGTCACTGGTCAGGCGAGATCGCGCATGAATATCAACCCGCCAAGGTCGCCGCGATGGAGGGCTGGTGCGAGACACGCGACGTCCAGGGCACTGTCCTGCTGGCCTGGCCGGCGGATAATGCCTGCGGCCGCAGTGAAATCACCATTCCGGGCACCAGCCCTTTCCTGTTCAATACCGACGCCCCCTTGCGGGCGCTGTCCAGCTTTGCTGAGGATGAACGTCCGCCGCTCTGGCTGGTCTTCTGGGGCTTCCGCATTATGGTCGGGTCCGGCCTGCTCCTGCTTGCCCTTGGCGTATGGGGCGTTGTCCTGTGGGCGCGCAAACGGATCGATCAGCCTGGCCTGTTTCATTGGCTGGCGATACCGGGCGGGAGTCTGGGCTTTGTCGCTGTCATAACCGGCTGGATCGTCGCCGAGGTCGGGCGTCAGCCTTGGACCGTCTACGGCATGCTGCGGACGGCCGACAGCGTTTCGCCGGTCGAGGCCGGCCAGGTCGCCTTCTCGCTGATTGTGTTCATCACCGTCTACGCGATCATTTTCACAGCCGGCGCCCTCTACATGGCCCGTATCGCGACACGGGGATTCGATGACCGTCCACCGGACACGGGGCCGGGCGAGCGTCGCGCACCAGGCTCGCCGCTCGGTGCGGTGACCGATCCGGCGCAGTCATCCGCCGGCCCTGCAGCGAACGGATAGGAGCGAAACATGGACCTGTCTCACCTCGACCTGCCGTTGATCTGGTCCGTCCTGATCGCCATCGCCATCATGATGTATGTCCTGCTCGATGGCATGGATTTGGGCATCGGCATGCTGGCAGCCCTGGCCGGCAGCGATGATGAACGCAATTTGATGACGGCGACGGTCGAGCCGGTCTGGGACGGCAATGAGACCTGGCTGGTGCTGGGTGGCGGCGGCTTGTTTGCCGCCTTCCCGCTCGCCTACTCGATCCTGATGCCGGCCTTCTATCTGCCCGTCTTCTTCATGCTCATGGCGTTGATCTTTCGAGGCGTCGCCTTCGAGTTTCGTCACAAGGCGGTGCGGCAGCCAACCCGATTGTTCTGGAACGGTGCCTTCTATACCGGCTCCTTCATCGCCGCCTTGTCCCAGGGTCTGATCCTCGGCGGCTTCGTCCAGGGCGTCACGGTGGAAGGCCGCGCCTTCGCCGGCGGCCCGTTTGACTGGCTGACCCCTTTCTCGCTGATGGTCGGCTTCGCTGTCGTCGCCGGCTATGTCCTGCTCGGCGCCTGCTGGCTTGTGCTCAAGACCGAGGCCGAATTGCAGGCCAAGGCGCGCCGCTGGGCCGCGCTTGCCCTGATCGGCGTCGCGATCGGTTTTGCCGCGATCAGCCTGGCGACACTGTCGATCGATCCGCGAGTCACGATGCGTTGGGGATTTTCGATGACGCATTTCGAGTTCGGCTCCCTCCTGCCACTCGGCCTCATCCCACTGTCGGGACTGGCCTTGACGCTATGGCTGGCACGCGATCTGCTGATCGGAGCCGGCAAGGCGCCGGATTGGCGGCCGAGTCTGCTGGCGGCCGGAATTTTCCTGTCGGGTTATCTCGGCCTCGCCGTCAGCCTGTTTCCTTGGCTGGTGCCCTTCGCCTTCACGGTCGAGCAAACCGCCGCGCACGATAATGCGCTGGGCTTCCTGCTGGTTGGCGCTGTGGTGATGTTGCCGGTGATCCTTGGCTATACCGCTTATGTCTACGCGGTGTTCTGGGGCAAGGTGAAGCCAGGCGATGGTTATGGTCATGCCTGACCTCTTCACCCCCGCGCCACCGTCCGAACCCGGCGAGGACCGGCCGCTGGCGCACAAGCTTCTATGGTTCTTTGGACTTTGTCTGGCCGGGTCGGGAGCCGTCGCGATCACGGCCTATGCACTTCGCTCCTTGCTGTTCCTGTAGGGGTGATCGAGCCGCAAACGGCTTGTCGCCGGACCCAGTTTTAAGTTATGATAGCAACCTGCTAACACGGAACACGTCATGGGCCAGATTCTCATCCGCAATCTCGATGACGAGGTCATCGCCCGGCTGAAGCTCAATGCCGAAGCGGCCAGCACGTCGTTGGAGCAATATCTGCGCGATCTGCTGACCACGAAGGTCACCTCGGACAAAGAGGCTTTCCTGGCCTTCGCGAAAGGGATGCGGGACAGCTCACGACCCTCGGCTCTCGATCCAACGGACCTTATCCGTGAGGATCGCGAGCGTTGAGCGTGTTCATCCTCGATGCCAGCGTCGCCACAAGGCTCTTTATTCTGGTCCCGGGTCACGAGCAGGCGGCAGCGGCGGTGGAAGCTCATGAGTTCATCGCGCCGCGGCTGATCCTCACGGAGACAGCGAATGCACTCTGGAAATACGTCAGACGTGGAGACACATCGCTCGCGCAGGCACAGGATGCCATTCGCGAACTGAACCGCCAGCTGTCCATCGTCGATGATTTCAGACTGATCATCCTTGCGCAGCGCCTTGCGGCGGAGCTGGACCACCCGGTCTATGACTGTGTCTATCTGGCGACCGCGCAATCCTACCAATACCCTCTCCTCACCGCCGACAAGCGCCTCGCCACCCTCGCCCGTCAGCTCAGCCTTGATGTCGTCGATCTGGCCTCAATACCGATTGACGGGTAAGAGACGGATGAAGACTCACCCCTTGTCCCGGATAGCGCGCCAATGTTTCCGCACGTGACCAACCGTTTCAACAACGGCGAGATCGTCAGGGGTTCGCTTGTAGTGCTTGGATGTTTGGCGTTGGCGACAAGCGGCTGTACGGATCCGCTCACAGGTGCATGTGAGTATGAAATTGTTGATCGTGTCGCCCTGACCGACGAGCTGACCGCGACATCGCTCTCGGTCGGCTGTGGGGCGACGGTTGCAGACACAAGCTGGGTCGTTATCGAGGCAGACGGCGAACAAACTGACTATTCCCGCGACCGCATCGTTGCGTTCGAAGGCGATCACGTCGAATTAAGTTGGGATGGACAGGAATTGATGGTGCGCCACCGCGCCGGCCAACTATTTGGTCCAAAGGCAAACTATCGCGGAGTTCATATCCGGTACGAGCAAATCGACTAGCCACTGCGCTGGTCACACTAGGAAAATTACATGACCCTGAACATCTCTGATTGTTTCGACAGCGGTAATATCGTCGTCAAGAAATTGCGCGACCCGGAAAATATCGAACTGGAAATCCGCAAAGATAACGGCTCGGACTTCTATCAATGGTTCCATTTCAAGGTCTCCGGAGCCTGCAATGAGGATCTGGTGATGCGGATCACCAATGCTGGCGGCGCGGCCTATCTTGAGGGCTGGCCGGGCTATCAGGCCTGCGCCTCCTATGACCGCGAGAACTGGTTCCGGATCGAGACGAGCTACGCCAAGGGCGTTTTGACGCTGCAGCACACACCGGAACTCGACACGACCTGGTTTGCCTATTTCGCACCGTTCTCGATGGAGCGTCACCTGGACCTGATCGCCGCAGTGCAAAGCTGTGAAGGCGTTACGCTGGAAGTGCTTGGTGAGACGCTGGACGGCCAGACGATGGATTGCATCCGAGTCGGCGAACCGTCGAAGAAGAAGCGCACGATCTGGGTTACCGCGCGCCAGCATCCCGGTGAGACGATGGCGGAATGGTGGATGGAAGGCTTTCTCGACCGCCTGCTCGACCCCGATGATCCGGTCGCCCGCAAACTGCGCTCCAAGGCGGTGTTTCACATCGTGCCGAACATGAATCCCGATGGCTCCAAGCGCGGTCATCTGCGCACCAATGCCAAGGGCGTCAATCTCAACCGCGAATGGGACAAGGCGAGCCTGGAAAATTCGCCGGAAGTGTTTCATGTTCTCAAACGCATGCGCCTGACCGGTATTGATCTCGCCCTCGATGTCCATGGCGACGAGGCCCTGCCGTATAATTTCATCGCCGGTGGCGAGGGCGCTCCGAATTTCGATGAACGCGGCCAAGCCAATCTCAACGCCTACAAGGCAGCGCTCGCCAGCGTCAGCCCGGATTTCCAGACCAAGCACGGCTATGATGTCGATGCCGCCGGCACCGCCGATCTGTCGATTTGCACCAACTACCTCGCCAATGAATTTGGCTGTCTGGCGATGACGCTGGAGATGCCGTTCAAGGACAATGCCGATCTGCCCGACCCCGTCCATGGCTGGTCGCCGGAGCGCTGCCGCAAGCTCGGCGCTGCCAATCTGGAAGCGATGCTGGCGCTGGTGGGTCAGTTACGGTGAAGCTCTACGTCGATGCCGATGCCTGCCCGGTGAAGGATGAAGTGCTTCGCGTCGGCGAACGGCATGAGATCGAGATGCTGTTCGTTTGCGATGGGGGCATCCGTCGGCCCAATTCCAACTGGGCGCGGCTGGTGATTGTCGATCAGGGCACCGATGCGGCCGATAACTGGATTGCCGACGAAATCGGCCCGGGTGATGTCTGCATCACCACCGATATTCCCCTCGCTGATCGCTGCCTCAAGGCCGGCGCGCTGGCGGTCGATCATCGCGGCAAGGCTTTCACGCCCGATAATATCGGCTCGGTTCTGGCAACGCGCAATCTGATGACCGATCTGCGCGAAACCGGGATGCAGACCGGCGGCGCCAAGCCCTTCGGGCCCAAGGATCGCTCGGCCTTTCTCAACGGGTTGGAAATCGTCATCCAGGCTGCCAAGCGAGGCAAGGCTCCGCGTTAGGTAGCCTTGCCAATGTCAAAGGCCTCAAGCCGCTATTTCCTCACCTTTTTCTGGGTCTTGGCCTTCGCGGCTGGCGCGCCGTCGGGTGGGAAATGGAAGTCGCTCGGCTGCACGAATTCATTGCGCCGATCAAACGCGTGGTCGGCATAGGGGCCATTGCGGTCAACGAAATCATAGAAGAGATGCGCCGACCATTCATTCGGGTTCGGATCGTGCCGGCCATGCAGCCGATTGACGCCGTCATAAATCACCGCATCACCGGGCTGCATCGGAATCCGCAACATGCTCATCTGCGTGCCGTCCGGCAATATTCCCCCCTTCGCCGCCGCTGAGGCGTTCGGCTTGACCGCTTCCTGGCTGACCCAGAGCGGCCAGGGGATATCGTCCGAATAACCCAGCGTCAGCGAGATCGCGTATTCAGCCGCCGGCCGATCGACATGCAGGGCACAGTGATCGCCCTTGCGGTAAACGCGGAAATACGAGGTCGTTGGCAATAACTCCTTGCCCGTCAACGCTTGCATATAGGGCGTCAGCGACCACAGCAGGCCGGCATGGAAGGGGTAATGGTAAGCGTAGGATTCGAAACAGAATTCCTTGGTGAATGGGCCCTTGCCCCAGATTCCGGTATAGGTCTCGGGGGTATTGCCCAGCCCACGCTGGAACTGAAACAGCATTGCCGCCGCGACCTCGGCCGGAAACATCTGGTGTGCCAGCGCCCAGCCTTGAGTCTCCACACTCTTGCGCAGCACTTCAAGCTGCTTCAACCGATCGAACATGGCCGCCCCTCAACGTCATTTCCGCCCCAATTAGTGCATTCCGGCGCTCCATGAGTCGAGATATACCTCACGAGCGCCCGTCGAGGTGCGCAGGCGAGCGACATCAGCGCGCTTGACGGCACGGGCCAGAAAGCGAGGATAGGCGCAATTTGGCGCGGTGCGC
This sequence comes from uncultured Maricaulis sp., assembly GCF_963975345.1. NCBI lineage: Bacteria > Pseudomonadati > Pseudomonadota > Alphaproteobacteria > Maricaulales > Maricaulaceae > Maricaulis > uncultured Maricaulis sp. The sequence continues at coordinate 197,999 of NZ_CAXBGE010000004.1, read as the reverse complement.
CGCAAATGAGGGGAGAATTGAACCATGACCAAACTTCTGGCTGGTGTAGCCTTTGGTGCCTTGTTGGCGGCCGGCGGGTTCTACGCCTATGGCAATATGCAGGACGATCAGTCCGTTAGCGGTGAAGTTGCCTCGACTGAAACCGCCGCTCCAGCGGCCGGTTCGGTCGACGATGCCGCGACATTCCTCGCCTCAACCGAGGCCGAGATCGGCGATTTCGGTGAGTTCGCCGCCCACACCGCTTGGGTCTATGCGAATTTCATCACCTCCGACACCGAGTATCTGGTCAGCCGGATGAGCGCGGAAGCCACCGATTTGTCCGTTCGCCAAGCTGGCGAGACCGCCCGCTTCGCCGATACCGATCTGCCACTCGATATGCGTCGCAAGATGACGATGCTGACTGCCGGCATCACCCTGCCAACCCCCGCCGGCGGCGATTATGCCCAACGTCTCGCGGAAATCACGACGCGGATGAGTTCGGCCTATTCTACCGGCACGATCATGTTTGACGACACGCCGGTCTCGCTCGACGAGCTGGAAGTGATGATGGGCACCGAGCGCGATCCCGAAGTGCTGGCCACGATCTGGAATGACTGGCGTGCCGCGATCAATCCGGCCCAGATGAGCCAAGATTATGCCGAGATGGTGGAGATCGCCAATGCCGGCGCGCGCGAACTGGGCTTCTCCGATCTCGCCGAGATGTGGCTGTCCAATTACGACATGCCAGCCGACGAGATGGAAGCCGAGGTTGAGCGCCTCTGGGGCCAGGTCGAGCCGCTGTATGAACAGCTCCACTGCTATGTTCGCAACGGGCTCAACGAGACCTATGGCGATGATGTCCAGGCAACAACCGGCCCGATCCGCGCCGATTTGCTCGGCAATATGTGGGCCCAGGGCTGGTCGCCGATCAATGATATCGTCGGTATCCAGTCCGGCGATGGCCCCGGCTATGATCTGACGCAATTGCTCGAAGAGCATGACTATACGCCGCGCCAGATGGTGGAGACGGGCGAACGCTTCTACACCTCGCTCGGGCTCGATCCGCTGCCGGAAACCTTCTGGGAACGTTCCCTGATCACGCGTCCGCGCGATCGCGATGTCGTCTGCCACGCCTCGGCCTGGGATCTCGACAATGAGGAAGATATCCGGATCAAGATGTGTACCCACGTGAATGCGGAAGATTTCCGCACCGTGCATCATGAGCTGGGTCACAATTTCTACCAGCGCGCCTATCGCGGCCAGGACATGCTGTTCCGCAATGGCGCCCATGACGGCTTCCACGAAGCGATTGGCGATTTCGTCGCTCTGTCGGTGACGCCGGATTATCTGGTCCAGATCGGCCTGCTCGACCAAGACCAGGTCCCGGACGAGTCCGCCGATATCGGCCTGATGATGAATCTGGCGCTCGACAAGATCGCCTTCCTGCCCTTCGCGGTGATGATGGATCAGTGGCGCTGGCGCGTCTTCCGCGGTGAGATCACGCCGGAGCAGTACAACACCGCCTGGTGGGAATTGCGCGAGCAGTACCAAGGCATCATGCCGCCGGTGGAACGCCCCGCCGACGCCTTCGATCCGGGCGCGAAATACCACATCGCCAACAATGTGCCCTATCTGCGCTATTTCCTGAGCTATATCCTGCAATTCCAGTTCCAGCAGGCCGCTTGCGACATGGCCGGCTGGGAAGGCCCGCTCAATCGCTGCACGATTTACGGCAATGAGGAAGTCGGCCGGCGTTTCAACGAGATGCTCGAAATGGGCGCCTCGCACCCTTGGCCCGACGCGCTGGAAGCCTTCACCGGCACCCGCGAAATGGACGGCTCGGCGATCATCGCCTACTTCCAGCCGCTGATGGATTACCTGGAAGAAGAAAACCAGGGCAGCAGCTGCGGTTGGGAATAAATCCCAACGCGTGGATGATGGAAAAGGCGGCCCTCGGGCCGCCTTTTTTGTTTGGGGCTTCGACGGCTCACCAGTTCATGATATACATTGCCAATTATGTATATCAAGCCCGCTGGAGGCGACAATCATGCAAGTATCCAAATGGGGCAATAGCCTCGCCGTGCGACTGCCCGCTGCCGTCGTGGAGGCACTCGACCTGAAAGCTGGCGACGAGGTCGAAATCAACATCGCGGGGCTGCGCGCGTTCGAGATCGGCCGTAAGCCCACACTCGACGAGCGGCTGGAAATCATCCGCGGCTTTCGCGACAGCTTGCCCGAAGGGTTCAAGTTTGACCGCGACGAAGCCAATGAGCGATGAATGCCCCGGCCCGGATTGAGCGGGTATTCCTCGATACCAATGTCTTGGTCTATCTGGTCTCGACCGATGCGCGGAAGGCCGAAATCGCGTCGACCCTGCTGCACAATTCTGGGTACAACCGATCCATTTCTACGCAGGTCCTGAGCGAGTTCGTCAATGTCGCGCGCAGGCGCAGCGGTCTCGGCTGGTCAGAAATCCGGTTTCTGCTGGGCACATTCCGGGAGGCCTGCGCCGTTGAACAGGTCGGCGAGATCGACATCGAGCTTGCCCTCGCGATCGCCCAATCACATCGGTTTTCATGGTATGCCTGCCTGATCGTCGCGGTCGCAATCCGCTGCGGCGCGACGATCCTGCTGACCGAGGACTTGCAGCATGGACAGGTCATCGGCCGGCTGACAATCCGAAATCCGTTTCGCTAGAGTCCCAGCCCCGCTACCCCACCAGAAACACCCGCTCCACCACCCACCAGAGCGCAATTACCGCTATCAGTGCCGAAGCGCCCTTCGCCAGCCATGGATACCAGTTCGCGTCGCGAAACCGGTGCAGCGCGAACCAGAGTGCCAAAACGATGGTCAACTGGCCGGCCTCGACGCCGAGATTGAAGCTGAGCAGGCTCGGCAGCAATTGATCATGCGGCAGGCCGAGATCGACCAGCACGCCGGCGAAACCGAGACCATGAAACAGCCCGAAGCCGAACACCACCAGTGGCCGCCAGCGCTGCATGTCCTTGAACACCAGGTTCTCCACCGCGACGAAGGCGATGGAGAGCGCGATCATCGGCTCGACGATGCGTGGTGACAGGGTGATCAGGCCCAGCACGGCGAGGCCCAGCGTCAGCGTATGGGCCAGGGTGAAGGCGGAGATTTGCAGCGAGAGCGGCTTCAGCCGCGATGAGGCGAAGAATAGCGCCAGCACGAACAGGATATGATCCAACCCCTTGGGCAGGATGTGCTGATAGCCCAGCTGCAGATAGAGCCCTATCACGTCCCAGACCGTCTGCTCGGTGACCCCGTCCATCATCGTCTGTCATCTCCCCCGCGCCGAAAGACGCTAGGCAGGCGAGCCAGAGCTGACAAGAAGGGCTGGCAGGTCGGTGCGGCAGGGCGGGCGCGGCAATCGGACGCCGGTCGGGCGCTGTTGCCCCCGGCCCGGCTTATCCCCTACACCTGTGGCACCAGACCGGCGCGCGAGTCGCAGCAATATCCCTGCAATCCTGGGATCAAAGGACGATCATGGCTGACAAGTTTTCTTCCAGTGTCGACGTCTCCGATGAGGGCATTCACTGGGATATGAAGGACAAGATGACCTATGCCGGTTATCTCGGCCTCGACACGCTATTGGCCTCACAACACCCGCTCTCGGGCGAGCATGACGAAATGCTCTTCATCCTGATCCACCAGGTCGGGGAAATTTGGATGAAGCTGATCCTGCACGAGACCGCCGGAGCCGTGGCGCATTTGCGCAAGGACGAGATCGGGCCGGCACTGAAAATGTTTACCCGCGTCGCCCGTGTCCAAGAGCAATTGATCGCCGCTTGGGATGTGCTGGCGACGATGACGCCGGCCGATTACCTCGCCTTCCGCGACAGTCTCGGCCAGAGCTCGGGCTTTCAGTCCTATCAGTATCGCACGATGGAATTCCGGTTGGGCAACAAGAATGCCGAGCTGGCGCGGGTCCACAAATCCAACCCCGAGGCTTGGGCCATGGTGACCGGTGCGCTCGAAGCGCCGAGCCTGTGGGATGAGACGCTGCGGCTGCTGGCGCGTCGCGGCTATGCCATCCCCGCCGACAAGGTCGACCGCGACTGGACCCAGCCCTATGAGCCGTCCGCAGAGGTCGAGAATGTCTGGCGCGAGATCTATCGCGACAGCAAGACCCATTGGGAAGCCTATGAGCTCGGCGAGAAACTGGTCGATCTCGAACATAAATTCCAGCAATGGCGCTTCAACCATATGAAGACCGTCGAACGCATTATCGGTTATCGCCGTGGCACTGGCGGTTCGGCCGGCGTCGGTTATCTCGTCAAGGCACTCGATCTGCGGTTTTTCCCGGAGATCTGGACCGTTCGAACCTCGCTCTAGGGCATCATGGCAAAACAACTGATGGCGAAAATCTGGGACATCTCGCAAACCTTGCGCCCGGGCCTGCCGGTCTGGCCCGGCGATACCGCGTTTGCGATTGACGAGACCTGGGCCATCGGGCCGGGCTGCCCCGTCAAGGTCTCTCGCCTGACGCTCTCCACCCATAGCGGCGCCCATGCCGATGCGCCCTCGCATTACGACACCGCCGGGATCGACGCCGCCAGCGTTGACCTGACGCCCTATCTCGGTCCCTGCCGGCTCGTCACTGCGGGCTGGACCGGCGAGCATGTCATGATTGACGATCTCGACTGGCCGCTGATTGAAGGCGAGCAGCGCGTGCTGATCCGTACATATCAGGCCTTCCCGCATGATGCCTGGGACGATAATTTCCGCGCCCTGCATAGCGATGTGATCGAACGCTTGGCGAAGGCCGGTTGCCGCCTGATCGGTGTCGACGCCGCCTCGCTCGACCCGCAGACCTCCAAGACGATGGATGCGCATCACGCCGTGCAACGCCATGATATGCGCATCCTCGAAGGCCTCGTTTTCGACGGTGTGCCCGATGGGCGCTATGAATTGATCGCCCTGCCGTTAAAAATAGCCGGTGCCGATGCCGCGCCGGTGCGGGCCGTATTGCGAGAGTTGAGCTGATGGACCTCGAAACAATCCGCAAGATGGACGCGAACGATCCGCTACTCAGCTTTCGCGGCCGCTTCGAACTGCCCGAAGGCGTGATCTATCTCGACGGCAATTCACTCGGAGCCCTGCCCAAGGCGACAGCCGCGCGGATCGCCGATGTGGTCAGCCGCGAATGGGGGCAGGATCTGATCCGCTCCTGGAACAAGAATCATTGGATCGAGGCGCCGCGGCGGCTCGGCGGCAAGATTGCCCGTCTGATCGGTGCCAAGCCACACGAAGTCGTTGCCGCCGATTCCACCTCGATCAATGTTTTCAAGGCCCTGAGCGCGGCGATTCAATTGCGGCCCGACCGGACAACCATCCTGTCGGAGACGGGCAATTTCCCGACCGACGCCTATATGATGCAGGGCTTGGCCAAGCTCAGCGGCGGCCGTATCGAGCCCAAACTCCTGCCCGCTGCTGATATCCCCGCCGCGCTCGACGATCAGGTCGCCGTGCTGCTGCTGACCCAGACCCATTACAAGACCGGCCGCCTGCACGACATGGCCGCCCTGACACGCGCCGCCCATGAGGCCGGAGCCCTGGTGATCTGGGATCTCAGCCATAGCGCTGGCGCCCTGCCCGTCGATCTCAATGGCTGCGACGCCGATTTCGCCATCGGCTGTGGCTATAAATATCTCAATGGCGGCCCCGGTGCCCCGGCCTTCATCTTCTGCGCCGAACGCCATCACGACCAAGTCTTCCCGGCCCTGTCAGGCTGGCTCGGTCATGCCGATCCCTTCGCCTTCAAGGATGCCTATGAACCGGGCGCCGGGATTGACCGCTTCCAGTGCGGCACACCCGGGATTCTTGGCATGGCGGCGCTGGAATGCGGCCTAGATTTGATGCTTGAGGCGGATATGGCGGCCATCCGGGCGAAATCGCAGGCGCTGGGCGATCTCTTCATCGCCTTGAGCGAAGCGCGCCTGACCGGGTTTGAACTCGCCAGCCCGCGCGATGCGGAGCGACGCGGCAGTCAGGTCTCGATCCGCCACGCGCAGGGCTATTCCATCATGCAGGCGCTGATCGCGCGCGGCGTGATCGGCGATTTCCGGGCGCCCGATATTTTGCGCTTCGGCTTGACGCCGCTCTATACCCGCTATGAGGATGTCTGGCTGGCGATCGAAGCGCTGGTGGAGATCATGCAAACCGCCGAGTGGCGCGAGACCCGTTTCGCGACCCGTTCCGCCGTCACCTGAACCGGGCCAAAGAGGGCTGCGAACATGAAAATTGCCTGTATTGGCGGCGGCCCCGCCGGTCTCTATTTCGCGATCTCGATGAAATTGCGCGATCCCGATTGCGTCATCGATGTCTATGAGCGCAACAGGCCCGGCGATACCTTTGGCTGGGGCGTCGTCTTCTCCGACCAGACGATGGAAAATCTCGGCCGCAATGATCCGGTCAGCGCCCGCGCCATCGGTGCCAGCTTGGCCCATTGGGATGATATCGATGTCATCATCGAGGGTGTTACCGAGACCTCGACCGGCCATGGATTTTGCGGCATTGGCCGCCTGAAGCTTTTGAACATACTCCACGAACGTGCCGCCGAGCTTGGCGTCGGCCTGCATTTCGAGACCGAGATCGGTGATGATCTGTCACGCTTTAGCGACGCCGACATGATCGTCGCTTCGGACGGGCTGAATTCCAAGATCCGCACCCGGTTCGCCGACAGTTTCAAACCGGATATCGAGGTGCGCCGCAATAAATTCGTCTGGCTTGGCACCAATAAGGTGTTCGACGCCTTCACCTTTATCTTTGTCGAAACCGAGCATGGCTGGGTCTGGGCCCATGCCTACCGGTTTGACGACAATACCTCGACCTTCATCGTCGAATGTGCACCGGAAACCTGGGACGCTTTGGGCTTCGGCGAGATGGACCAGGATGAGTGCAGCCGGGCCAGTGAGGCCCTGTTTGCGCCTTGGCTTGATGGCCATGAGCTGATGTCGAATGCGCGGCATTTGCGCGGCTCGGCCTGGCTGAATTTCCCGCGCGTGCTGTGTGAAAGCTGGGTGCATGACAATATCGTTCTGCTCGGGGATGCCGCCCATACGGCGCATTTCTCGATCGGTTCCGGCACCAAGCTGGCAATCGAGGACGCAATCATGCTCGCCGATGTCCTCACCAGCACCGATCAGCCGGTGGCAGAAGGCTTGAAGGATTATCAAGCGGTGCGCACCGTCGAAGTGCTCAAACTGCAAAGCGCGGCGCGCAATTCGACCGAATGGTTTGAACATCTGGGCCGCTATCTCGGCTTCGAGCCCAAGCAGTTCGCCTATTCCCTGCTGACCCGCTCGCAACGCATCAGCCATGAGAATCTGCGCCTGCGCGACCCCGACTGGCTGTCCAGCGTCGAGAGCTGGTTTACCGGCAAGGCCACGCGCGGCACCAAATCCGATGCGCGTCCGCCGATGTTTGCGCCGTTCGAGCTGCGCGGCATGCGGCTGGAGAACCGCGTCGTCGTCTCGCCGATGTGCATGTATTCCGCCGAGGATGGCCTGCCCGGCCCTTTCCACAGCGCCCATTATGGTGCCCGGGCCTTGGGCGGCGCCGGCCTCGTCTATAGCGAAATGACCGATGTCAGCCGCAATGCCCGCATCTCACCAGGCTGTACCGGCCTCTATAACGACGCGCACGTTGCCGCCTGGCGCGCCATCACTGATTTCGCCCATACGCAAAGCCGCGCCAAAATGGCGATCCAGCTCTCCCATGCCGGCCGCAAGGGTTCCACCCGAATTGGTTGGGAGGGCTATGACGTACCGTTGGACCAGGGCAATTGGCCCCTGCTCGCCCCCTCAGCCCTTGCCTGGAGCGAAGAAAATCAGACACCGCAGGCGATGAGCCGCAAGGATATGGATGCGGTGCTGGCAGATTTTGTCGCCGCGACCCATCGCGCGCTCGATGCCGGCTTCGACATGGTCGAGCTGCATTGCGCCCATGGCTATCTGCTCTCCAGCTTTCTCACTCCTATCTCCAATCATCGCAGCGACGAGTATGGCGGATCGGTCGAGAACCGGTTGCGCTTCCCGCTCGAAGTCTTCGCCGCCATGCGCGCCGCTTGGCCGGCCGACCGTCCGATGGCGGTGCGGCTCTCGGCCACCGACTGGCTTGGCGATGATGGCCTGTCAGAGGCCGATAGCGTTGCGATTGCCCAGGCCTTCCGTGATGCCGGTGCCGATCTGATCGATGTCTCGGCCGGGCAGACTTCGCCGCTGGCGCGGCCAGTCTATGGCCGCATGTTCCAGACGCCGTTTTCCGACCAGATCCGCAATGAACTCGGCTGCGCCACCATGGCCGTCGGCAATATCTATGAGACCGATCACGTCAATTCGATCCTCGCCGCCGGCCGCGCCGATCTGGTCGCTCTGGCGCGTCCGCATCTGATCGATCCGATGTGGACGCTGCGCGCGGCGGCCGAACTGGGTTATCATGGCGTACATGTACCGCCGCAATATCAGGCCGGTTTTGAACAATTGACGCGCAATCTCGCGCGTGCTGCCGAAGGGACACCCCAAGCATGAGCAAGCTGACAGGACATCGCGCCGTTATCACCGGCGGCGGCACCGGCATCGGCCTCGCCTGCGCCAAGAGCCTCGCTGCCGAGGGTGCCCACGTGGTTATCATGGGTCGCGATCTGGTGCGGCTGCAATCGGCCGCCAAATCCATCCCCGGTGCCGAAGCGATCCAGCTCGACGTCACCGATGCCGCCAGTGTCGAGGCGGCGTTCGCCAAGGCGAGCGCAGGCGGTGCGATCGATATCCTGGTCAATAATGCCGGCATTGTCGGCGCGGGCGCCTTCCACCGCACCTCAATGGAGGAATGGCAGCATATCCAGGCGGTCAATGTTGAAGGTCTGGTGCGCTGCACCCAGGCGGTGATGGGCGGGATGGTCAAAGCGCCCTATGGCCGCATCGTCAATATCGCCTCGATTGCCGGCCTGCGCGGCGGCGCCTATATCGCGCCCTATGTCGCCTCAAAACACGCCGTGGTCGGTCTGACCAAATCGCTGTCGCTGGAATATGCCAAGACGGCGGTCACCGTGAACGCGGTCTGCCCCGGCTATGTCGAGACCGCCATCGTCGATAATTCGGTCGCCAATATCATGGCCAAGACCGGCCGTTCGCGTGAAGACGCGTTGGCCGAGCTGACCAAGACCAATCCGCAAGGCCGTCTGATCCAAGCCGATGAAGTCGCCGAAGCCGTCACCTGGCTGTGTTCGCCGCTGAGTAAATCTGTGTCAGGACAAGCGATTACGATTTCCGGTGGCGCAATTTAACCATAACAGCGGTTTTCAGCCAGAGGCCGCCGTCGGTGTGGGCGGGTCGTGCATCATGCCGGGTGGCCTGGTTCGGGTATCCGGCAGTGTCGGGCTCCAGGTGTCGTCACTCAGCGCGTGGTCCTACCGGCCCTCGGATCTCCGGCTGACGATCGCACGGCCCCCTCTGTTCCGGATGTTACATCGGGTGGATTCCACAGTCAGTACGGTACCGATTGGAGTTGTGGGAGAACTGTAACTCAAAATTGCACTACGAGCTTGCATCAGGTCAGACTGCAGCGCTGAGGTAGCTGGTTGGGCAATTATGAGATTATTCGCGGTAATAATTTTTTTCCTGCCAATGGGTCACTTGCAGGCACAGGGACTTCCTGAGGCCTGCTATTTCACTCAGGTGGAATGGGCTCAAGGAACGAATCAACTCGTTCTCCTCGGGCCTGATTTACAATCGACCACAATGCATCGTCGGCACCAGTATGCCCGAATTCCAGCCAACATCCGCAACCCGCCGACCAGTGCCGTCATCAGCGTCGATTGCCTCGCGTCGGATGATTCGCCACTCAGCTGTGCCAGCCGCGCGTCACCACCACTCGACAGGGTCGCGCTCGCTGCGGGCGATAAAGGCACATTGGACCGAGCGCCCCTTCTGAGGGCCGCGTTTGATCAATACGATGTCTATCTTGACTACCCGGTCAGCGCGAGATTCCATTTCCTGGCGCTGGAGCACTTTCTGGATGGCCGGCGCTTCATTTTGGTGGATGTGGAAGATGCCAGCTTTCGCGATATTCTTGAGCCGTGCCTGAGGCCCCGCAACCAGAAATATGATCGGCAACTCGTTCATCTGCGCGTGAGTTCTGACGGCGAAATGGTGGATTTCTTCCGGATCACAGCGCGCCCGGCTGCAGAGCCGACCGAGAATTCCGAACCATCGAGTTCATTTGTGCGCCCATTATCCGTGGAGGGAAGCAATCAGGAGGCCGTTGACGAGGCACGCGTCCGCGTCCTCGGCCGACCGTCCCGGTCCGGGGTCGAATGCCAAAGGCATGATATACCTGAGGGTGCGTTATTACCTGTCCCCTCAGGCTCCGCAGAGCCACCACTGCCGCGTGAACCCGTGAACCATCTCGCCCTGATTATAAGCCAGAACAAGCCCGAGGCCAGCCAGAGCGTCGGGTTGGATTGGCGTGCGTACACGCATGCCAGCCAGAATGTCGACGTTTTCGTGCCCGCCGGTAATGGTGCGGAAATAAGGGATGGTTGTGCGTCCATCATCGAGGATATTCGTCGGGAATACCCACAAGAGTACGACGCGATTGGCATCCTGGCACATGGTTCAGGTTGGCAATTCGCCGAGCCCGCAGCGAACACGCCATCAGGATGCAGTGCAGATTTTCTGATGCTGATTCAGAGCATCTACCCACCCTATGGAAGCCTGAACCAGGTCACCGAATTCCGGCGAGACATACCGATCTACCTCGAACTATTGACTGGCGAGGAATTTGGCGCGCCTCAGGCGCAGGCCCTGCTCGAACAAGGAAACGAACGATACGATAATATCGTCATGCGAGCCTTAAACCGATATTTTGAACCGGATTTCAGAGAGATGGACCGGTTGCGTGACCGTGTCTTGGGCTCCAGTTCACCCGAACGTTTTCTCGATATCCTGGTAACCCATGAACGCTAGCGTCATACGACCACCCAAATTGACCGCCGCACTCTCACTCGGACACGACACCCAATCGCGCTCACCTCAATCCAGCTCGATCATGTGACCAATCGCTGGATCGCCGCCAGATTTGACCAGCGTCGCGATCACCGCCTGCGCCGCCTCGAAACCATGCCCGGTCTTGACCGTCATCCAGGCCGGATCGGCCGAACCGACCTGTTCGAAAAACGCTTCCTGCGCCGTATTGAAGCGGGCATTGAAGGCGTCAGGCCCCCAATCCTTGTTGCGCTTGGCGATCTGGTCCGGCGCGAAGAAGAATTTCGGGGCCGGCCCCGGCATGTCGACCGGCTTGCTGTGCGGCGCATTATGGGCCGCGCCGACAACGCAATCATGCATCAGCGACGATCCAAAATGATGGTGGATTCGGGCCCGCAAGCCGGCATCGCCGGCAAAATCCACATAGACCGTCGCCAATGAGGCATCGAGCCCTTCGATCCCGTCATACAGCGCCGTTGTCTCGTAACAGCCCAGCCCCTGCACAAATGCCTCATTGCGCGTCGATGTCAGCGCCGTCAGCTTCACCCGGTCCTCACTCAGCAGGCAAAAAGCGGTCCCGTAGGCCGTCTTGCTCGAGGCGCTGGAAAGCAGCAATTGCTCGGCCCCGAACCAGTCATTATCCTCGAGATAATCGGCCAGCATGAAGGCGGTAACGAAAAGCGGCCGGAACAGCGCCTGCAAAGCCTCGCGTTCGGGCCGGTAGACGGGGTCTTCGCTGCAGCGGCTGTATTGGTTATAGGCCGAGACCAGATTGAGCCGGTGATCGGCAATATCGAAGAAGCCGCGCGGCGAAATCCGGCCGGGGCGCATCACCAGATGACTGGCGATAGGGTAATAACCATAAAACCGTTCCCCAACAGCAATCCCGCGGGTATTGGACGCCACCACATCGGCAAAGCCCCAGACCGGCATATGCCCAAAGCCCTTTTCCCCGGTCGGGAAGAAGTTCCAATACTGCATCGCATCGCCAAAGGCGGCATAGGTGATATTGTTCGTCGTCAGCGAAAAGCTCTTGATTTCAACCAATATCTCGCCGTCCTGCAGCGCGCCTTGCTGATGGTTTCTCAGCTCAGTGTGGCCAAGCTCGGATTTGTCGGTGAACAGGCGGGAGATCGTGATGGGAGCGTTCATGATGACCTTACAGCTTGAAAAGACGGGCAGACCCAGTCTCTACCAAATCACCGCCCGAGGCCAATCCGTTTCTGCGACAGCGTGACAGGTGCGAGCCCAGCAGTGGACGCTACGCGTACGGCGTCGTAGGTCTTGGGGTCATCACCCCGGAATCACGGGTGGAACGGGAATGGCCACGCCTCGCGCCGGCCGGCAATACAGGGATCAATCTTGATGGACCCGAAGACCTATAGACCAACGCATTATCTCTGGTCCTTCGCCGACGGGATTGGCACGGTCACCTTCAACCGGCCCGAACGCAAAAACCCGCTGACTTTCGAGAGTTATGCCGAGCTGCGCGACATGTTCCGCGCCCTCGTCTACGTCAAATCGGTGAAGGCCATCATCATCACCGGGGCCGGTGGCAATTTCTGCTCCGGCGGCGATGTGCATGAAATCATTGGGCCACTGGTCGGGATGGAAATGCCGGAACTGCTCGATTTCACGCGCATGACCGGTGATCTGGTCAAAGCCATGCGCGATTGCCCACAACCGATTATCGCCGCGATTGACGGCGTTTGTGTCGGCGCCGGCGCGATCATGGCGATGGCGTCGGATCTGCGCATCGCGACACCGGAAGCCAAATGCGCCTTCCTGTTCAACCGGGTAGGTTTGGCCGGCTGTGATATGGGCGCCTGCGCCATGCTACCGCGCCTCATCGGCCAGGGCCGCGCCTCGGAACTTCTTTATCTTGGCCGTTCCATGTCGGCTGAAGAAGGCGAAAAATGGGGCTTTTACAATCGCATCACTCCCGCAGATTCACTGATGACGGCCGCCAATGACTGGGCGGCCCGGATCTCCGCGGGCCCAAATTTCGGCAATGCGATGACCAAGAACCAGCTAAACGCCGAATGGGATATGAGCCTGCACACGGCGATCGAGGCCGAAGCCCAAGCGCAGGCAATCTGCATGCAGACCAAGGATTTCGAGCGCGCTTACACGGCCTTCGTCGCCAAGCAAAAACCCGTCTTCGAGGGCAATTGAATGGCCGACCGGACCTATCTCGACTGGCCCTTCCTCGATGATGCCCATCGCGAGCTGGCGGCGCGGGCGGGCAGCTGGGCCAAGGCACAATTCGGCGATCACGGCTTTGCCGACCATGGCGATGTCGATGCGGATTGCCTGACCATCCGGACGCAACTCGGACAAGCTGGGCTCACGCGCTATTGCGTGCCCGCTGCCTATGGCGGCGTCACCGAGACGCTGGATGTTCGCTCGCTCTGTCTGATACGCGAACACCTCGCCTATCGCTGCGGTCTGGCCGATTTCGTGTTTGCGATGCAGGGCTTGGGCTCGGGCGCGATCTCGCTATTCGGCACAGAGATGCAGAAGCAGGCCTGGCTGCCCGGCGTTGCCAGTGGCGAGCTTTGTGCCGCCTTTGCCCTGACCGAGCCCGAGGCCGGCTCCGACGTCGCCGCCATCGCGACCACGGCCACACCCGATGGCGATGGTTGGCGGCTCGACGGAGAAAAAACTTTCATTTCCAATGGCGGGATCGCCGATTTCTACGTCGTCTTCGCCCGTACCGGCGAGGCGACAGGCGCGCGTGGCCTCAGCGCTTTCATCCTCGACGCCAACACGCCCGGCCTCAAAATTGCCGAGCGGATCGAGACCATCGCGCCGCATCCCCTCGCCCGCCTGGTGTTCGAGGATTGCCATTTGCCGGCGGAAAGCCTGATCGGCGCATCGGGATCGGGTTTCAAGATCGCGATGGCGACGCTGGATGTGTTCCGCTCCACTGTTGGCGCAGCCTCACTGGGCTTTGCCCGCCGCGCCCTGGACGAGGCGACAGGCCGCGCCACGACGCGCAAACTGTTCGGGGCGACGCTGGCCGATCAGCAGGGCGTGCAGACGCAATTGGCGGAAATGGCGCTCGATATCGATGCCTGCGCGCTTTTAATCTATCGCGCCGCCTGGACCAAGGACACGGGTGCCACCCGCATCACTCGCGAAGCCGCCATGGCCAAGCTCTACGCCACCGAAGCGGCCCAGAAGGCCATCGATACGGCGGTACAAATATTCGGCGGCCTCGGCGTTACCAAGGGCTCAGTGCCGGAGGCGCTCTACCGCGAAATCCGGGCCTTGCGGATTTATGAGGGCGCGTCGGAAGTGCAAAAACTCGTCATCGCCCGTCAGCATCTATCGGAGTGGAAATAATGGTATTTCGGGTTGATCGCCGCGTCCGCTTTGCTGATGTCGATGCGGCGGGGATTGTTTTCTATCCGCGCTATTTCGAGATGATCAATGCCTGCGTCGAAGACTGGTTCGAGACCGGTCTGGAGCATGGTTTCGACGCCATGATCGTGCAGGGCAATCACGCCATACCGCTGGCGCATATCGAGGTCGATTTCAAAGCCCCGAGCCGGCTTGACGACGAACTGGCTTTCAAACTGGTGGTCACCGAGGTCGGACGGAGCTCATTCAAGCTGAAAATCGAGGCCTGGCACGAGGATGTGGTCCGGATCCGCGCCGATCTGGTGCTGGTCTATATCGATATGGACAAGCATGTTCCGGTGCGGATTCCGGAGGTCATGCGGGCCAGAATGCTCACTTTCGAAGAGGTCAAGTGATGCAGATCCTGCTGCCACCCGGCTGGCCGCGTCCGAAAGGCTATTCCAACGGCATCGCCGTCACCGGCCGCCAGATCTATGTCGCCGGACAAATCGGCTGGGACGAGCAGGGCGTCATCGTCTCGGATGACTTCGCGGCCCAGTTCCACAAAGTGCTCGAGAACACGCTCGCCGTGCTGGCCGAAGCCGGTGCCGGACCAGAGCATATCGTGCGCATGACCGGTTTTATCACCAGCCGGGACGAGTATAACGCGGCCAGCGCTGCCATTGGCGCAAGCTGGAAGGCCTTGATGGGGCGCAATTATCCAACGATGGCCTTTGTGATCGTTGCCGGCCTGATCGAGCCGGGTGCCAAAATCGAGATTGAGACCACAGCGGTGATACCGCTTTAAATCTGAGCTTTATAAGTCGGACACGTCGGGGAGGACGTCATGACGATGCAGACCAGCGGCCATGTCGATGCCTTCACCCGCGAGCATTTGCCCGCCGCCGCCGACTGGCCCGATTTCCGCTTCGACCTGCCGCAACTGACCTATTCGGATCGCTTGAACTGCGCCGCTGAACTGCTTGATGCCAATATTGAAAACGGGCTTGGCGACAAGACCGCCATTTATTCGGCAGCGCGAAATATCAGCTGGTCAGACTTGCGCGCAGACGCGAGCCGGATCGCCCATGTTCTGGTGACGGATATGGGTCTGGTGCCAGGCAATCGCGTCCTGCTGCACGGTGCCAATTCAATCGAGCTGATCGCCAGCTGGTATGGCGTCATCCTGGCGGGCGGTGTCGCGGTGATGACCATGCCGATGCTGCGCGCCGGCGAGATCGCCAAGGTGATCGCCAAGGGCCAGGTCAGCCACGCCCTGTGTGATGCCGCGCCGGTGGCTGCGGTGCGCGAAGCGGCGGTGCAGGAGCCTGTCCTCGACCGCATCGCCTGCTGGGGGCCTGGGGGCGATCTTGCGGACGCCATGGCGACCAAGCCAGTCAATTTCCAAGCCGCCAACACGGCGCGCGACGATATCGCTTTGCTCGCCTTCACCTCGGGCACGACCGGCGAGCCAAAGGCATGCGCCCATTTTCACTCCAGCGTTCTGGCAATGGCCGACACCTTCGCAGCCAGCGTGCTGAACCCCGACCCTGACGAGATTTATCTCGGAACACCGCCCTTCGCCTTCACCTTCGGGCTGGGCGCATGCGTCGTGTTCCCCGCCCGTGCAGGCCTCGCGGCGGCCCTGCCCGACCGGCCCGGTTTTGAAGCGCTGTGCGAGACAATCGAGCGCTTCGGCGTCACCACACTGTTCACCGCGCCGACCGGATATCGGGCGTTGATGGGCTTGTGGGAGCGTTTCGACCTCTCCAGCCTGCGCAAGGGTGTTTCGGCTGGCGAGCACTTGCCGGCAGCAACATCGGACGCCTTCCACGCGTTGAGCGGTATCCGCCTGATCGACGGCATCGGGGCGACGGAGATGATCCATATCTTCATTTCCGCCGCTGGCGCCGATGTCCGGCCCGGCGCGACGGGCAAGCCTGTGCCGGGCTATCAGGCGCGGGTGGTCGGCGACGATGGCAACCCGGTGACGGACGGCGAGATCGGACGATTGGCGGTCAAGGGCCCGACGGGCTGTCTTTATCTCGACGACAAACGCCAGAAAACCTATGTCCAGAACGGCTGGAACATTACCGGCGATCTCTATCGCCGCGATGGCGAAGGCTATTTCTGGTATGTCTCTCGCGCCGACGATCTGATCGTCTCCTCCGGCTATAATATCGCCGGACCAGAGGTCGAGCAGGCCTTACTTCAACACGAGGCGGTGCTGGAGTGCGCGGTTGTCGGAGCGGCAGATGTTGAGCGCGGCACCATCGTCAAGGCCTTCATCGTCTTGGTCGAGGGGCAAGACGGCGGGCCGGAACTGGTGAAAGCATTGCAGGATCACGTCAAAGCCGCCATCGCCCCCTATAAATACCCACGGGCGATTGAATTTTTGACCGCACTGCCCAAGACCCAGACCGGGAAGATTCAACGTTTCAGACTTCGCTAGCTTGGTATTAGGCTCGCTGCGAATCCGATGATTGGGAAGGAAGTCCGCTATGCGCCAATTCTACGTCTTCATCAAATGCGAGTTGGGGCACACCTATGATGTTGCCGCCTCGCTGGTCGACAAGCTCGATGAAGCGCCGATGGTGCATTCCATCTCTGGCGCGTTTGATTTGCTGGCACATTTCGGGATCGAGGATGATGGCGATATCGGTCGTTTCGTGAACGAGAAAGTCCAAACCATCCCCGGCATCAAAGATACCCAGACCATTATCTGTTTCAACGCATTCACGCGCGATCGCGGTCTCGGCTGACGCCAGGGCTCGCCGTGCCCATCGGGCTTATTTCTCATGCATTTTGGTGTTTTCGACCTGTTCAAAATCGGCGTCGGACCGTCCAGTTCCCACACGGTCGGGCCGATGCTGGCAGCGCGGCAATTCGTTGAACGCGTGATCGAGCGCAATGGCGAGGCGGCGATTGCACGTCTTGAGGCCGAGCTTTATGGCTCGCTCGCCCTGACAGGGCTTGGCCACGGCACCGACAAGGCGATCCTGCTCGGGCTTGAGGGCTGCGATCCGTCTCAGGTCGATCCGGCTGAGATTCCGGCGCGGCTGGAGCGGATCCGCAGCGAACATCGGCTCAATTTGCCCGGCGGCCGAAATATCGAGTTTTCAGAGCGGCGCGATCTGCAGTTTCGCGGCGATATCCGCCTGCCCTTCCACTCCAACGCCATGAAGTTCCGAGCCTTGGCAAACGATGAGACCGTCCTGCTCGAGGAAATCTGGTATTCGATCGGCGGTGGCTTCGTGATTGACGAGCACGAGGCTGGCCGCAATTCCGCCGCCGACGTCAAGGAAGGCGAGCCCTACCCGTTCGACTCCGCCGCGGAATTGCTGGTGATTGGCGAGCGCGAAAACCTCTCCATCTTCCGCATCATGCTGGCCAATGAATGCGCCTTTCGCACCGAAGCCGAGGTGCATGCCGGGATTGAGACGATCTGGCGCACCATGGAGTCCTGCATCGATCGTGGCTTGCGCGAAGACGGCATCCTGCCCGGCGGGCTGAAGGTCAAGCGCCGCGCGCCGAAACTCTATCGTGATTTGATCGGCGAACAGACTGACCCGGCCGATGATCCGCTGGTCGCGATGGACTGGATCAATCTGTGGGCGATGGCGGTCAATGAGGAAAACGCCGCCGGCGGCCGCGTCGTCACCGCACCCACCAATGGTGCTGCCGGTATCATCCCTGCCGTGGCACGCTATTTCGACCGCTATCACCGCAATCCCTCCGACCATGAAGCGCTGCAGCGTTTCTTCCTCACGGCGGCGGCAATCGGTGCGCTCTACAAGAAAAATGCCTCGATTTCCGGCGCTGAAGCGGGCTGTCAGGGCGAGGTTGGCGTTGCCTGTTCAATGGCCGCCGGGGCGCTGGCTGCAGCGATGGGTGCCAATAACGCCCAGATCGAGGATGCGGCCGAGATCGGCATGGAGCATAATCTCGGCCTGACTTGCGATCCGGTCGGCGGACTGGTGCAAATTCCCTGTATCGAGCGCAATGCGATCGGCGCCATCAAGGCGATCGATGCGGCACGCCTGGCACTGAGGGCGACCTCGGCTGACATGAAAGTCTCACTCGACCAGGTGATCGAGACAATGCGTCAGACCGGCGTCGACATGCAGGAAAAATACAAGGAGACCAGCCAGGGCGGTCTCGCGGTCAATGTTGTGGAATGCTGATGGTGCTGGTGATTCCGTCGCGTACCACGGTCAAGTCTGCCGCCTGCGACCCGTCGAAGCTTTCAATCAGATAGTTCGCGACGCTGCATTTCGGATTCTCCTCGGTTACGATCATGGATTGCCCCGACAGCGCGGTGACCTGATCGCCCAGTCTCAGGCCCGCATTGGCGGGCGCTGACCCATCGAAAAGCTGGACCACCTCTACCTGGTCACCAATGAGGGCGAGCGAGTAGCCGGGCTCCTCGCGGGCCGACGCGGGCACATTTCGCACCTCGAGCAGGAATTGCTCGCCTGGATAATCCATCGTCGCGACATAGGAGGAAAGCACCCCGTAACCCACCAGCGTGGGGGGAACAGCGCGCGACGTTGCGCGGACCGCGCCGAGCGAGTCGTGACCTAAACGGAAGTTCTGCAGGGTGAACCAGGTCAAGGCACCGGCTTCACCCCGCCCGCCGGCGGATTCGCCCTCAAATCCGGTTCCGTTGACAATCGTGTCGCGCGGGATTTCCTGCTGAACTGAGGCCGTCTCGGCCACCTCGCTGAACAGCGTCACCCACGCCGAATTACCTGTATCAAACAAAGCCTTGTCTGACACATCTCCGACCGAATAATCGATGATCGGCGCGTGCGGATAGCCAAAATCATAGAGGTGGGTGGTCACGACCGGGTTGATCGGAGCCATCTCATCGAGGCTTGCCGCGAAGGTCAATTGCCGGGCTTCGGTATCGACCCGCCAAGCGCTGCCAGGAAAGAGTTCGGAGCCCAGTATGCCCGCACTCACCAGACAGGCGCCCATATCCAGGCCGCTGAAATCATGGATCAGGACTGGAACGTCGTGAAACACGGCCGTGCCAAGGGTCAGCGTGTCGAGGATGGCGAAATCCATCGTGATCTCCGTGCCGTTGGCATCACGCCCGGTATTTTGCGCCACTACTTCCAAGCCCAGGGATTCGGCGAATTCGCGCGACAGGACGGTCGGAGATCCAGTATCGAGGATGAATTCGGAAGTCTCGCCGTTCGCTGAGGCTTGCACGAAGAGGATGTTTCCCCGAGGCTCGAGCGGCACCGCGGTCACCGGTGTTGCCCGCTCGATCCTGATCGGCGCCGCTAGAAGGCGTCCGAGGTCGGCGTTTTGGGCCGAAGCCGGGGCCGCGACCATTGCCCAGCAGAGGAATACACCGAAAGCCCTGATCATTTGCTTTTGCCTCACCCGGTTGGCGCTTCGCGCTCCGGTCGGGCGAATATCACCCCTCGCTGACCGGAGATGTTTGCCGAGTTTAGCATCTTGTCTCTGGCGTGCGAACCCTTTGGACGGAGCCAGGACGCTCAGCGCGGCCATGGGGACGACCTCGGCGGACATGAAGGTCTCACTCGACCAGGGTATCGAGAGCATGCGCCGAACCGGCGTCGACATGCAGGAAAATACAAGGAGACCTGCCAGGGCGGTCTCGCGGTCAATGTGGTCGAGTGCTGAGGCCGGATCAGGCGTCTTCCCCCAGTTCCTGAACTTCGCGCCCGTCGGAGAGCGTTTCGGCACCGGAGACAACAACTCGCTCGCCAACCTCGATGGCGCCGGAAATGGCGATATAGCCATTATCGCGCACTCCGGCGATGACCGGGATCTGATGCGCGATATTCTCGGCATCTACCGTGAACACAAACGCACCGTTGGCGCGAAGGATCACCGCGTCATAGGGCGCGGCCAATTGCGTGCGTGGGGTTTCGGCGGGAAAAGCGGCGCGCGCTGCTGATCCGACAATCCAGTCTGAGCCGGCCAGATCAATGCGGACTTCAAAAGTGCGCGACACCGCATCGCCAACCGGGATGATGGCGCGGATCGGCGCGCTGGTGCTGAGGCCCTCGCCCATCGTCAGCACGACCTGCTGGCCAAGGCTGAGATAGGGCGCAATGGCAACGGGTGCCTGGGCAACCGCTTCCTTGTGATCAATATCCACCAGCCGGGCTATATCGCGGCCCGGCGCGGAGAGTTCGCCGGCCTGGATCAGGCGTTCCACGACGCGGCCAGCAAAGGGGGCGAGGATCCGGGTGCGTTCCAGCTCCAACTCGGCGCGCGACACGGCGGAACGCGCCTCGCGGACATCCTGCACCGCCAGATCGCGGGCCAATTCCACCTCACGCAGGCGCGTTGGCGGCACGGTGCCATTGCGCGCCAGGCTTTCAAAACGCGTCGCTTCGGCCGCTTGATATTCGCTGTTCGCCGCAGCGCGGGCCTGACGTGCCCTCGCCTCGTCCAGGGCAATGTGGGCCTGACGATCATCCATCTGCGCGATCAGACCACCGGCCTCGACCGTGTCGCCCGCTTCGGCAATGAAGGTGATGCGGCCGGAGGCCTCTGCCGCGATACGGGCATCATTGCGGGCCACGACACTGGCGGGCGTGGTGATGGTGCGCGCCATGTCCCGTTCGACAATGGTCGCACTGCGCACGACCGCTGGCGGCGGGGAGGTCTGGGCATGAGCGGGCATTGAAGCGAAGACGGTCAGGGCAAGGCCGACAAGCGCCGCGCGGGATTGAATGGAGATCGACATAAGATGGTGTCCTTGTGGCTCGGTCTATTCGGCCGGAGCCAGGGCGGGTTGGGCGATACGGGCTTGCTGACGGCTCTCGCCAAGCCTGAGCAGGCACGGAATCAGGATCAGGGTGAAGATCAGGCTGACGCTCATGCCGCCAACGATTGCCGCGGCGAGTCCGCGATAGATCGCACTGCCGACGCCGGGCACCAGCAGGAGCGGCAGCATGCCCAACAGGCTGGTCATCGTGCTCATGAAGATCGGCCGCAGGCGCATGCGCAAGGCCTGATCCACGGCATCACGGCGCGTCATGCCCTCACGTTCGGCTTGGCGGGTCTGGTCGACGAGCAGAATGGCGTTGTTGATCACCAAGCCAAGCAGAATGACAAAGCCCATCATCGTGAGCAGGTCGAGCGGCTGGGTGACCCAGATATTGAGAATCTGCAGCATGACCACACCGCCGACCCCGGCCAACGGCAGAGAGACAAGAACCAGAGCGGCATCGCGCAGCGAGCGGAACATCCCGGCCAGGATCAGGAAGAGGATGACCAGCGCCATCGCCATATTGGTCGCCATGGTGCGTTTGGCGCGCTCGAGACTATCGGCACTGCCGCCATAGGTGATGGAACCATCATCGGGCAAGGCCGCGCGAATGGCCGGCTCGACCTCATTCTGGATCACCGTGAGGATTTCCTCGAGCGACTGACCCTCGGGCTGATTGACATTGATGGTGATGGTGCGGCGACGGTTGAGGCGCTGGATACTGCCCGGCCCCACTTCCTCACGCACCTCCATCAAATCGCCCAGCGGGACGACTGCACCGGAAGGTGTCGCGATCGGCAGGCCGGCGAGCTGGTCGGGCGTGTCCCAACCGACTGCGCGCAGGATCACATTCATGCGGCTATCGCCATCGAAATACTCACCGATGAACTGGCCATCGCCGAGCATGGCGATCATGCCGGCCATGTTGCGGCGGGCCCAACCGGCTTCCTGGATGCGGCGATCATCGGGGATCATGGTCAGGCGCGGCTGATTGGCCTCGGTCGGCGGATTGGAATTGATATTCACGCCGGGAAAGCGGGTCCGAAGAATGCTCAGACCGGCCTCAACCGCGCGCCCTTGGGCCAGCGCGTCGGAGGACTGGACATTGATCTGGATATTGCCGCCTTGGGCGAAGCCACCGAACAAATCGCCCTGTTGGGCAAAACCGATCACGTCGGGAATCCCGGTGATAATCTCCTCGCGCACAATGCGTTCCAGCTCACCGACCCGGCTCTGGTCAATGACGCGGATGCCGGCCGTTGCGCCACCGCCACCGGGGAAGGTCCCGAAATAATAATTGCGCAGCGCCGGCTCGCGTTCACCGGACATATAGGGCGCCAGACGTTCAATAATCGTGGCGGCCACTTCGCTCTCGACCCAGTCCATATTGGAGCCGGGGGGGAAGATGAAGAATGCATCGACTGCATCGCGCTTGACGGGCGGCAGATAATCCATTTGCGGACGGATGAACCAGGTCAAGGCCAGCGGGATAACAATCAGGCCGACAATGATGACGAGGCGTCGTTTCGGAGAATCGCTGACAAACAGCACGCTATCCGCGACCCTATTCAGCATCCGCTGCCGGGTCGGCGTCTTGCGGTCGCGGATCCAGTATTTGGCGGCCACCGGCAGGATGGTCACGGCGACGATCATCGAAATCGCGACACCGACGGCGATGGTGATCGCAAGGTCCGCGAAAAGCTGACCCTCGACATCGCGGATGAAGATAATCGGCAGGAAGATCGCCACCGTCGTGATGGTGGAGGCGAGCAATGCACCCCAGACCTGGGTCGCGCCCTTTTCGGAAGCGGTGTCGGGATCTTCACCCCTCTCCCGGCGCCGGATGATGTTTTCCAACACGATAATGGCGGCATCCATCACCATGCCCGTGGCGAAAGCCAGGCCGGCCAGCGAGATGACGTTCAGGGAGCGGTTGAACAGGAAGAGGACGATCAGCGTCGACAGCAGCGAAACCGGAATGGCGAGCGAGATGATCAAGGTTGCCCGCGGTCGCCGCAAGAACAGCCAGAGCCCGAAAATCGCAAGCCCGATTCCGAGCAGAAGATTGGTGCGCAACAAATCGATCGCCCGCATGATGAAGACGGATGCGTCGAAGGATGGCGCCATCACCAGCTGTTGCTGGGCGAGGACATTGGCATTGATATCGGCGACTTCGGCTTTCACGGCATCGAGCGCGGCGAGCACATTGGCCCCGGCCTGACGGCGCACCTCAATCCCCATCGCCGGATTGCCGTTTTGATAGGTGAAATCCGTGCGCTCGCCATAGGCGATCTCGACCGTGGCGACATCACCCAAGCGTACCGGATTGCCATCACGCCAGACGATGACCAGCTGGTCCATCTCGCCAGGCTGGAATTCCCCCTCGAAGCGCATCTGGTAGGAGCGCCGTCCGATTTCCGCATTGCCGCCAGAGACATTCTGATTATTGGCGATGGCGGCGGAGATTTCCGGCAGCGTCACGCCCAGCGCGGCGGCGCGGTAGGGATCAACCGTGATCTGTAATTCCTGCGGCCGCTGGCCCCAGCCAATCTGGACACTGGCAACGCCCTGGATCGATTCCAGACGCGGCACGATCTGGTCTTCCACCAAGCTTGAATAATCGCTGATCGTATTGGGATTGCCCGGCAGTGCCTGAACGAAGAACCAGATCAGGCTTTGCTGGGCATCACCGCCGAAACTGCCGATATTCGGCCCGACGGCGTCGCGCGGGAGAGGCGGCAATTGCGACAGGCGATTGGAAATCTCGATCGCCGTCTGCGTCATGTCGGTTTCAAGCGCGAATGTCAGATTGATGAAAGCGGCGCCCTCGCCGGCAAAGACGCGCATCTCTTCCATGCCGGCCAGGCCGGCGAGAACCTGTTCCTGCGGCTCGATAATTTCCGATTCCATCTCCTCCGGCGAGGCGGAGCGCCAGAAAGTCGAGATATTGACCTGCGGCTGCTGCGTATCGGGAAAGAGCTGGATGGGCAGGCGCGTCAGGGCGACCAGACCGAGCAGGACGATCAGGGCAATGCCGACGAAAACGGCAGCCGGATTATTCAGTGACAGGCGTGTAAGTGGCATGTGCGTCTCCCTCGCACCTACCTCATATCACAGCCTTTTGATCGTGAAATTAAACCTTGCTAAGGCGGCTCACGCTCTGGTGAACCGCCTTAACTCAAGGAAAGGTCAAGCCGCTTCGTGCTTGAGAAGCGTGTCGGAGACGGAGTATTTGGCCTCGGTCTGCTGTGCGACCAGATCCAACGACACCTCCGGTGCCAGTTCGATCAGCACCAGGCCGTCGGGTGTGACATCGAACACGCCGAGCGTGGTGATGATGCGATCGACGCAGGCTTGGCCGGTCAGCGGCAGCGAACACGCCTTGAGCAGTTTGGATTGCCCGGCCTTGTTGGCGTGGTCCATGATCACGACGACGCGCTTGACGCCGGCAACCAGATCCATCGCCCCGCCCATGCCCTTGACGAGCTTTCCCGGGATCATCCAATTGGCGATATCGCCGCTTTCCGACACTTCCATCGCGCCCAGGATCGACAGGTCGATATGGCCGCCACGGATCATCGCGAAACTGTCGGCCGAGGAAAAATAGCTCGTGCGGCGCAGCTCGGTGATCGTCTGCTTGCCGGCATTGATCAGATCGGCATCGACCTCGTCGTCAAAGGGGAAAGGCCCCATGCCCAGCATGCCGTTTTCCGACTGCAGGGTGACGTCGATATTTTCGGGGATATAGTTGGCAACCAGGGTCGGGATGCCGATCCCGAGATTGACGTAGAAACCATCTTCCAGCTCAAGCGCGGCGCGCCGCGCCATCTCGTCACGTGACCAGGCCATTATGCTGTCTCCCTCTGGCGAACGGTGCGCTGTTCGATCCGCTTTTCAAACGAGCCGACAAACAGGCGCTGGACGAAAATGCCCGGCGTGTGGATGTGGTCGGGATCAAATGAACCCAGCTCGACGATTTCCTCAACCTCGGCGATGGTCACCTTGCCGGCGGTCGCCATCATCGGGTTGAAATTGCGCGCCGTCTTGCGGAAGATCAGATTGCCTTGCGGATCCGCCTTCCAGGCCTTGATGATGGAGACATCAGCGGTCAGCCCGGTTTCCAGGATATAGGTCTCGCCATTGAACTGGCGCGCTTCCTTGCCCTCGGCGATCAGCGTGCCAACGCCGGTCTTGGTGTAGAAGCCGGGAATGCCGGCACCACCGGCGCGGATGCGTTCGGCCAGCGTGCCTTGCGGGTTGAATTCCAGCTCAAGCTCTCCGGCGAGATATTGCCGTTCGAATTCCTTGTTCTCACCGACATAGGACGAGACCATTTTCTTGATCTGCTTGGCATCAAGCAAGACGCCGAGACCGAAGCCATCGACACCACAATTATTCGAGATCACCGTCAGATCCTTGACTCCGGTCGCGTGCAGCGCAGCAATCGAATTTTCCGGAATACCGCAGAGCCCAAAGCCTCCAGACATCACCGTCATTCCATCAAAGACCAGACCGTCCAGGGCGGCCTTGGCATCGGGAAATACTTTTTTCATGCGGACCTCGGTCGTAAGTTGATACTCGGTTCATGTTTATATCGCAGGCGCAGCATAATACTAGGGGCTTGCCTCGGGTTCGGGAATGGCAGGACGCCGCGCATCGATCTCGATGGCCAGCGCCCCCCCGAAAAATACGGCATAGGCCGACCAGTAAATCCACAGCAGAAAGACGACAAGCGCGCCCATCGAGCCATAAATGCCGAAATCCAGCACACGGCTGACATAGATGGAAAACCCCTTGGACAGACCCAGCCATAGCCCGCACGACACCGCCGCCGCAATCAATGACGGAACCCAGGCGACCGCATGCTCGCGCCGCCGCATCGTCATGTGGTAAAGCAGCGTCAGCGCCGCGAACATCGTGAAGCCTGTCGCCGACCATTCATTGATAACCGAACGGATATCCAGCGGCTCCAACCCGAGCGCTTCGAACAGCTGCCGCATGAAAACCGGGATCACCAACACCGCCAAATTCGCCGCCGTGACCAAGGCGCCACCGATCAGCAGCGAGGTGATGGCGAGAAAGTTGAAATGGATCACATTGCGGATATCGCGATCTTCGGCGAGGTGATTGAGACCGGCGATCAGGGCCTTGGCGCCGCGTGCGGCCGCAAACAGGGCGATCAGCAGCGCAACGGCACCATTGAACGACAGCGCCGTGATCGGCGCTTCGGTAATCCGGCCGATCTGACCCATCACAAAGACCTGCGCGCCATCGGGCATGATCTCGGCGAAACGACCGATCTGGGCTTCGGCCTCGGCGGTAGAGAAGGCCAGGCCATAAATCGAGATTCCCAGCGCAATCGTCGGGAACAGCGCCAGCATGCCAAAGAAAGACACACCGCCGGCAAACAGCATCACATCACGCGCCATGGAACGGCTGACCGCCGCGATAACGATCTCCAGCCAGACCGGCAGAACGATCTTGGTTTTTAACAAGCGCTTGATTGATTTCAGCATGGTGGCAGGAATAGGTCCGATTAACAGGGTATCGGTGCCTAATACGCCAAGATCGCGTTTTGCGCACCCTTGCAGTGAGGAGAGATCATGTCATTCGGCAAAGCCGTCGATCTGTTGCGCCTGGCGCGCATGGCCAGCGGTCATGTCGGCATCACGCTGAGTGAGATCGAGACCGAATTTGGCGTCGTCCGCCGCACGGCCCAGCGCATGACCGACGCCCTTGGGCAAGCTTTCCCGGACACTGAGGACTATGTCGATTCGGACGGTCGCAAGCGCTGGCGCGTGCCGCGCCGGCGGGTGGCCGAATTCTTCGCACCAACGCCGGACGAAATCGCGACGCTGGAACTGGCATGCACCACGCTGGAACATCAGGGCCTGCCGTCGGAGGCCGGGCGGCTGCGCTCCTTGCGCGAAACCATCAAGATCCTCACTCCGGACAAGCGCCATGCCCGGCTCGAAGCCGATGAAGAGGCCCTGCTCGAGGCGATGGGTCATGCCGCCCGTCCCGGCCCGCGCCCCGCCAACGACCCAGTTGTCGACGCCGCGATTGCCGAAGCGCTCAAGGGCCCCTTCGCACTCGATATTCTCTATCGCGGCCGTCAGGACGCGGCCGCGACGCAGCGCCGGGTCGAGCCCTATGGACTATTGCTGGGCGCGCGCCGCTATCTGGTTGCTCGCGATCCATCCAAGCCCGACGGCCAATTGCGTCATTATCGCGTCGAAGACATCGAACGCGCCGACGTTACCGAAGACTGGTTTGGCCGCCCGGAAACCTTCGACCTGGAGGCCTATGCCCGACGCGCCTTTGGCGTGTTCCAGAACGAGGCCGAGTTTGGCGAGGTCGTCTGGAAATTCACCGCCCGCGCCGCGCCGCACGCAGCGCGTTTCCGTTTCCATCCCGACCAGACCAGCGAGGTGCTCGATGACGGCTCGCTGATCGTGCGCTTCTTCGCCTGCGGCTATCTGGAAATGTGCTGGCATCTCTATGCCTGGGGCGACCAGGTCGAAGTGCTGGCCCCGCCCGCCCTCACCGCTTTAGTCGCCAACCACCGGCGCGATGACTTTCCCGGCTTTCCCTGACCCGGTCTTCTCTAGGCCGTCAGCGTATCGCGATGCGCACCAGATCGGCAGGCAACCAGGATGGCATGGAATGGCCGTCGGCAGCACTCATGGCCAAGCGATAGCCCTTGTGCAGATAGCGGCAGACCGAACGCAGGTCTTCCACGTGCAGGCAGCTGATATCATCGCCGGGCTGTTGCATGCGGAAATAGCCGTCGCGAAAACGGTGCGGGGCCATTGAGCGCAGCGCGCCGCCGGCGCCCTCGACATAGGCATTGATTGCGATTGCCATGATTGATCTCCATCCGATTGGCTCGTTGGAAATCATCATGGCTTGCGAAGGCGACAAAAACGGTCACCCCAAAAACCGGTCACTGCTTATCGCGATAGAGCGGCCCAAAAAGTGAGACGCCGGTCGTTGGGGGCGACCGGCGTCTCGGGGCATTCGTATTGCTACGAAGAGAAGCGGACTTGCGAGGGACAAGAGTGTCCGCTGATCTCGAGGATGAGGATGCAATTTGGGCGCTGAACCCGGTATGAACGCATTCAGTCATCTTCGTGGCGGCTCAAATACACACCTGTTTCAACCGCTTACCTTCCAATCTGCGAGCACAGCCTCGCGATCAGCGCCGGGCTTCGGCGCCGCGCCCTGGATCGCGCCCGGGGTACGCGAAAAGCGTGGTGCGGGCGCCGCCTGCCGCACGCCGTCGATCTTGGTATAGACGCCGCGTTCCGCCATGTGGGGATGCAGCGGTGATTCCTCGTAATTGAGCACCGGCGCGAAACAGATATCCGTCCCTTCCAGCAAGGCACACCACTCATCGCGCGTCCGGCCCAGAAAGATTTCCGCCAATCGCGCCCTCGCCGCCTCCCAGCCGTCACCGGTCCAGCTGGCTGGCATCGTGGCCGGGTCGATTTTGAGCAGCTCCAGCATCAACGCATAAAATTGCGGCTCCAGCGGCCCGATCGAGACATGCTTGTCGTCGCTGCAGCGATAGACGCCATAGAAGGGCGCGCCGCCATCAAGCAGGTTTTCGCCGCGCCGTGTATGCCACAGGCCCATCGCCGCGAGCTGGTGCTGCGAGGCCATCAGCGATGTGGCTCCGTCAACGATGGCGGCGTCGACAACCTGGCCCTCGCCGCTGGCACGGGCGTGCAGCAGACCAGCCAGGACGCCGAAGGCGAGATACATCGCACCGCCACCGAAATCACCGACCAGATTGAGCGGTGGGACTGGTGTGTCAGGCGTGCCGATAGCGTCGAGCGCCCCTGTCAGGGCGATGTAATTGATGTCATGCCCGGCCGCCTGCGCGAGCGGGCCGGTCTGGCCCCACCCCGTCATGCGGCCATAGACGAGGGCCGGATTGAGCGCGAAGGCGGCATCGGGTCCAAGCCCGAGCCGCTCCATCACGCCGGGACGAAAGCCTTCGATCAGAATTTCGGCCTTGGCGATCAGATCACGGCAGATTGTCAGATCACCGGCATCCTTCATATTCAGCGAAATCGAACGTCGGCCGCGCGCCAGCACTTCCGCGGCACCACCGCCATGCGCGCCAGGCCGGTCGATCCGCACCACATCGGCGCCCATATCGGCCAACATCATTGCGCAGAACGGGGCCGGGCCGAGCCCAACAAATTCCAGCACTTTAACGCCTTTTAGAGGTCCTTGCGCTTTCATGGGGCTTCCTTGCGAATCGTCGGTTTTGAAAGCGTGGCACTTGTGACAAACTCAAGAAACACCAAATCATCGGTGTCTGCGGCAGGGGGACGCATGGGGCGCGAACTGAATGTCCTGTTATTCGCGATGACCGACCGTGTGGACGGTCTGGGCCGCGAGCTCGAATCCTATGGCTTGCACGCCCGTGTCGTTCGCGCCGATTCACCGCCGGCGCGCCAGCCACGCGCTTGGGCCTGCAGCATCATACTGGCCGAATCCAACCGCGATGTCGAAGACGGGCTGAGCGCGGTTCAACGCTTCGCGCCAGGCCGCCGGCCAGTGATCGTTGTCCATCCTGATGCCCTGGCCGCCAATGACTCGGTAGATTCCTGGATTCGCGAGCCGACCTTGCCGGTCCAGATCGCTGCGCGGGCCCGCGCCCTCTCGCGCCTGCATGCGATGGAGGAAGTCGCCAAGCGACGCACCGCTGTCACCGCGCTCTATGGGGATCGAGGCCGCAATCTCGACCCGGTCGATCCCACGCCTTGCGTGCTTTATGTTGGCGATGCCTCGCCGCGCTTCATGGCCTTGCAGCATATCCTCAAGGATGCCGATGCCGAGGTGATTGGCGCGTTTTCATCCTATTCCGCCTTCGATTATCTGCATGAACGGCCGTTCGACGCCGTCGTACTCAATGCCGCAGGCAAGCGCGACACAGCCTTCACCATCTCCTCGGCAATGCGGCGCAATGCGCGGCTCTATCACACGCCAGTCCTGCTGCTCGACAGCGAAGACGGCAGCCAGAACGCCGAAGAGGCCTATGCCCGCGGCGTCTCCGACATAATTTCACCGCGCACGAGTGACGTGGAAATGCGTGACCGCATCCTCGCCCTGGCGGCGGAACGCCGGCGTCGCCGCCGCGCCAAGTCGGCACTGGAAGGCTGCCGCGAACCGCGCACGCTCGACATCGAGACGGGCCTGTTTCATGCCGGCTTCATCACCTCACACCTGCAGGATTTGATTCACGCCGCAGCCCGCGACGAGATCTCGCTCACCGTGCTGGCCCTCAAAGCGGTGGCGCCACTGGGCGTGGACCAGCCCGATGCGGCCTCGACCGAAAAGGCGATCCGGCAATTTGCCGCGATGCTGCGCCATTTACTGCGCACCGAGGATGCCGCCGCACGGATCGATTCCGATACATTTCTGGCCATTCTGCCCTTCACCGATCCGGCCGGCGTCGACTGCGTTGCGGCCCGGGTCGCGGCGATTGCCGAATGCACCGCTTTTGAAAGCGAAAACCCGCTGCAACCCTTCCGGCTCGGCATATTGTCAGTCTCGGTCGAGGTTCAACCTGACGAAACCGCCGAAGCACTGATCGAACGCACGGTGCGCCAACTTCACCGCAATGATCCGATGGCGGCGAACGCCTAAGCTGCCGTTTCAGCCAGTTTGCGCGCCCGCACAGCCATATCGGCGAGCGGTGCCAGTGCGCGCTCTACCGCACGCAATCGGTCATCCGGCGCATCCCATTCGGCCCGCAGTACCAGCTTGTGGTCAGGGCGAACCTTGAACAGGCCCTGATTCTTGGAGATGTGCTCGACCAGGCTCATCGGATCGATGAATTTGTCTGCCCGGAAATGGATCACGGCGCCCTTTGGCCCCGCATCAACCTTCTCAACGCCAGCGCGTTTGCAGAGCGTCTTGACCGCGACGACCCGAAGCAGAGTCTCAACTTCTGACGGCAAGTCACCGAAACGATCAATCAATTCGGCAGCAAAACTCTCGCGATCCGTCTTGCTGTCGAGCGAGGCCAGGCGGCGATAGAGCTGCAGCCGGACATCGAGGTCGGCGACATAATAATCCGGGATCAGAACGGCCCCGCCGGCATTGATCTGAGGCGTCCACTCGCCCTCCTCATGCTCCTCACCACCTTCGCGCAAGGAGGCCACCGCCTCCTCGAGCATGGACTGGTAGAGCTCTACCCCGACATCCTTGATATGGCCGGACTGTTCCTCGCCGAGCAGATTGCCACCGCCACGCAGATCGAGATCGTGCGAGGCTAGGGTAAAGCCGGCTCCGAGCGCGTCGAGGGAGTGGAGGACTTTGAGTCGCTTCTCGGCCCCGTCTGAGAGCTTCTGATGGGCCGGTGTCGTCATATAGGCGTAGGCGCGGGTCTTGGAGCGTCCAACGCGTCCACGCAGCTGGTAGAGCTGTGACAGGCCGAAACGGTCAGCCCGGTGAACGATCAGCGTGTTGGCCGTCGGGATATCAATCCCGGACTCGATGATCGTGGTTGAGAGCAGGACGTCATACTGGCCTTCATAGAAGGCCGTCATGATATCCTCCAGCTGCGTCGCCGCCATCTGGCCATGCGCCGCCACAAAGGAGACTTCGGGCACGGATTCGCGCAGGAAGATGATGATCTCCTCCAGATCGCTGATCCGCGGCACCACGAAGAAGGCTTGGCCGCCGCGATATTTCTCGCGCAGCAGGGCTTCGCGGATCGAAACTGTGTCGAAGGGGGCGATATAGGTGCGCACCGCGAGGCGGTCGACCGGCGGTGTCGCGATGATCGAGAGATCGCGAATACCGGTCAAAGCGAGCTGCAGCGTGCGCGGAATCGGGGTCGCCGTCAGCGTCAGGACGTGCACGTCGGCGCGCAATTCCTTGAGCCTTTCCTTGTGCTTGACCCCGAAATGCTGCTCCTCATCGACGATCAGCAGGCCGAGATCGGAGAATTTGACGGTCTTGGCCAACAGCGCATGCGTGCCGATCACGATCTCGACCTTGCCGTCGCGCAGCTCGTCCTTGGTCGCATTGGCCTGTTTGGTGCCGACGAGGCGCGATAATTGCCGCACCTTGACCGGCCAGCCGCGAAAACGGTCGGTGAAGGTCTTGAAGTGCTGGCGCACCAGCAGCGTGGTCGGGGCCACCACCGCCACCTGACGCCCGCTCATCGCGACCACGAAGGCGGCGCGCAGTGCGACCTCGGTTTTGCCGAAACCGACATCGCCGCAGATCAGCCGGTCCATCGGCCGTCCGCGCGCCAGATCACCGAGCACATCCTCGACCGCATTGAGCTGATCATCGGTCTCGGCAAACGGGAAGGCGGTACAAAACTCGTCCCAAGGGCCATGTTCCGGCGTGATCGGATCGGCAGTACGGGCCAGGCGTTTGGCGGCAATCTTGATCAACTGATCGGCCATGTCACGCAGGCGCTTCTTGGCTTTCGCCTTGCGCGCCTGCCAGGCGACGCCGCCGAGCTTGTCGAGCTGGGCCGTGTCGCTATCAGCGCCATAGCGCGACAGCAGCTCGATATTCTCGACCGGCAGGTAGAGTTTCGAAGCGCCGGAATATTCCAGCTCGAGGCAATCATGCGGTGCGTCCTGCACCGGCAGGGTTTTCAGCCCGATGAAGCGACCCAGCCCGTGATCGGCATGGATCACCAGATCGCCCGGCGATAGCGCCCCCGCCTCGACGATGATGTCGGAGGATTTGCGCCGCCGGCGTGGCCGCGCCAGCCGGTCACCGAGAATGTCCTGCTCGGAGAGGATGGCGATGGTCTCGGTCTCGAAGCCGCGCTCAACCGGCAGGATCGCTCGCAGCACAGCTTTTGGCGGGGCCTTGGCGACCTCATCCCAATGCTCGACCGCGATGATCTTGCCGACACCATGATCGCCCAGCACCGAAGCAAGACGATCCGACGCGCCAGCGCTCCATGAAGCGAGCACGACGCGCTTGCCCGATTTGACCAGTGCTTGGACATGCCGGGCGGCGGCATCGAATACATTGGTGTTTTCGGCGGCCCGCTCGGCGGTAAAGATCCGGCCCTGCTTGCCGCCAACATCGATCGTTTGAGGCCCAGCCTCATTAAACGCGGTAAAGCGGCGCACGGCGCGGCCGGCCAAGGTCTTGGCCCACTCTGCCTTGGCGAAATAGAGCTGGCTGGGCGGCAAAGCGCGATAGGTCGGCGCTGACAGGCTGGACTGGTGGGAGGACTGGCTCGCCTCTTGGCGGGCATCGAAATAATCGGTGACCTGTTTGGCGCGCTCGGCAAAGGCATCATCGGCGAGATGGTCAATCGCGATCAGGGCCGTGTCGGGCAGATAATCGAACGCCGTTGCCAGCTGATCATGAAACAGCGGCAGCCAGTGTTCGACCCCGGCTGGCCGGGCCCCCGCGCTGACGGCTTCATAGATCGGATCGCCACCCTTGGCAGCGCCAAAACTGCGCACGAAAGCGGCGCGGAAGTGCGAGATGCTGGCTTCGTCGAGCAGAACTTCGCTGACCGGGTTGAACTCGATGCTCTGCAATTGCCGCAAGGAGCGCTGGGTCTCCGGATCGAAGGAGCGGATCGATTCCAACGTATCGCCGAAGAAATCCAGCCGTACCGGTTCCGGTGCACCCGGCGGATAGACATCAATCACCCCGCCGCGCACGGCATAATCGCCAGGCTCGGTCACGGTAGCGGCGCGGGCATACCCGTTGATGGTGAAATGCTGTTTGAGTACCTCGACATCAACACGATTGCCTGGCCGGGCGATGATCCCGGCCAGCGCCAGCACATCCTTCGGCGGACAGCGCTGGGCCATCGCATTGACCGTGGTGACGATCAGACAGGTTTCCGGCAGATCGCCGGAGGCGAGCCGCGCCAGGGTTGCCGCCCGGCGTGCCGCCACACGCGGCGATGGCGAAATGCGGTCATAGGGCTGACAGTCCCAAGCCGGCAGGCGCAGGATTTCCAGGCCCGGCGCGAAGAATTGCAGTTCCGCGACGAAGGCGGCCGCGCGGCTGTCATCGCGCGCAATGAAGACATTGACGCCGCGCCGCAGCCGCGCCGTATCGGCAAAAACCAGCGCATCCAGACCTTCCGGCGCGCCGCAAACAGTGGCGGTGCCCTGAACCCGGGCGATCATCTCAATTTCGGACATCTAGCCAGTTTTCACTTCTGGTGGGGCTTCAGCGCTTGGGGCCGTCGCCAAAGGCGGCGTCGCGATCAACACGGAAACGCTTGAGGGCAGTCATGACAGGCGTATCAAACGCCGGCGGTGTTGGCGCACTGCCGATGACCCAGCTATAGATATCGGCATCGAGCTGGTCGAGCAGTGTGTCGAAATCGGCGATATCGGTTTGTGACATCGTTTCAAGCGCTTGGTCGGCATAGCGGCCAAGGATCAGATCAGCTTCCTTAAAGCCACGCCGCCAGGCCCGGATGCGAAGTTTCTTGCGGCGGTTCTCGAGTGTTTCGGTCATGGTGGCGGATATAGTCCGGGAATGAAGCCGCGTCGACCAGTGGCAGATGCAGAACTTGGCGATAGAGTGCAAAACGATGCGACCCGAGATTCTCTTCCCCCTGTTCCAGGACGTGATCGTTCTGCCCGGTATCGGCCCGAGACTGGCCGCGCTGCTGTCCAAGGCCGCCGGGCCGCGCGTCAAGGATGTGCTGTTCCAGCTGCCCACCGGCTTGGTTGACCGTAGCCAGACCACCTCCATCGCCGAAGCGCCTGACGGGCAGATCGTCACCCTGACCGCCAAGATCGAGGAACATTTTCCCAGCTCACGCCAGGGCAAGCCCTACAAGGTGCGGCTGTTTGACGGCACGGCCTTTTTGCATCTGGTCTATTTCCACGCCCGCCGCGAATATCTCGAAAAACTCCTGCCGGTTGGCGAGACCCGGATCGTTTCCGGCCGGGCCGAACGTTTCGGCTCGGAAATCCAGATGGTGCATCCCGATCTGATCATGAGCGAGGAGGAGGCCGCCGACACGGCCCTGCTCGAACCGGTCTATCCCCTCACCGCCGGCCTGACCGCGAAGGTGATGCGCAAGGCTGCCGCCGGCGCGCTCAGCCTGCTGCCCGTCATCCCAGAATGGCAGGATGAGGCGCTGTGCATCGAGCACACCTGGCCGGACTTCAAAGGCGCGATGGACGAGGCGCATCACCCGCAAACCGCCGCCGAACTGGAGCCCTTGCATCCGGCCCGCGAACGACTGGCCTTCGATGAATTGCTCGCCCACCAGCTGGCGCTGCAATTGGCGCGGGCGCGCCGCAAGGCGCAGCCAGGACGCAGCCTCGATGGCGACGGGACCAAGACCGGTGCCGTTCTGACCAATGCCCCCTTCAAGCCGACCGGAGCCCAGGCCCGCGCCTATGAGGAAATCCGCGCCGACATGGCCTTGCCCTCGCGCATGACCCGGATGCTGCATGGCGATGTCGGGGCCGGCAAAACATTCGTCGCCGCCCTCGCCGCCGCCAAGGCCGCCGAATCCGGTTGTCAGACGGCGATCATGGCGCCGACCGAAATTCTCGCACGGCAGCACGCCAAGACTCTGGCTGAACTGCTGGAGCCGGCCGGGATGAGCGTCGCCATCCTCACCGGGCGCGACAAGGGCAAGGGCCGCGCTGAGATCCTCGAACAAATGCGCACCGGCGCCGTCGATGTCATCTGCGGCACGCATGCGCTGTTCCAGGACGGGGTCGAGTTTGCCGATCTCGCCCTGGTCGTGATTGACGAGCAGCATCGCTTTGGTGTCTCCGACCGGATGCGGCTCACCGCCAAGGGCCATCGCCCCGACACGCTGGTGATGACCGCCACCCCGATCCCGCGCACGCTGGCTCTGGCCGTCCATGGCGATCTCGATGTGTCCAAGCTCGATGAGAAGCCCGCCGGCCGCATTCCGCCCGATACGCGTCTGGTGCCGATGGAGCGGCTCGACGATGTGATTGAAGGCGTACGCCGCGCGATATCCAAGGGCGACCGGGTTTATTGGGTTTGTCCGCTGGTGGAGGAATCGGAGGTTTCCGAGCTTTCAGCCGCCGAGGACCGCTGGCGGCATTTGCGCGCCGCGTTCGGCGATGAGCGGGTCGGACTGATCCATGGCCGCATGAAAGCCACCGAAAAGGAAAGCGTCGCGACCGCTTTTCGCGAAGGCAAGATGGATGTGCTCGTCGCCACCACCGTGATCGAGGTCGGCGTTGATGCGCCCGATGCGACAGTGATGATTATCGAGCATGCCGAGCGCTTTGGCCTGGCACAATTGCACCAGCTCCGTGGCCGGGTCGGGCGCGGCGAAAAGCCCTCCTCCTGCCTGCTGCTCTATAAGGGCCCGATCGGCGAGACGGCCAAGGCGCGGCTGGAAATGATGCGCGAAACGGATGACGGCTTCGTCATCGCCGAGGAGGATTGGCGCCTGCGCGGCGCCGGCGATCCGCTGGGCTTGCGCCAGAGCGGCTTGCCCGATTTCGCGCTAGCGAAGCTGGAGGCACACGGCCATCTGATCGCCCTGGCGAATGATACCGCCAAGCTGGCGGTCCACCGCGATGCCGAATTGACGACCCCTCGCGGCGAGGCGTTACGCGTCCTGCTCTACCTGTTCGAACAGGATCGTGGCATCCGCCTGCTTAAATCAGGCTAAACGGCAGGATCGGGCGCACCGGCGACTTCCGGCGGCAGCGTGTCACGGACGGTTTTGGGCAACCGGTCCGAAGTGACCATGCCGAAGGAAATGATCAGCTTGGCCGCCTCCTCCACCGTCATATCGATTGGGATGGTGTTGGCGCGCGGAGTGTAGAGCAGGAAGCCCGAGGTCGGATTGGGCGTCGTTGGAACGAACAGGCCAACGACATCATCACCAATCGCCGCCTCCAGCGACCCGCGCCCTTCCGCCGATACGAAGGCGACGACATACAGCCCCTTCATTGGATATTCGATCAACACGACTTCCTTGAAGGAGTTGGCTTTGCCGGAAAAGACGGTCTCGACGATCTGTTTCAGCGCACCATAGACATGGCGCACCAGCGGTACGCCATCGACCAGTCGCTCACCCATCGAGATCAGGGTGCGGCCGAACAGATTGGCGGCCAGCGCGCCAACGAAAGTCAGCAACACGACAGCAATCACGACACCCAGGCCGGGAATGGTGAAATCGCCGGGCAAATAGCTTTCCGGATTATAGCGTGCCGGAATTAGCGGTTTGACGACATTGTCGACGAAACCGACGAAGCTGATGATCAGAAAAAGTGTGACGCCAAGCGGGGTCGCGATGGCGATTCCGGTCAGAAAGCTATTGCGAAGCCATCGAAACATTGTGTGCCTGCATCCTGTCTGCGCGATCCACGCGTCGGGCCACTCTGCCCCCCGGCCGGGTTACAATACGTGAACCCCCCGACCGCGCCAACCGGTTGCACACTCGGAGTGAGGCGGAGATGATGGGACCAGGTTTCGATGGAGCGATTGTGAGTTCAAACCCTGTCGTCCGGCACGCGGTTCCCGCCGTCGGCATTGCCTTGTTGGTCGTGCTGCTTCTGGCTGCTTGGGTGTTTCGTGACCAAGTCTATCGCACATTTCAGGATCCTGGCGTGCCGTTCCAGACCTACACGCCGCCGGCCGGGGCCGACTATGCCAGCGCCGATGGCTGGTATGTCCGGGATGTCTTTGGCGATGAGGACGAACCAGCCGTCTTCTTTGTCCACCCGACGACCTATTCCGGTGGCTCCAACTGGAATGGCCAGCTCGACAAGCCTAGCACGGTCGATGCGGTGACCGAGGTGATACTGCCCAATTATGCCGGACCGTTCGCCAAGGCGGGCGCCCTTTATGCGCCGCGCT
Organism: uncultured Maricaulis sp.; assembly: GCF_963975345.1. Lineage (NCBI taxonomy): Bacteria > Pseudomonadati > Pseudomonadota > Alphaproteobacteria > Maricaulales > Maricaulaceae > Maricaulis > uncultured Maricaulis sp. Next base: position 160,070 of record NZ_CAXBGE010000004.1, on the reverse strand, counting down.
ACCGGCAGGCCTCCCTCTACGCCTTCATGAATAATCGCGAGGACAGTCTGCGCGCGCGCCGCTTTGCCTATGACGATATCCAGCGCGCTTTCGACGCCTTCGCCGCCCAGATCGGCGACACCCGCCCGATCATCCTGGCCGGCTACGGCCAAGGCGGACTGGATGTGCTCGGCCTGCTGTTGGACCGTTTTGCCACCGACGAAGCCCTTCGCGACCGGCTGGTGGCGGCCTATGTGATCGAATCACCCTTGCCGCTCGACCTGTTTGCCGGACCGCTGCAGACAATCCCGCCCTGCGCCACACCAGAGGCTGTACGTTGCGTCTACAGCTTCACCTCCGCGATGGCGTCGGAAGAGGGTCGGATCCATGTCATCACCGAACGCGCCATGAGCTGGACGCCCGACGGCAGGCTCGATTTCGTCGATGGACGCGGTCTGTTATGCGTCAATCCGCTCTTGTCGGCAGTGACCAATGAATATGCCTCGGCGCGGCAACATCGCGGCGGGGTCGCCGCCGAGGGGCTCGATCCCGATGCCGTGCCGGCGCCGATTCCCAATCAGACCGGCGCCCAATGCGCCGATGGCGTCCTGTTCTTCGAGCAGCCGCGTTCGCGCGCCCTGCACCGGCCGCATCGCCTGGTGGAGGATTACCGCCTGCCCCCCTTCAATCTCTTCTATGAGGATTTGCGCTTCGACGTCGCCCGTCGCAGCTTCAATCTCGCCGCCATCCTACAGGACGAACGCCAATGGGCGCCGGCCTTCGACGCACCGGAAGAGATCGACGATGCGCCGGTTGTGGCGATCCCGGGCCAGCGGCGTTTCTAACAGCGAAAATCTAAACCCGCTTGGCGATGGCGTCGAATTCCAGCAGGGTTTTCAGCAGGTCTTCAAACTCGCTCAGCGGCACCATGTTCGGCCCGTCAGATGGCGCATTGTCCGGGTCGGGATGGGTTTCCATGAAAACGGCGGCGACGCCGATGGCAACCGCAGCACGCGCCAGGGTCGGCACGAATTCGCGCTGACCGCCCGATGTCGCGCCCTGCCCGCCGGGCTGTTGCACGGAGTGAGTCGCGTCAAACACGACCGGGGCGCCAAAACTGGCCATGATCGGCAAGGACCGCATATCGCTGACCAGCGTATTATAACCGAAGCTGACACCGCGCTCGCAGGCCATCACATTTGGGTTGCCGGCGCCGGCAATCTTTTCGAGCACATTCTTCATGTCCCACGGCGCGAGAAATTGGCCTTTTTTGACATTGATCACCTTGCCGGTCTTGGCGGCGGCGACCAGAAGGTCGGTCTGACGGCACAGGAAGGCCGGGATCTGCAACACATCAACTGCTTGGGCGGCGATGGCCGCATGTTCGGCGGTGTGGATATCGGTCAGGACCGGCAGGCCAATGCTTTCGCGAATCTCGGCAAACACCGGCAACGAGGCTTCGAGCCCCATGCCGCGCTGACTGTTGACGCTGGTCCGGTTGGCCTTGTCGAAGGAAGTCTTGTAGATCAGGCCGATATCGAGCCGGTCGGAGATGGCGCGCAATTCCGCCGCCACTTCCAGCCCGTGCTGACGGCTCTCCAACTGGCAGGGCCCGGCAATAATGGTGAGCTTGCGGGCATTGCCGATCTCGATCGGAGCGCGACCGGGTCTGGCAAGAGAGATGACGGCATTGAGCTGGCTCACGAAAAATTCCTCTTGAAAGGACCGAACCGTTAGAAGCGGCTGAATGGCGCCGGTCCGGTCAATATTTCATTTCTGGCATGCGCGACTGATCCGATATCTGGTGTGCCGCGTACCCAATTCAACCCGTTATCTGATCACAGGGCTTTCATGGCAACCATTTCCGCCACCGGCGCCGCGCTCGTCTGGTTTCGCCGCGACCTGCGCCTCGCCGACAATCCGGCCCTGCATGCGGCCATACAGAGCGACCGGCCACTGGTTCTGGTCTTCATCGACCAGCGCGACCACGACCTTGGCGCCTCGCCGGGACCGGCGGCGGACTGGTGGCTGCACGGCTCTCTGGAAGGCTTGGCGCGTGACATAGACGCCCGTGGCGGCCAGCTCACCCTGCTGCGCGGCGATCCGGCCTCGTTGGTCCCTGAACTGGCGCGCAAGCACCACATCGCCGAAGCGTTCTGGAACCGATCTGGCGAACCTGCCATTGATCACCGCGACCACGCAATCGCCGCACGGCTACAGGAAGACAATATCCTGACCCAAATAGTGGCCGGCACAACGCTGATCGATCCCACCGCCCTGCTCACCGGGGCCGGCACACCTTACAAAGTATTCGGTGCCTTCTGGCGCACGGCGCTGCAGAGACTGGCACCCGGTCCAGCCCTGCCCGCTCCGCAGCACTTGCGTCTGGCCACTGATCTGCCCGCTGGCGATCAGCTTGCCGACTGGCAGCTACGTCCGGCAAAACCTGATTGGGCGGCCGGCTTCCACGCCGAATGGAAGCCCGGAGAGGCCGGTGCGGCTGACCGATTGGAACACTTCCTCGATCACGGCCTCAACGGTTATGCAAAAGGCCGCGACCGGCCTGACCAGCCAGGCACCTCAAAGCTCTCACCGCATCTTGGCTTTGGCGAAATCTCGCCGCGTCAGGTCTGGCACAGCGTCCAGGCGCGGCTGGCGACCGGTGCCGATATCCAGGCCAGCGAGCGCTTCCTCGCCGAGATTGGCTGGCGGGAATTCGCCTATTACCTGCTGCATCATTTCAACCATCTCAGAACCGCGAATTTCAACGCCCGCTTTGATCAGTTCGCCTGGCGTAACGATGCGTCGGGATTTGCCGCGTGGACGCGCGGGCAGACCGGCATCCCGCTGGTCGATGCCGGCATGCGGCAATTATGGGAAACAGGCTGGATGCATAACCGGGTGCGGATGGTGTGCGCCTCCTTCCTGGTCAAGCATTTACGCTGTGACTGGCGGGAAGGCATGGCCTGGTTCGAGCGCACGCTGGTCGATGCGGATCGCGCCGTGAATGCCGCCAGCTGGCAGTGGGTCGCCGGTTCGGGTGCCGACGCCGCGCCCTATTTCCGGATCTTCAATCCAGTGCGCCAGGGCGAGCGCTTCGATTCGGACGGGGACTATGTTCGCCAATGGGTACCAGAGCTGGCGGGATTGCCTCCACGCTGGATCCATGCGCCATGGCAGATGCCGGAGGCGGCGCGCCAGCAGTCCGGGTTCACGCCGGGGGAAAGCTATCCCCTGCCGGTGCGTGAGCTTGCGCGCGGCCGTGACGAAGCGCTGGCCGCCTATCGCAGCCTGAAAGACACCCCGGACATCGCCTGAACGGCACAGTCCCAGCATTCGACCGACGCAACGCACCATCCTCAGCGCCTTCTACCGCTGGATGGGCGACGAAAGGAATATCGCGTGCTAATGTGGCGTGATGAGCCAAGCCGTGACCGCAAGCCGATCTGCCAATGACCTGACCGGTCACACGCCGATTCTCCGCCATTCCCCCCGCCGCCTTCCCACCGGGAAGCGTCGGACTGTGGCGCATTCGCCGTGTGATAACGATTTCAGCTTCCATTCCAGGCTCGATATTCCAGTTTCTCCGCGCGAAAAGGGGCTCACAGTGACCGCATGGCTTGACACATGACCGACCCGCTCATCTCCGCCACCGAGGCTCTGACCCGTCTGGGCCAGCCCGGTACAATCTTCATCGATGCCAGCTGGACCTATGATGGCGGCCCAATGGTCGAGTGCGAGGGCTATATTCCCGGCGCGCTGGCCTTCGATATCGATACCGTCAAGGACAAGCGCTCCTCCCTGCCGCACATGCTGCCGGAGCCGGACGTGTTCGCACGCCATGTCGAAACCCTCGGGATCGGCAATGATAGCGAGCTGATCGTCTATGATCGCATCGGCCTGTTCAGCTCGCCGCGCGTCTGGTGGACCTTCCGGGTGATGGGGCATGACAATGTCCGTGTCATGGCGGGCGGCCTGCCAGCCTGGATCGAAGCCGGCGGCCCGATCGAGGACCAGCCCGGCACTGAGGCCGAGGAACCGGGTGTCTACACCCCGCGCTATCGGCGCGAATTGGTGGCCACCGTCACCGACGTCAAAATCGCCAGCCGCAACGCCTCGCACCAGATCCTCGATGCGCGTTCGGTGAGCCGTTTTGCCGGTCTGGAGCCAGAACGCCGCGCCGGCATGCGTAGCGGCCATATTCCCGGCTCCACCAGCCTGCCTTATGAGAGCCTGTTCGACGATGACAACAGGCTGCTCGAAATCGACGAGGAGCTCGCCGAGGATCTCCAGCTTGATCCGGACCTGCCGCTGATCGCCAGCTGCGGCTCGGGCGTCACCGCCTGCATTCTCGCCCTGGCGCTGGAACGCTATGGCCGCACATCGGCGGTCTATGACGGCTCTTGGGCGGAATGGGGCTCGCGCACCGATACACCGATCGTCAAGGGCGGCGGGCGCCGGCCGCGATGAAGGACGAGACCCGTCTCACCCGTCTCGGGCGTCCGCACGACAGCCGCGGTCTGGTCAATCCGGGCGTCGAGCGTGGCTCGACCATCCTGGCGCCTTCGGCGGGCCAGCTCTATGATTTCCCGCTGGGCATGCCGCATTACGGCCGTGTCGGCCTGGAAACCCAGAACGCCCTGCGCGAGGCACTGAGCGGACTACAGGGCGGCGCCGGCTGTGCCCTCACCTCGTCCGGTCTGCTCGCCAATACGCTCGCCATCATGACGGTCGTTGAAGCTGGTGGCACCGTGCTGGCGGCCGATTGCATTTACGGCCCGGTGCGCAATTTCCTGCTCAACACCCTGCCGCGCTTCGGCGTCACGGCGCGCTTCTTCGCGCCGCGGATGGGCGCTGAAATCAGCGATCTGATCACCGGCGACACGCAAGCCATCCTGCTGGAATCGCCCGGCTCGCTGACGATGGAATTGCAGGACATTCCCGCGATCACAAAGGTCGCCCGCGATAAAGGCGTCGCCACGATCATCGACGATACCTGGTCAGCCGGGCTGACGATGAAACCGCTGGCGCTGGGCGTCGATCTCGCGGCCCAATCGCTGACCAAATATGTCGGCGGCCATTCCGATCTGTTGATGGGAGCCGTGATCGCGCGCGATGAGGCGATGGCCAAGCGGCTGCAGACCACCGAGCGCGCCTTCGGCATCCATACCGCGCCCGACGATGCCTATCTGGCCCTGCGCGGCTTTCGCACCATGGCGCTGCGGATGCAGCGCAGCGAAGCGACCAGCCTCATCCTCGCCGACTGGCTCGCCGCACGGCCGGAAGTTGGCGCCATCCGCCACCCGGTCCGCACCGACCATCCCGATCATGCCATCTTCAGCCGCGACTTCACCGGCGGCTGCGGCCTGTTCGCGGTCGAGTTTCCCGGTTGGGACGTGGGCAAGAGCGAACGCTTCCTCGATGCTCTGGAGATTTTCGGCCTCGGCTTCTCCTGGGGCGGCTATGAAAGCCTCGCCATCCATTGCGACCCGCAACTCAAACGCACCAAGACCGCCCACAAGCATGACGGCGCCCTGCTGCGCTTCTCGGTCGGCCTGGAAGCCCGGGAAGATCTGATCGCGGATCTGGAGAAGGGTTTTGCAGCGGCGGGGTGAATCGGGGACATGGTCCTGTCGCAAAGAACCTAGTGTAAGGCTGACATCTCAAAAAGAAGATGACCTAGATAGCGATGTTAGCCCATCCAAATTCCAGACTCGAATCCCAAGGCCTCTACGCCTCTGTGAACGCCGGCAATCCGAAGTTTTCGGTGATGTCGTGAAGATAGGAGAATGGATTAGTGGCTCGGGCCCTTCGTTGAGCGAGGTATCCTCGAACTCCAATGTCAGCCGCCGCGAGCGCCGCCCCAGCACCCAACAAAGCTGGGCCGCTCAATCCGGTGAAGTATGCGAGGGCGCCTGCGGACGGCACCGATATTGTGATCGCCCGATAAGCTCCTTCCCAAACGGTCGAGATCGATTGTTGATCCAATTCCCGTTTCAACGCACGCAGACTGGGTTCAATCCCGGTCTTGTAAGCGGCCTGCGCCTTCTCAAATAACGCTTCGCCGCCGGCATCATCGTCAGTACGGAGCTGTTCCGTCAACTCGCCTAATTTCCCCGCGAAATCGAGGTATTGGTCGCGTCGACTTTCTCGGAACCTTAGGAGTTTCAAAACAGGCACCGATGCATCCACTCGCAACGCCCGCATTACGACACCAAGCATCGCACCTGTGGCATTGGTCGGCGACGAATCCACAACATCATCGAACATGAATCGGAACGCCATTCCCTGCGCGGTCTCATTCGAAGTGAGCGGCGAGAGATCAAGTTTCTGCGATAGATCGGCAGCCAGTGCGGACATATAGGCGTTTGCGAAGCGGCTATCGACCAGCAACCATTCGTTGTCGGCAGCATCGAACCGTTCGCTTTGCCGATAAAATCGCTCGAAGATGCGTGGTAACTTTTGACGGTGTAGCGAACCTATTTCAAGGTCTTGGAACATGTCCCTAATATGGTACGGCATTTTGCCAGAATGGATCGTCGCCAGCCCAAATCTTAACGCAAACTCTCGAAGAGCCGGGGACATCTTATTGGAAAAGACACCGGTCTGCTGAAGCGCATCCTCAACCTCCTCGCCAATCGAATTACCATATCGCACCGCACGAAAAACCGAGTTGCGGATCGCGTTATATGGTTGGTAACCACCATTGTTCAAATCGGATGAGCGCAGGATTCTTCGCCCAAGATCATCAATCAAAGTGGGATGAAGGTCACACCTCAACGGACGCAGATATCCCTCTGCGTGACAAATACGTGCGTCCTCGTTTTGATAAGGCTCCTCAATCGCCGTTGGTGCAATAGTCTGAATTTCATCCCAAAACAGAATTGCCGACCGCAACCAAACAGGGTCGTCGATATCCATATGGGGGAAATACAATGCTGACCCAAGCATCGAGGATTACTCCTTGCAACCTCAGGCAGATTACCAAGTAAGCTAGGAAAGACAAGAAGGCGCTCACTCCATCCCTCAGGCTGGCCCCGGCACAACACCGGCAGTCCAATCAGGGCGCGCGCGCCGCAGAGGTTATTGGAAATGGTGACCCCGGCGTGGCTCGAACACGCAACATCCCGCTTAGAAGGCGGGTGCTCTATCCAGTTGAGCTACGGGGCCTTGAATTTCATTGATACGGGCTGGTGGGCGGGTTCGCAATACGCGGCGGCCTCGCAAGCACCTGTTCTGCCGCCTTTATTCACGGGCTATCCGCAAATCATGGCCAGGCCTCAGTGCGACCAGGGCTGTTTGCGGCTGGTGGCGAAATTGTCGGAATAGGATTTGATGTAGCGCTTGGCCTTCTGAGGCGTCGTGACCTGGTAGGGAATGCCCTGGTGGCGGGCATAGGCGACGGCCTCTTCCTTGGTCTCGAAGGTGAGACGGATCTGGGCGCGCATATCTGTGCTGGAGGTCCAGCCCATCAACGGATCAGGGCGGTCGGCCATTTCAGGCGTGAATTCGAGCAACCAGTGTTTGGAGAGCGCGCGGCCCGATTGCATCGCATTGCGGGCGGGCTGGTAAATCTTCGCAAACATGCGGCGTCCCCATCATGCTGCGGCCCTGCCTGTTGCGGGCCTTGTAAATGGTCGGGGCGGCAAGATTCGAACTTGCGACCCTCTGGTCCCAAACCAGATGCGCTACCAGGCTGCGCTACGCCCCGAGAGCGCCCTTATGAAAGCGCTTTTGCAGTTAGGCAAGTCTACTGAGCGTCTGAGGGCGATTCCGGTGCAGCAGCGTCGTCTTCAAGCGTGGTTTCAGGCGCTTCGACAGCTGCCGGCTCGTCTTCGAGCGAACCGAAGGCCTCATCGCGCAAAATGGCGCCCGGGCGAATCCCCAGTTCGGCAGCGCGGCCGCCGGCAATTTCCAGCACAGCAGCGACGTCGAAATCCGATTCGAGGCTGCGATGCGAGCCCGGCTGGGCGTAGGCGATCAGTTTGACCACTGTGCCACCCTCATCGATGAACAGCATGTCGAGGCTGACCAGGGTGTTTTCCATCCACATCGAAGCGCGGCGTGGCGGCATGTAAACGAACAGCATCGCCGCGTCGGGATCGAGCACCTCGCGGCCCATCAGGCCCCGTGCCAATTGTTCCTGGCTTGTCGCAATTTCGGCATTGAAGGCGTGTTGCGCCTCGCCGGTATCGATGATGAGGGTTTCCGGCCCGCCAAATGTGATCGGCGGCAGCTGCACCGCAGCCTGCGTTTCGGCGGTCGCCGGCGCAAGTTCGGTGCCGGCGGGCGGAAGGGCTTCGTCCTGCGCCCAAGCGGGCGCGGCGAAGATCAGGGCGGAGATCAGGATCAGTGTTTTCATGGCAGCAAGCTAGCCAAGCGCGCGACGCGGCGCAATCGCGCCGCGCCGTTCCGCGCAAGGTGAATTCACGTGAATTATCCGGCCGCTCCGGCACGGATTTCTGCCGCCAGTGCCCCCTTGGGGCCCTCAACGCAACGGATATGGAGCATTTCACCCGGCTGCACATCCTCCAGCCCGGCCCGACGCAGCGTCGCAGCGTGCAGAAAAATATCACCATCGACGTCGTCGCAGGTCACAAAACCATAGCCGCGCAGCGCGTCGAACCATTTGACCACGGCCTCATGGAACGGCGTATTGACCACCGTGTGCGGATGAAACCGCCGCGGGCGAATCTCGGCCTCGTCATCGCCACCGCTCATTTCGAGAATTTCGACCGCCTGGCGACCCTTTTCGCCCTTGACCGCGTGGCAAACCACCATCGCATCGGGTAGTGCCGGCCCGTGGGCGTAGCGACGCAAACAGCTGGCATGCAGAAGTATATCGCCGGATCCGTCGCTGGCATCGATGAAGCCATAGCCGCGCGCCGGGTCATACCATTTGATGCGCCCCTCAAGGCGGACGACTTCGGTCTCTTCAAAAACGTCGTTCGCAAAAACCATTACATCACTCGCTTCAACAACCCTACATGAACGAATTTACACAAATTCATTCATTAAGAGAAGTTTAATCGAACAAATGGTTGCATAAGCGATCCGCAATATCTTGCCATTGTAATCTGATCATCACACCTTACCCACTACATTTTGTGTCGGGGCGCGGCAAAACCCGCAACAAAAAGCGTCTTTTCTGTCGCAAACGGGTGAACTGCTTTTCGCGTAATACGCGAGTTTTTTGTGTGGAAAACTGTGCAAATTGACCGGATTCCGCTGTCACAGACCTTGATCTGTGACGGTATTTGACTGCCGACCTACGAATCAATCCTGGATCTTGGCCCGGATATCGGCCTGAATATCAGCCTGCAAGCGGTCGCATTCGGCCAAGCGGCTGATCGCGGCATGGCTGCGATAAATCGCGCTATTGGCGCCATGCTCGGAGCATTCTACCGATTCGACCCAACACCGCCCCTTGGTCGCCTCGCGCACGATGGCATCGGCGCGCTGGAAGGTCAGCTCGGCCATGCGCTCGCAGCTGGTGCCTTCAACGATGCGCACACGCGCAATACCGCGAGCGCCAAGCGCTTCAAGCGCCGGGCGTTCCGGGTCATCGCTCGCGACCAGCAGGGTGTGGTCGAACATCTCGTGCAGCCAATCGCGAATCGGGCCGAAACCACCGCGACCGAAATCGAGCACCCAGCCACGCGCATCGAGCTGTTCAGCCGCAAAAACGAAATGGAAGCCGAAGGAATAGCCGTGCAGCAGGTTGCAATCGCTTGTCGCCGCCCATTGCCGCGAGCAACAGGACAGTCCGCGATCATTGCCATAGGTCTTGGTTGAAAGATGGGCCATGCCCCGCTCTCCTGCGTGACGGCCAGGATCGGGCCGATTTGCGAAAGGCCAGTATCACCGCCCCGGCCCGCCCCCGGAAGGGGAAATTGACAGCCATAATCGGGTGGAAGATCGCGTGGTAGGCCCTAGGGGAGTTGAACCCCTCTTTCCAGGTTGAAAACCTAGCGTCCTAACCGATAGACGAAGGGCCCAACGCGATGAGGGCCGTCTAATACGTAAGCCCGGGCCTTGTGGCAAGCCACTGATGTGAAAAATCTTCAGCGAATGGCTGCTGCCATGTCCTCAAGCTGGAACTGGGCGCGATTGCGGCCATTCCACTGGTCCAGCTTGATACGGCCTGCGACGTGCCAGCGGCGCTCGTCGGCAGCCAGCAGGGCCTCGCCAACCGGCCCGTCGGCGGAGCGAAATGAGATGCCTTGCAGCGCCGCGCCGCCGCTATCAACCAGAGTGAATCGGACATGATCCTTGCCGACACGCTGGGCAAAACTGACACGCAGGTCAGCCAGGGCGAATCGCGGTTCCGAATTGCCTTGGCCAAACGGGCTCGCCGCTTCGAAGCTGCCGGCCAGTTCCGGCGACACGCCCTGGGCCGCCAACAGCCCGTCAAGGCGCAGGGCCATGGCATCGGTGGCCTGGGCCAATTCAGGCGCCAGCCGCTCATCGAGAAAGGCGACCAACTCGTGGATGCGCTCGGCATTGACCGTCAGCCCGCCGGCCATGGCGTGACCACCGCCGGAGATCAGCAGGCCGGCCTGGCGCGCGGCCGAGATGGCGCCGCCAAGATTGACCCCGGCGACGGAACGCCCCGACCCCTTTCCGAGCACCGGTGAAACGCCGGTATCCAGGCCGATAATGATCACCGGCTTGCCATAACGTTCCTTGACGCGGCCGGCGACGACGCCGATCACGCCGGCATGCCAGCCCTCGCCAGAGGCGACAAGTATGGCGCGGTCCTGGCCCTGACGTTCGATCTGGGCCAGCGCCTCTTCCATCACCTCGGCCTCAATGGCGCGACGTTCGGTATTGAGGGCATCGAGTTCGGCGGCGATCGTCCCGGCTTCCGCCTCATCATCACTGGCCAACAGGCGGGCGCCGAGATCCGAGCGGCCCACGCGGCCGCCGGCATTGATACGCGGCCCGAGCAGGAAGCCGGCATGATAGGTGCTCGCTGTGTCGTCCTTGATGCCCGCGACGAGCGCAAGCTGCCGCAGGCCCGGATTGTGCCAGCTTGCCATAGCCTTGAGGCCCTGGGCCGTCAGCGCGCGATTAATCCCGGTCAGCGAAACAACATCACAGATGGTGCCCAGCGCAGCGAGATCGAGCCATTGCATCAGATCCGGCTCGGGCGCGTCCTCGAAACGGCCACGGCGGCGCCCTTCCCGGTTCAGGGCCGCGAGAAATACGAATGTGACGCCGGCCGCAGCCAGATGGCCGCAGCCGGAGGTGTCGTCAGGCCGGTTGGGATTGACCAGGGCGGCCGTCGGCGGCAATTCGCCATCCATCAGATGGTGGTCGATTACGATCACGTCGAGGCCGATATCGCGGGCATGCTGCAAGGGGCCGTTGGACGTGGCGCCGCAATCGACCGTGATCACCAGATCGGCGCCCCGCTCGCGCAGGAGGTCGAAAGCGGCATCGCTGGGCCCATACCCTTCGGCGACCCGGTCGGGCACGTAGAGCCCGGCCTCATAGCCGACCGCCCGCATCCAGCGGCGCAGCTGCGCCGATGACGTCGCGCCATCGACATCATAATCGGCGAAAACCGAAATCGACTGGCCCGCATCGAGCGCGTCCCAGACGAGGCCAGCGGCCTTGTCCATGTCCTGAAAACTGGCCGGGTCGGGAAAGCTGTCCTTCAAGCGTGGGCGCAAAAATTGCGCCGCCTCGGCTGGCGCGACACCCCGCCCGGCCAGAACCCGGGCCAGGCTGTCGGAAATCTGTTGCTGTCGCGCAATAGCGACAATCTCGGCCTCGCCCGCTGCGCGCGCAATCCAGCGCCGGCCCGTCAGCGAGCGTTCGACACCAAGGAAGGCCGCCTCGAGAGCGGCGGGCTCTGGCTGTGTCGGACGATCCGCGTCGATTGCCATATGATCCTGACCGGACCCTTGCGGGATCAGTCCTCCGGCCGGGCGCTGCGAACCCGGCGAACCGAGAGGTCCGCGGAATCCAGTACCAGTGTGTGGGTATGAACCAGGCCGTCCGCGCGGCGCACGCCATTGACCAGATCGCCCTCGGTGACGCCTGCGGCGACGAACAGGCAATGGCCGGAGGCCAGCCCGTCGAGATCATATTTGCGGTCGAGATCGGTGACGCCGATGCGACGGGCGCGTTCGCGCTCATCATCGGTGCGGAAGAAGAGCCGGGCCTGCATCTGGCCGCCAATACAGCGCAGCGCCGATGCCGCAAGCACGCCCTCAGGCGCGCCGCCGCGACCGATATACATATCAACGCCTGTGCCGAGCCCCGCTGCGCCCATGATGCCGGCAACATCGCCATCACTGATCAGGCGCACGCGGCCGCCAACGGCCTTGACCCCATCGACAATGTATTGATGCCGCTCGCGCTCGAGCACGCAGACGGTAATTTCCGAGGGCGACACGCCTTTGGCGCGGGCCAGATTGATCACATTATCCTGGGGCGATGCATCGATATCGATCACGCCGGTCGGCATGCCCGGGCCGATCGCGATCTTGTCCATATAAGTATCGGGCGCGTTGAGCAGACCACCGCGCGGGCTGAAGGAGACCACGACCAGCGCATTATTCATGCCCCAAGCCGTCAGCGTCGTGCCCTCCAGAGGGTCGAGAGCGATATCGATCTCCGGCCCCTCGCCGGTGCCGACCTCTTCGCCGATAAACAGCATCGGTGCCTCGTCGCGCTCGCCCTCGCCGATCACGATACGGCCGCGCATCGGCATCGCGTTGAGCCCATTGCGCAATGCGTCGACTGCCGCTTGGTCAGCCGATTCTTTTTCACCGCGTCCAATCCAGGCCGAAGCGGCAATCGCCGCCGATTCGGCGGCATTGACCGCCATCAAGGCCAGGCTGCTCAAGGCGCGCGTATCACTCATATTCTCGTCTCCTTTGGCGCGTCCGCTCGTCGCGGCGCATCGAATTATCGTAAAACATGTCGCGGGATCACTCCGGCGGAGTGGTCCGGGCCCGGCCGTCGGCGACGAATTCATCGACATCGCCCCCGCCCTCGGCCTCAATCACAGCGATTTCGGCATTCTGGAGCGCACGCAGCAGCATCACCGCCCGCGCGTTGCTGTCGAGCTGAGCCGATTCCAGAGCCGTCGGACCATAAGCAGGCACGGTTCGCGGCGCCTCTCGGCCCTCAACATCATTGACCATACGTTCGCGGACCCAGTCGGGTGTCGAGCTTTGATCGGCCAGCGGTTCGAAGGCGGTACATGCCCCGACTGTGAGGCATGCAGCGAAGCACAATGTCAAAACGGGCAGAACTGCCAAGCGAAGGGGCGAAGTCATGCTATCTCCTGACGCTGGACGCGTGTATGGCTTTCTATACGCTCATCATCTCCTGAGTCACCATTCGAACACAAGGAATCGGCATGTCCAACGGGTCCGGCAGCGACGACAAGAGCGATCCCATCCATCCCTGGGCCAATATGACGGCGGCCGAGCTGGACGCGCTCGACACGGTTTCGCGCAATTTGATGCAGGCCTCGCTGCAATCTCAGAAGCTGATGTCGAATGTGATGCAGAAGGCGCTCGAAGGCGATGCGGTGATGCCGCAGGCCGATCCATTCCATTCGGCACCCGAATTCAAGGAAGTCTGGGGCCAGATCGCAAATCAGCCCGATCTGATGATGAAAGCCCAAGCCGAGCTGGCCAAGGGCTATCTCGATCTATGGACCAAGACGACCAAGCGCGTCTTTGACGGCGCCGCCGAGCCGTCGATCAAGCCGGAACCCGGCGACAAGCGCTGGCGCAGCGATGACTGGAGTGAGAACCCGGTCTTCGATGCGATCAAGCAATCCTATCTCATGAACCAGCACTTCATGATGGGGCTGGTTCAGGGCGTCGAGGGCGTCGATGAGCGCACCAAGCGCAAGGTCGAATTCCTGACCAAACAGATGACCGATGCCCTCTCGCCAACCAATTTCGCCCTGACCAATCCGGACGTATTGCGCGAAACGATGCGTACCCATGGCGCCAATCTGACCCAGGGGCTCGAAAACCTGGTCGGCGATCTGCAGGCCGGCGGCGGTGGCCGCCTCGCCTTGCGTCAGACCGATATGGACGGGTTCCGCGTCGGCGTCGATCTGGCGACCACGCCGGGCAAAGTCGTGTTCCAGAACGAGATCATCGAACTGATCCAATACGCCCCAACCACCGAGACCGTGAAGGCACGGCCGCTGCTGATCGCGCCGCCATGGATCAATAAATTCTACATTCTCGACCTGCGCGAAAAGAATTCGATGATCCGCTGGCTGACCCAGCAGGGCTTCACCGTCTTCCTGATCTCCTGGGTCAATCCGGGTAAGGAATTGAAGGACAAGACCTTCGAGGATTATATGCACCAGGGCCTGCTCGCCGCGATCGATGCCATCGAGGACGCCACCGGTGAGACGTCGGTCAACGCCGTCGGCTATTGCGTCGGCGGCACCCTGCTCGCCTCAACCCTGGCCTGGCTGGAAGCGACCGGAAAACCGCAGCGCATCGCTTCGGCAACCTTCTTCGCCGCCCAGACCGATTTCGAACTCGCCGGCGAGCTCTTGCTGTTCGTCGATGATGTCTGGATCGAGGAAATCGAGCGGCTGATGGATGCCCAGGGCGGTGTGCTCGACGGCCGCACCATGGCGGATACCTTCAACCTGTTGCGCTCAAACGATCTGGTCTGGTCCTTCGTCGTCAACAACTACCTGCTCGGCCGCCAGCCCCAGGCCTTTGATCTGCTGTTCTGGAATGCCGACCAGACGCGCATGCCCAAGGCGCTGCACCTCTGGTATCTCAAGAATATGTATCGCGACAACAAGCTGGCCAAGGGCGAGCTGGACTTCGATGGCGTCAAACTGACGCTCGGCGACATCAAGACGCCGGTCTATATGCAGGCCTCACGCGACGATCATATCGCGCCCTACCCGTCGGTTTATCGCGGCGCCAAATTATTCGGCGGTCCGGTGCGCTACATGATGGCCGGCTCCGGACACATCGCCGGCGTCATCAACCATCCCGACGCCAATAAATACCAACACTGGACCAATGATGCCCTGCCCGACACGGTCGAAGCTTGGATGGATGGCGCCGAGGAAAATCCCGGATCCTGGTGGCTCGACTGGCGCGATTGGCTGAAGCAGCGTTCCGGCAAGGATGTAGCAGCCCGCCAACCCGGCAGCGGCAAGCTAACAGTCATCCGCGACGCACCGGGCGAGAATGTATTGGTCAGGAGCGATGCGGGGGACGGTGTGAAGACTGAAGGGGTCGCTCCGGCTGCTGCCGCGAAAGCAAAGCCCGCTGGCACGGCAAAGGCGAAAGCCGCAGCAGAGCCAAAGCCTGCGGCGAAACCGCGAGCAAAGCCAAAGGCAAAATCCGCCGCCAAGTCCAAGCCTGCCACCAAAGCTGGCGCCAAAAAGCCGACCAGGCCTCGCGCCAAAACACCAACCTCGTCATCCTGACGTAAGTCAGGACCTCGACGCCCTAGAGCTCAATGATATCGAGGTCCTGACTTACGTCAGGATGACGGTGATCATTCGGATCTGGCGCTGCAATTGCCTTGCAGCGCGGAACCTCAATCGCCACCCACGGGCAGCACCGGCCGCAAACCCAGCCCAAACAAAACCATCGCCGCGCCTTGCACCGTCAGATCGACGGCGAGGATCAGGCCAAGCAGCCACAAGCCGCTGGCGGGCCAGCTGAAGGCGATGATCAGGCCGATCAGGGCGGTCACCGCGCCGCTTAGCGCGATCAGCTGCCAGCCGCGTCCGGGGCGCAGCTGCAGGCCGAACCAGATGCGAAACGCGCCGGCCGCCATGAACGATACCGCCATCACCAGAGTAATCACCGTCGAGGCCAGGGTCGGATTGATGAAGGCGAGCAGGCCAGCGATCGTGTAGAGGCCGCCGCTCAGGGCCCAGAACGTCACATTCTGCCAACCGCGCACCTGGAAGGCATGCACCAGGAACGCAATCCCCGCCGCACCGACCAGAATGCCGACGAACAGGACCGAAACCATCGTTGCCGCGAACAGATTGCCGAAAGCGATCAGCCCGAACAGCAGAAAGACAGCGCCCAGCCCGACAAACCAGCCCCATTGCCGGTTGAGATCGAACACGCGGACTTCGTCTAGATCATTGGTCATAAGGGCCTCCAGAGGCTGAATGCCCCCCGGTGTAACGCGATGCGCCTTCGCCGTCAGCGGGATTCATGCCGCCATATCGTCGCACCGCAAACAAAACGGGCGGCTCCGATAGGAACCGCCCGTAATCGTGTAGCCGATAATCGTGTAGCCGATAATCGCAGACGCGATTAGCGCTCCGAGAACTGAAAGCTACGAAGGGCTTCCGCGCGGCCGTATTTCTTGCGCTTCACGGTTGGTACCGTCGCGCGCTCCCCCACGGCAACAACCAACGCATCCTCCGCTCCGCGCGATGTCGCAGCGAGTGTAAAACTGGTCCCTCAATAAGTATCCGAAAGGGCAATAAGGTCATCTCTCACTGACTTCAAGCAACAATGCCCCCTTGGCAGCGGCCCAGCTCCAAACATCTTGGCAGATTCTAATCAAATTATCCCACCCATCCTGTTTAACATCACTCGGAATAAATTCCGAAAAGATTGAAACTAGCGCCACGAACAACATGACCAAAGTTAAACGTTTCATGTATAAACCAAGTAACAAATTTGCTTCAATAGCTTTCGTTTCAGTGATTCTCAATGATGTGAAATCAAACATTTTTATTCTATTATTTAAAATTTCTTCATTTTTACGATACAATTCTTTCATTCGATTTTTTCTTAAACGAATACAATTAATGACTCCTGTATAAACAAATCCCAAATCTATATTTGTTCTATACCGATCAAGTATAACATCACTTTGTTCACGGAGCAGGTTATCCATTTTTGAGTTACTAAAGAATTCATTTCGGAATAACTCATCGTTCTCTAAGAGTATTTTTAGAGCCACATTTCGCCGATTCATATAATCGAGATTCAATGTTTTAATTTCTTTATCAAAATCAAATTCGTTACTGTTTGAATTCACTTCAATTTTTAATGATAATAGACCTTTCGCTCTCATTTCAAATATTCTTGCTGATATCATTTCATCCAATACAATATCATTTATCGCAGACGTATATATCCTATCTCCACCAAATCTTTTAATCGGAGATCCATTGAAATGTCTAAAAGTCTGTCGATTCAAGAATGTAAAAATTCCATTTATACTATATATTAATGCCCCAGACGCATAAGTACTATGAATCTTGTTTATGCATTCTCCAACAACTGTCAGTTTAGATTCGAGATATTTGATTAAATCCGCTTCAAATTTTTCTTGACTTCTCACTCCAATTGTCAAACTCAAAACATAATCCATCTCAACGTCTTCTATGCGTGCTTCAAATGCAAGTTGAGACAATTTTGAAAAATATGTTTTTGGCAAAAAGTAATGCCGAGCCTTGGAAATGCGATGCATTACGTCCCATCGCTTCGTCGCGTCACTATTGGCGGAACAACATTCTTCTCTGCCTTGATCCGTTAATACGCCAATCCATTTCAATACCACTAACGATCCGACTTGCTTTTTAAGGCCGAAAATTTCCCTAAATATCGAGTTATCGACATCCCCTAAGGGTAATCTCGAATACCTCGTCACCCGGGTTAACATGCCGTCAGCATTCATAAATGAAACCATAATATCGTCATCTGCTGATCTTATAGATGCCCAGTATTTGTCATCGAAAGACGTTCTCGACATATTGATGATCGGATCGCCACTGTCAGACTCCTCGACGAGGACTTCAAAACCGAACACATAGCCCGACTTCCAATCTGCATCCTTCATGGCAGCCCCACCTCGCTCTATCTACCCGCTAGACAATCTATTCCCGTATGGCGAGAGTCAAACCCGCATCGGTTGCGTGTGAGGCCTCTCAAAGACGGGCGGTCACCGCTCTAGTTGAGTAGCAAGCACGAACAAAAAAACGGGCGGCTCCCATAAGGAACCGCCCGTAATTCTGTAGCCGATAATCGCAGGTGCGATTAGCGCTTCGAGAACTGGAAGCTACGGCGGGCTTTCGCGCGGCCGTATTTCTTGCGCTCGACGACGCGGCTATCGCGAGTCATGAAGCCACCGGCTTTCAGAACGCCGCGCAGCGTTGGCTCAAAATAGGTCAGAGCCTTGGAGATGCCGTGACGCACAGCACCAGCTTGGCCGGACAGACCGCCGCCCTTGACGGTGGCGATGACGTCAAACTCGTTGACGCGTTCGGCACATTCGAGCGGCTGCTGCAGCAACATGCGCAGAACCGGGCGGGCAAAATAGGTTTCCTGGTCGCGGCCATTGACCGTGATCTTGCCGGAACCGCGCTTGATCCACACACGGGCAATCGCATTCTTGCGCTTGCCAGTGGCGTAGGCACGGCCGAGGGCGTCGATCTGAGGTTCGACAGGAGCGGTTTCAGCTTCAACCTTTACGGCATCGGCTGCTTTCATCACGACCTTGAGGTCGTCGAGCGAGCGGGCTTCTTCAGACATATCAGCCTCTCGAATTCTTGGAGTTCATGGATTTGAAATCGATCAGCTCGGGCTGTTGGGCCTCGTGCTTGTGATCGGTTCCGGCATAGACGCGCAGCTTGGAATATTGCTGACGCGCGAGCGGGCTGTCCTTGGGAAGCATGCGCTTGATCGCATTTTCCAGAACGCGCTCGGGGAAACGGCCGTCGAGCAGCTTGGCCGGGCTCGTTTCCTTGATGCCGCCCGGGTGACCGGTGTGGCGATAGTAACGCTTGTCTTCGCGTTTCTTGCCGGTGAAGACGCACTTCTCGGCATTGACGATGATGACGTGGTCACCGGTATCGGTGTGGGGTGTGAAATCCGGGCGATGCTTGCCACGAAGACGGGTTGCGACGAAAGCGGCGAGACGGCCAACAACGACCCCCTCCGCATCAATCACGATCCACTTGTGGACCACATCCGCGGGCTTTGCGGAAAAGGTTTTCATATCAGTCCTGCCTCAAGCCAGTTGGCCATGGGTTTGGTTTCGAGCGCGCGGTGTAGGTGGTGTTTCACACCCGGTCAAGCGGGGAGCGAATTTCCATTGCGTTTTTATGCAGCTAGCGCTGTGGTTACATAATACCGCATCTAACTGTCATCGTCATCTTTCCGTCGCGATGCACTTGTATTAGCAGAATAATCCCGACCGCATTCGGAGCCACACCATGCCTCTCACGCGCCGTCTTTTCCTGCAAAATTCGATCGCCACCTCTGCTGCCTTCGCCGGGTTGGCTACGCTGGCGGGGTGTGAGTCGAACGAGATACCCGGTTATTTAAACCAGGTCTCCAGATTTGGCCCGCTCCAACCTGACCCGGCCCGCCTGTTCGATCTGCCGCGTGGCTTTTCCTACCAGCTGATCTCCACCGTCGGCGATGAAATGACGGACGGGCTGCTCGCACCAGGTGATTTTGACGGTATGGGCTGTTTTGCACGCGATGATGGCCGCCTCGTTCTGGTGCGCAATCACGAACTCAGCCCGGCTCAAACCGAAGTTTCCCCCTTCGGACCGGACAATGAGCGCATCGGCCTGATCGACCGCAGTCGGGTTCACGACTGGACTTCAGACGGCCTGCCCAATCTGGGGGGCACCAGTCATCTCGTGCTCGATGCGCAAACGCTTGAAGTCGAGGAAGAATATCTCTCCCTGATCGGGACATACAATAATTGCGCTGGCGGGATGACGCCTTGGGGCAGCTGGATCACCTGCGAGGAAACCACGGTCGGGCCCGGCGATGTCGCGCGCGTCGAGCATGGCTATTGTTTCGAAGTACCCGCCGCCGCCACAGGCTTGGTGGAACCCGTACCGCTCAAGGCGATGGGGCGGTTTCGCCACGAAGCCGTCGCCGTCGATCCGGACACCGGCATCGTCTACGAGACCGAAGACGAGTATGACGGCGCCTGCTTCTATCGCTTCCTGCCGGATGTCCCCGGTCAGCTTGCCCAAGGCGGGCGTCTGCAGGCACTGGCGATCAAGGGCCAGCCGGGCATGGACATCCGTAATTGGGCCGAGACCGGCCCGACGGTGACCGTCGGCGCCTGGCTGGAAGTTGAGTGGATCGATCTGGACGATGTCGAATCACCCAATGCCGATCTGTGGATCCGCGGCGTGGCAGCAGGTGCCGCCCATATCAGCCGCTGCGAGGGGCTCTACTGGGGCGATGGCGAGGCCTATCTCGCTTCAACCGATGGCGGCCCGGCCCACATCGGCCAGATCTGGCGCTACCAGCCCAGCCCGCTTGAAGGCCAACCCGGCGAATCCGGTCATCCGGGCCGGCTGCAGCTCTTCGTCGAGAGCGATGATCCGAAAATCATGGAGAAATGCGACAATATCTGCGTCGCACCCTGGGGCGATCTGATCGTGGTTGAAGATGGCGCTGATGACCAGTACATCCGCGGCGTGACGCCCGCCGGTCAGGTGTATACGATTGGCCGCAATGCCGCCTCCGGCCCGGATGGCGATAAAAGCGAGATTGCCGGTCCATGTTTCAGTCCCGATGGTTCAACCCTGTTCTTCAACATTCAACGCTGGCCCGGCCGCACCTTCGCAGTGCGCGGTCCCTGGGGCGACCGCTCCTTATAGCGGCAGCGCTCAGCATCCTGGCCTCCTGCGGGCCAACGCCGGAACAGGCGATCGAGGATGCAGCAGCGGCCGAAGCCGCCAATCGCGAAGTTCTGGTGACGGCGGCCTTCGTCAGCGTCCAGGGCGGTGCGGCGGCCCTCGCCTTCCTGCCCAATAACGATGCGGCCTCGCTCGGCCTGATCGTCTCGGCCTCTCGCGAGGGTGGGCTTGACCTGTTCGACGCCGACGGCGTGCTGCGGACCCGCCATGCCGGTGAGCGCCTGTCTGGTCTGGCCACGGCACCGGGCTTCCAATTGCGCGGCGAGAACCTGCCGCTCATCTTTGGCGCCGCGCCAGACAGCAATCGGGTGCTCGGCTACGCCGTTGTTACCGACGGCATTCGCGTGCTCGACCTGCCTTTGCCCGTCACCACGCCTGCCGACGGTGTCGCCGGTCTGTGTCTCTATCACGAGGGCGTCGGCTATGTTGACCTGGTCATCCTGGGCACCGGTGCCACAGCCGAGATCTGGCGCGTCCGCGATGCCGGTGGAGACGCCCTCGATGTCGAGCGGCGTCAAAATTTGACCCTGAACGCACCCGCACGCCAGTGCGCCACGCTCGACGGCGACATCTATCTTGCCAGCCCGGCTGGCGGCATCACCCGGATCGGGCCGGACGGCGTCATCCAGGCCGAAAACGACCAATCAGTGACGAGCTTGGCCGTTGGCGATTTCAATGGCTCGCGCCTCGTGCTCGCCACCGACGGCGCCAGCGCGCAGGTTCACACCTTCTATGCGCTCGACCTGACACCAGCCTCGGAACTGACCGTGGTCGATGGCCTGAGCACCCCCGGGATCACCCAACCGGCCGGGATTGCGATTACGCCGGTCACCTACGGCTTTACGGCCTATGCCTCGGGCATGATCGCTGTGTTCGACCAGGACGATCAGCGCATCAAGGTGATCTCCAACACGGCCGCAGCGCGGGCATTGGTCAGCGCCGGCTAGCAAGCCGCATGGCCAAGATGACACGCAATCAGGGCCTGTCCGACGGACAGGCCCTTTTTGAATCGCGCAACCAGTCTCGAATAAGTTACATCGCGCGGCGGGCTGTCCAGGTGGCGCTGAGCGTGGCGACAAACAGGATAATCGCTCCGGCCTGGTGGGCCAGTGACAGGCCCAGTGGTGCCACAGCGAGCAGGGTTGAAATGCCCAAGGCGATCTGGCCGACCACCAGGGCTGGCAGGATGATCATGAAGGGCTTGAGCGCCACCCGTGGCTCGCGCCAGATCGTGATCGAAAGAGCCAGCACCGCCAGCGCGACGAAATAGGCCATCCAGCGGTGATCCATCTGAACGGCGGCCCGGCTCTCGAAAATGGCCTGCATGAACGGTAGACCTCCGAGATAGTCCTCTGGCACCAACTGCCCGTGCATCAATGGCCAAGTATTATAGATGCGGCCAGCATCGAGCCCGGCCACGAAGGCACCAAGCAGGATTTGGATAAAGACCAGGGCCAGAACTGCAGCGGCCGCCCCCACGAGCCGTCCCTGGCGCACTGGTGGCGGGCCGAAACGGGCGGTCAGACCCAGCCAGACGCTGGTGCCCAGAATCAAAATTGCCATGCCGAGATGAACGGCCAACCGGTATTGGCTGACATCGAGCCGACCGGCCAAGCCGCTGGCGACCATCCACCAGCCGATCCCGCCCTGCAGCGCACCCAGGCCGAGCAAAGCCAGCAGGCGCGGCTTGAGGTGGGCGCTGATCGAGCCGCGCAGCCAGAACACCAGAAGCGGCAGGCCGTAGACCAGGCCGATCATGCGACCGAGCTGGCGATGTGCCCATTCCCACCAGAAGATCGACTCGTAATCAGCCAGCGTCATCGCGGAATTCTGGTCCTGGAATTCCGTTGTCTGTTGATAAAGGCGGAAGGAGGCCTCCCAGTCAGCGTGGCTTAGAGGGGGAATTGCGCCGGAGAGCGGCTTCCACTCGGTGATCGAGAGCCCGCTATCGGTGAGCCGGGTTGCACCGCCGACCAGGATCATGGCGCAAACCATCAGGGCGACAAAAAAGAGCCAGTTCGAAACGGCGTGGCTGGATTTGGAGCGATAGGACATGGTGCCTCCTGCGATGGGAGGCTTGGTAACGCATCGCACGCCGGGGACAAGCCAAAATGGCGGCGGTTTGATGTCGCAGGTCGAAAGTGCAAAATGCTGCTGACGGTTGCGTCAGGAAAATGGTCGGAACGGCGAGATTCGAACTCGCGACCCCTCGCCCCCCAGGCGAGTGCGCTACCGGACTGCGCTACGCTCCGACATTCTCAATCAGGCTGGCCGAAACCAGTCTCAACGGGGAAGGCGGTTATAGGCACAGGCCCCCAGCTCCGCAACTGCGCGTTCAGCACAAAGGCAGGCTGGTGCGCAAGCTCGAGCGGGCCAGCTCTCGCCCCCCGCCCGATCTCTCGCGCGCCTTGGCTATTTCGTGTCGCCCTCGCCCTTCATGCCGCTGTCGCGGTTGATTTCGAAACGCTGGCCATTAATAGCGCAGATATCGACCTGGTATTCCTCATAGACATCGCCATCGGCGAAATCATAGCGCAGGTCATAGAGGCATTCGCCGGTATCATTATTCATGGTGACGATCAGATCATCACCTGGCCACACCTGGGCGACATCGAGCGTGTTATAGCCCCATTCCGGCTGGCTGGACGGGCCGGCATAGACGGCCGTGATGGCCGCGCCGGAACCGTTATAGATGGTAACTTCACTGAAGACGGATTGTGCGCTTGCAGAAGCAGACAGGGCCGCAGCGGACAGCAGCGCGGCGGCGAACACACGGGTAATCATCGGAGTTTCCTCGAAAGGGGGCGGAGCAAGAGACGACCGCCAATCCCCCCGATCAGCGGCGCTCCACGCATCACTACTCTGGTCCTTGAGCGACGGATATCGAAATATTGTTCCAAGCCATGGCGTCGGCAGCGGGCCAAGGCAGACGCTTATTCCCGTCGCAGATCGAGTACGGATTTCAACTGGGCGCGGGCATCCTCAAGCTCGTGCAGCACATCAGCCAAGCCACGCTGTGGGCTGCCTGGCGATCGCGGCGTATGCGGCGGCGACGCTGGTGTTTCGCGATCAGCGGCATCCACCGCGACGGGTTCGCGTGCCATGCCGCCCTCAGCCGGGTCGAGCAGAGCGGCGACGCCCTGGTCGGCGATGAATTTGCGGGCGCCCTTGATGGTGAAGCCATCTTCATACAGCAGACGTTTGATCCCGCGCAGCAGCGCGAGATCTTCAGGCCGATAAAAGCGGCGGCCCCCGGCCCGCTTGAGCGGACTGATTTGCGGAAATTTGCTTTCCCAAAACCTCAGGACATGCGCCGGAACGTCAAGCGCGTCGGCAGCTTCGCTGATGGTCCGGAAGGCCCCGGGCGATTTCTCTGTGACCGACATGTTGTTCTCGCGTCGGCCTTCGGCTCAGACGGGGTCTAGTCTTTCGACAGAGCCGAGTCGACGCGCTCCTTGAGCACTTGGGACGGTTTGAAAACCAGCACCCGCCGCGCTTCGATCGGCACTTCAATCCCGGTCTTCGGATTGCGTCCGACCCGGCCGCGCTTGTCGCGCAGCAGGAAGGACCCGAAGGAGGAAAGTTTGACCGAGCGCCCCGACGCCAGGGTGTCTGACACCATGGCGAGCACGGATTGAACCAGATCAGCCGATTCCTGCCGGGACAAACCGACTTCCCGGTAGACAGCTTCGGCGAGGTCTGCACGCGTTAAAGTTTTATCTGACATAGTAGTCCCCAAATCAGAGTCCCTACGTTAAGCCCGCAATGGGTCGCTGGTCAACGCCAAGGTCTTGGATAAGCGCGTGAAACCTGAAATATCTGGTTTCAAACCCGCACCAGTACTGCTCCCCAAGTGAATCCGCCGCCCAACGCCTCCATCAAAACAAGGTCGCCGGGCTTGATCCGGCCATCCTGCATCGCGCGATCGAACGCCAAAGGTACTGAAGCCGCCGAAGTATTGCCATGGTCGGCGACCGTTGAGATCACCTTGTGAGTCGGAATGGACAGCCGGCGTGCCACGCCCTCCAGGATCCGTTGATTGGCCTGATGCGGCACGAACCAGTCGATATCGGCGATTGCGATGCCCGTCCGGCTGGCAAGCGTACTCATCGATTCTGCGATATTGGTCACCGCATGACGGAAAACCTGATTACCGAGCATGCGCAAATGCCCGACCGTCCCGGTGGATGACGGTCCGCCATCGACATGCAACAGATCCTTGAAGCGCCCGTCGGAGCGCAAATAGGTTGCGAGCACACCACGCTCAAGCGCCGGATCGGGACCGGGCTCATGCGCCTGCAAGACCATGGCGCCAGCCCCGTCGCCGAACAGGACGCAGGTCGAACGGTCGGTCCAGTCGAGAATGCGCGACATCGTTTCGGCGCCGACTACGAGCACGGTTTTCGCCTGGCCACGGGCGATGAAATTATCAGCGATCGACAGGCCGTAAATGAAGCCAGAGCAGACCGCCTGCACGTCAAAGGAAGCGCCACCGGACACACCGAGCCGGGCCTGGAGCAGCGTTGCAGTCGAAGGAAAGGTGAAGTCTGGGGTGGTGGTGCCGACAATGATCAGATCGATATCGTCCGGTGTCAGCCCGGCCTGTTCGATCGCGCGTCGCGAGGCCTTTTCCGCGAGATCGCAGGTGGTCTCGCCCTCGGCGGCGATATGGCGTTGGCGAATCCCGGTGCGCTCCCGAATCCAGCTATCGCTGGTGTCGACCATGCGCGAGATCTCGTCATTGGACAGAATGCGGTCCGGTAGATAGGAGCCCACCCCGGCAATGCGCGCTTTGAATTCGATCATGACGCCGCAGCGATATCCTGTTCTTCGAAACTGGCGAACTGGTCCAGATTCTTTCGAATCTGACTCATGAAATCGCTCCGCGCCATCACTTGGGCCAGGCCAAGCGCCGAGGCGAAACCCTCGCCATCAGCGCCACCATGGCTTTTGACCACGATCCCTTTGAGACCGAGCAAAACGCCGCCATTGATATAGCGCGGATCCATCCGCCGTTTCAGACGGTCGAGAGCTCCCAAGGAGAGCAGACCAGCAGCCATCTTCGCGAAGAAGGAGCTGGTGAGCGCTTCACGCACCCAGCCGGCCACCAGGCGGGCGGTGCCCTCGGCGGTCTTCAGCGCAATATTGCCGGTAAAGCCGTCGGTGACGACGACATCGATAATGCCGGCGCTGATATCATTGCCCTCGATAAAGCCCTGATAGGCCATGTCGAGGCCGGAATTGCGGATCAGCCCGTCGGCTTCACGCACGGTATCATTGCCCTTGAGTTCTTCCTGGCCGACATTCAATAGTCCGACCGTTGGATGCTCGCCGCCGAAAACGGCGCGGTGATAGGCCTCGCCCATAATCGCGAATTCGACCAGCTGGGTCGCGCCGCACTGCACATTGGCACCCACGTCAAGGACGACGGTGTGCCCTTTTGGCGTCGGCCAATTGGCGGAGATTGCCGGACGGTGAATGCCCTTTTTCATCCGCAAGATAACTTTGGAAATCGCCATCAGCGCGCCGGTATTGCCCGATGAGACAACAGCGTCAGCCTCACCGGTTTTGACGCTCTGGATCGCATTCCACATCGATGAACCGCGGGCCCGGCGCACCGCTTCCGACGGTTTGTCGGACATCTGGACCATGGTGTCTGTATGGCGCAGCTCACACACTGCAGCGACTTTGGGATGTTGTGCCAGCAAGGGCGTTAACGCCACTTCGTCGCCGTGGAGCAGGTAACGGGTCTGGCGTTCGGGCCAGCGCTTGATGGCAAATCCGATCCCCTCGACCACAGCCTTGGGACCGAGATCGCCACCCATGGCGTCTACGGAAATGGTTATTTCAGCATTCATAGACAAAACATATCTGTCCCAAACGACGGGGTCAGCCGCCGGACGATGGCGGAACTTAGCCGATGACCGATGAGATGCAAGACGCGAACTCGGTTGTCAGGAAGACGGGAAAACAGGCCGTTCACCAAGCGACAGCGCAGCGCCGCCTGTCGCATCGAGTGCGGCCACTACAGCCTGGACATGGCTGGCGAGTGCTGCTGCGCGCGGGTCTGGGCGTTCGCTGGCAAGAAGATTGCGCGCCAACACGGCCTCAAGCGCAGCCGGATCGGCATCGTCGAGCGCGGTGGCATAGCCCTGGGCCCGACCGTAAAACCCCTCTGCCATAAAGCGGATTTTCTTGCCAACGCCGGAATCGCCCAAGCCCAATTCGCGCATCGCGATGTCAAAATCCTCGAACATCGTGTCGAATACGACCTGGCTTACAAGCCGGCCTGGCTCGCCGCCATCCCGACGCAGGACGCGGATCGTCAGGGCTGCATGCAGCAGGATCAACTCCAGCCGGCCCTCCAGGGTGTCCGGCACGCCGTCCTCACCATACAGTGACGCTTGCCGCGCCGCCTGCACAATGGCGGCGTAGAGGGCCTTGCCGATCGCTTTTTCGGGCCGGGGTTTGAACCAGTTCCGCCACATGTGATCGGGGCTCCCTTAACTTCGCGCTTGAAGCTAAGCTGCAGCTTGTTTAGGTCAAGGTTGGCATACAGACCGCCGGTGCGGTCTCGAGGAGTGTTACATGAGCCGTCGCGTTCGCCTGTCTCTTATCATTGCCGCATGCGCCATTGGGGCATCGGCCTGCAACCCCGTCCTGCGTACGCACGGCTACCGCTACACACTCGGCGAAGAGCCGTCGATCATGCCCGACGAGGACACGCGCGACACCGTGATGCAGCGCCTCGGCAACCCTTCGACGCGCGGGACTTTTGACGAAAATACCTGGTTCTACATTTCCGCGACGCGCGAATCCCTCGCCTATCTACGGCCGGTGACGCGCGATCGCCGCATCGTCGCCATCCGTTTCAATGACGAAACCGGTGTCGTCAGCGATGTCGTCGAGTACACCCTGGCTGATGGCCGCATGGTGGATTATGTCAGTCGCGAAACGCCGACCCGCGGCCGCGAGCTGAGCCTGCTTGAACAATTGCTCGGCAATATCGGTCGCCTGCCGGCCAGCCAGTTCGGTGGCGAAGAGAACCTGCCCGGCGGCGCCGGCGGCCCTCGCCGCAACCAGTAACCCGTTGTAAAGACCAGAAACAAAGAAAGCCCCGGTCCAACGACCGGGGCTTTCTTGTATGCGTGAATCGCCGGGACGGACGCCAAGCGCCCGCCCCGAGACAATCAGCCCCTGGCCAGGAAGGCCAGCAGCAACAGAGCCACGATATTCGTGATCTTGATCATCGGATTGACCGCAGGACCGGCTGTATCCTTGTAGGGATCGCCGACTGTGTCACCGGTGATGGCAGCTTTATGGGCTTCGGAGCCCTTGCCGCCATGATTGCCGTCTTCGATATACTTCTTGGCATTATCCCAAGCACCGCCGCCCACGGTCATTGAGACCGCGACGAACAGACCATTGACAATCACACCCATCAGCATGGCACCAACGGCTGCGAGCGCCTGTTCCTGGCCAGCCAGCGCATGGATCGCAAAGTAGAGCACGATCGGCGACAGCACCGGCAGGAGGGATGGCACGATCATTTCTCGGATCGCGGCCTTGGTCAGGATATCCACGGCGCGGCCATAATCGGGCTTTGCCTTGTATTCCATGATCCCCGGGATTTCCTTGAACTGGCGGCGCACTTCAGCCACCACGGCGCCAGCCGCACGGCCAACCGCCATCATCGACATGCCGCCGAACAGGTAAGGCAGAAGCCCACCGAACAGGAGGCCGACGATCACGTAAGGGTTTTTCAGGGAGAAGTCGGGGTCGAGGTGGAGCAAGTGTTCCACATCGGTCGTGTAGGCCGCAAACAGCACCAGAGCGCCAAGACCGGCGGAACCGATCGCATAGCCCTTGGTGACGGCCTTGGTAGTGTTACCCACCGCGTCGAGCGTGTCTGTCGTTTGACGGACACTCTCGTCGAGCCCCGCCATTTCCGCGATACCGCCAGCATTGTCAGTGACAGGGCCGAAGGCGTCGAGGGCCACGATCACACCGGCCAGGGCCAGCATGGTGGTGACGGAAATCGCGATGCCGAACAGTCCGGCGAGCGAATAGGTGGCAATGATACCGCCAATGATGATCAGCGCCGGGATCGCCGTCGCTTCAAGCGAAACCGCCAGACCCTGGATGACATTGGTACCGTGGCCGGAAACCGAAGCTTCCGCCACCGAACGCACCGGACGGTATTCCGTGCCGGTATAGTATTCGGTGATCCAGATAATCGCGCCAGTAACCGCCAGGCCAACCAGGCCCGAGAAGAACAGGTTCTGCCCGGTAATCATCAGCCCAGAGACTTCGGCGATATCGCCCATGCCATTTGGCAGGAAATAGGACGTCACGAGCCACAGGCCACCGACCGACAAAACGCCCGCAGCAATGAGACCCTTATAGAGGGCGCCCATCACATTGGAGCCCTTGCCGAGGCGCACGAAGAACGTACCGATAATCGAGGTCACGATACAGATCGCCGCAATCGCGAGTGGGTACAACATCATGGTCGCGCCAAGCTCGCCGGTGAAGAAGATCGAGGCCAAAACCATCGTGGCAACAATGGTCACCGCATAGGTTTCGAACAGATCCGCAGCCATGCCAGCGCAGTCACCAACATTGTCGCCGACATTGTCGGCAATGGTGGCCGGATTGCGTGGATCGTCTTCGGGAATTCCTGCTTCAATCTTGCCAACCATATCGCCACCAACATCAGCACCCTTGGTGAAAATGCCGCCGCCGAGACGGGCGAAAATCGAGATCAGCGAAGCGCCGAAGCCCAAGGCGACGAGCGAATCAACCACCATGCGGTCGGCAGGCACGAAGCCCATCGTATTGGTCAGGACCCAGTAATAGCCAGCAACACCCAACAGGGCGAGACCTGCCACCAACATGCCGGTGATCGCACCGGAGCGGAAAGCGATATCGAGACCGGCTGCGAGGCTTTTGCTCGCCGCCTGGGTCGTGCGCACATTGGCGCGGACCGAGACCAGCATGCCGATGAAGCCAGCAGCGCCGGACAGGATCGCCCCAACAAAGAAGCCGACAGCAACCTGCCAGCCAAGGAAGAAACCAATCAGGATGCCGACGACGACGCCGACCATGGCGATCGTGGTGTATTGGCGTTTGAGATACGCGTTCGCGCCTTCCTGGATGGCAGATGCAATTTCCTGCATCTTCTCTGATCCGGCACTCTCTTTCATCAAACGTTGCGTCTGCACGACGCCGTAGATGAGTGCGAGAATGGCCGCTGCAATTGCTAGTAAAAGCATGTTCATGGCAGGTAGCCCCGTTTTTATCTTCGGATTGGTCGAGGAAGGAAGCGGGGAAAGTACAAACGTGAGAATCACGTCGACCGATTCATACCCCCCCGATAAGCCGGACTATGCCCAAAGCCTTCGAGCGGCGCAACACGCCTTGTGGAGAGAATGAATTGAAGGCGTTGGACCGCCGATTGCGAGGCCGAATTCGGTCGCCGTTCAGCGCCTGATCATGCGGGTATCATTGCCCCGCACCTGGATATCTGCAATCGCCGCCTGCCCGTAATACTCGCGCAACACCGCACCCCAAACCCGGGTCGCCAGGTCGCGGTCAAGGCCGGAACCATCGGCATTGGAGAGCGAGATGCGCGCGGCCGCCCGTACCATGGCATCAAGAGCGAAATGGGTATGCTCCTGCATCGTCCAGACATTCTGGCCATCGGCGGCACGGACATGCACGCGCACATAGGCATAACCGGTCAACCGCCCATCAACGGAAAGCGGTGCGACAACGGCGGGCATGGTGAAAACGCGTGGATCGTCGATCATCGCGTCTTCGGCATCAGCCTGCTCGTCGGCTGCTGTGCTGGAGAGGTTAAACAGGGTCAAAAAACGGTTCACGGCACCGGAGCCGGACGAGCTTCCGCCGCCCCCGCCACTATTGGCCAATGCCGCCGAAGCGAAGCAGGCCGACAGGAATATTGCCAAGACTATGCGCATGATCACCTCACCCTTGAGCGGAGATCATGGCAGAGGGGCGTCAAAAATGCGTGAATCCGCCTGCACCCGTCTCAAGCACAACGCCATTGGGTCCGATCAGCGCGCCCCCCTGCCCCTCGGTGACGGTACCGATCCGGGTCAGTGTCAGGTCGAAATGTTCGCCCAATCCGGAAATCAGCGCGCGCCGTGCGGACGGCGCACAAAACAGCAATTCATAATCATCACCGCCTGTCACCAGCCGAACCAGACCATCGCTCGGAGCACTGGCCAGCCAGATGCGAGCCGGGGGAGAGAACGGGATCTGGTCGGCTTGAAGCTCCAGACGCACGCCGCTGACCTCGGCGATATGGCCGGCATCGGCGACTAACCCGTCGGAGATGTCGAGGCAGGCTGAAGCCAGGCCGCGCAGGCTGATTCCCAGCTCCAACCTCGGTATTGGTCGCCGATAGCGTTCCAGCAAAACGGAATTGTGTGCCACATCGCCGCGCGCAATCGCCAGGCCAAGCCAGGCATCGCCAATCGTGCCGGACACCCAGACATCATCGTCAGGGCGCGCGCCGCGACGCAGCAGCGCCGTCCCCGCCGGCACTTGACCCAACATCGTCAGACTGATCGTCAACGGGCTGGGCCCCGATGTGGTGTCTCCGCCCAGCAGGCTGAGGCCGAACGTGTCCTGCGCTGCGGCGAGACCGGCAATGAAGCCGTCGCGCCAGCTGGCCTCGATGCCAGTGGGCCAGGCTATAGAGCTGAGATAGCCGAGCGGCTGGGCACCCATCGCGGCGAGGTCGGACAGATTGCTGCGCACCGCGCGTTCAGCCGCGATCTCCGGCGGGTCGGTCTCGAGAAAATGCACACCCGCAACCAGCATGTCGCTCGCCACGACAATCTGACAGCCGGGCGCCGGATCAAGCAGCGCCGCATCATCACTCAGATCAAGTGCAGCCCGATGCCCACGGGTCAGCGGCAGCAGACGCGTTCGAATGAAACCGAACTCGCCGCCGCCTGTCATCGCTCAAAGCTCGCCGGGACGAGCCTGGCGCGCGCATTTGTCGAGCGCCGCATTGACGAATTTTGGCTCGGAGCCTTCGAAAAAAGCGTGCGCGACATCAACATATTCGTCAATCACCACGCGGGCCGGCACGTCGCTCTTCTCGAACAATTCATAACCGCCAGAACGCAGGATGGCGCGCACGGTCGCGTCCAGCCGCTCGAGGCGCCAACCATCGGCCAGCAGAGCATTGATGGCCAAATCGACCGTCGCCTGTTTCGTCACCACACCGGCCACGAGCGCGGCGAAGAATTCCTCGTCGGCTTCAACAAAATCGGGATTCTCGCCCTCATGTCCGAAACGGTGTTCGCGAAACTCGGCGATCACATCGGCGGCGCCGCGTCCGGAGATTTCCATTTGGTACAGCGCCTGGACGGCAGCGAGCCGCGCGGCCCGGCGCAGACGTGCGCGACTGTCCGAGGGGGTTTCTTTGCTCTGCGCGCTCATGGAGCTCTCCTGAACCGGTCTCTCAGCGCGATCAGTGCGAGGCAGGCCCCGGCCACATCTGCGCCCTTATTCTTGTCGATCGCCCGTTTGAGCGCCTGGTCACGGTTCTCCACCGTCAAAATGCCATTACCCAGCGGTATGCCCCGCAAGGACAGATCCATCAGACCGCGCGCCGATTCACTACAAACATAATCGTAGTGCGTGGTCTCACCCCGAATAACACAACCCAGAGCGACATATCCGTCATAGCTTGCCTCGCCAAGCACCGCTTGCGTGATGGCACCGGGAATTTCCAACGCCCCGGGCACTTCGACAATCTCAAAACTTGCACCTGCGGCGGTTAGAGCTTCGCTGGCACCGGTAATCAGGGCGTCGGCGATCTCACGATAGAAGGTCGCGACAATCATCAGGATGCGACGCTGGCTCATGAAAGGGCCTCCGGAAAATGGCGTTCTTCGGCCACGCTCAGGCCATAACCGTCAAGCCCGACAATGGTCTGAGGCTTGGTCATCA
Organism: uncultured Maricaulis sp.; assembly: GCF_963975345.1. Taxonomy (NCBI): domain Bacteria; kingdom Pseudomonadati; phylum Pseudomonadota; class Alphaproteobacteria; order Maricaulales; family Maricaulaceae; genus Maricaulis; species uncultured Maricaulis sp. The sequence continues at coordinate 127,435 of NZ_CAXBGE010000004.1, read as the reverse complement.
AAAGGATCATCTTACGCACGCCGAGATCGAGCAGGATTTGCGCACCGACGCCGTATTCGCGCAAGCGGCGGGCGTGGCGCTCGTCCTCGGGCAGGACCGGGTGCGCACCGAGCCGTTCGACAATCGCCGTATGGCTGGTTTCACGGATAAACACCATCACGCCGGGCCCGTCATGGCGCGCCAGCGAGCGGATGCCCGCCTCGACCAAGCCACCGCGACCGCCATCATCATTGAGGACGTCATCGACGAAGGACACCTTGTGCATGCGCACCATGGTGGGCGCTTCGCCGGAAGGCTGTCCCTTGACGAGCGCGACGTGCTCAGACCCGTCGAGCGTATTGCGGAACACGACCAGCTTGAATGGGCCGCCCCATTCGCTGTTGAATTCAGTCTCTTCCAGGCGCCGTTCGATGAAGCGGTCATGCTTGCGGCGATAGGCGATCAGATCGGCGATCGTGCCAATCCTCAGCCCGTGCAATTGCGCGAAGGCGACCAGGTCGGGCAGGCGTGCCATGGTGCCATCTTCATTCATGATCTCGCAGATCACCCCGGCCGAGCCGGCACCCGCCAGTCGCGCGACATCGAGCGAGGCTTCTGTATGCCCGGCGCGCACCAGCACGCCGCCATCGCGCGCGACGAGCGGGAACACATGTCCCGGCGTGGCGATGTCATCGGCGCCCAGTGCCGGATCGGTCGCGACCTGGATGGTGCGCGCGCGATCATGCGCAGATATGCCCGTGGTGACACCTTCGCGTGCCTCTATTGATACCGTGAAGGCCGTCTGGTGACGCGAGCGGTTATCCGAGGCCATCAGCGTCAAGCCGAGCGTGTCGCAACGCTCCTGGCTCATCGCGAGGCAGATCAAGCCGCGGCCATGCTTGGCCATGAAGTTGATCGCGTCAGGGGTGGCGAATTTAGCCGGGATGACCAGATCGCCCTCATTCTCGCGGTCTTCAGCATCGACCAGGATGAACATGCGCCCATTTCGCGCATCCTCGATCACGTCCTCGATCGGAGACAGGGGGATATCACTCACGCGGAAGCCTCCGGAAACTCACTCAGACGGGCGGCGTAGCGCGCCATGAGGTCAACCTCAAGGTTGACGCGCGCCCCCGCGCGCAGCTGACCCAGTGTGGTCGCAGCTGCCGTATGGGGGATAATCATCACTTCAAAGCTGTTCGGCGTCACCGCATTGACCGTCAGCGACACGCCATCAATCGTGATCGAGCCCTTGCGGGCAATAAAACGGTTGAGTGCTGGGGGTGGCGTCACGGTAAAGGCTGTCCACACCCCCTCCTCGCGCTGCGCCTGGATTTCTCCAACCCCGTCGACATGACCCGTTACGAGATGGCCGCCCAGCTCGTCACCGATTTTCAGGGCCCGCTCTAGATTGACAGCACTTCCAACGGACCAGTCACCGAGAGTCGTCAGACGCAAGGTTTCCGGCGAAACCTCAACGGCATACCAGCCACCGCCTGCAGTCGGGCCTTTCTCGACGATTGTGAGACAGGCACCGGCATGGGCAATCGAGGCGCCCAGCTCCAAGTCGGCAGGTAGGTAGGGACTGTCGATCTCGTAGCGCTTGACGCCCTCACCGCTGACTGCGCGGATATGCCCGAGGGCCGTGACAATTCCGGTAAACATCTAAAGAACCCGCTCATAGCTTTCATGCAGATCACGCCCGCGCTCGACCAGGCCCACACGTTGGAATGTGGGGGCCAGCTGCAACCGCTCAAGGCCCAGCGCTGCAATCGCCGCCAATCCGTCACCGCCAAGTACGACCGGGGCGCGAAACCACTCGATTCTGTCCACCAGATCGGCCGCAAGAGCCGCCGACGCGATCGCGCTGCCCGCCTCGATCATGACGTGAGCATAGCCCGCCATCGCGGCCTTGAGGTCCCGGTCGGCAAAAATCCGCACGCGGCGCAAGGGCTCGGCATAAACCGCCGCGCCAGAAGGCGTGCGCCCGGCGCTGTCCATGATCAAAACATCAGGTTGGCGCGGAGCGGCAACCCCATCCGGCCGCGCCGTCATACACGGATCATCGGCGAGAATGGTGCCGATCCCGGTCAGGATCGCGTTATGAGCCGCCCGCATGCGGTGAACCTCGGCGCGGCTTTCCAACCCGGTAATCCATTGTGATACGCCGTTGGCGAGGGCGATGCGGCCATCGAGGGAGGTGGCGAGTTTGAGGGTGACACGTGCTCGGCCGCCCGCGCTCATTCGTCTTCGGCGCCCTGGGCGTCGCCGTCATCCGGCTCTGGATGGCCCGGGGCGAGATCTTCATCGGTGATGAATTCGCGAAAATCTTGGACCTTGTGGAAATCCTTGTAGACCGAGGCGTAGCGAACATAGGCAACGGCATCGAGGTTTTTGAGCGCTTCCATCACCATCTCGCCGACCCGGCCCGAGGTGACATCGCTTTCACCGGTCGATTCGAGACGGCGCACGATGCCGGAGATCATCTGCTCGATCCGCTCCGGTTCAATATTGCGTTTCTGCATCGCGAGATGGATCGAGCGATTGAGCTTCTCACGGTCGAACTGAACCCGCCGTCCTGATTTCTTCAACACCGTCAGCTCGCGCAATTGCACGCGTTCAAACGTGGTGAAACGGGCCGAGCATGCCGGGCATTGCCGGCGGCGCCTGATGGCATTCCCGTCCTCAGCCGGACGGGAATCCTTCACTTGGGTGTCGAGGTGACCGCAAAAAGGACAACGCATTCGGGTATCTTAGGCCAATTCGGGATAGATGGGGAAGTGCGCAGTGAGCGCTTTCACTTCTTCGCGAACCTGGCCCTCTACCTCGGCATCGCCCTCAGGGCTGGCCACCAAGGCGTCGAGCACGCGAACGATCATCTCGCCGACCTGACGGAATTCGGCTTCACCGAAGCCGCGCGTCGTCGCCGCTGGCGAGCCGACCCGTAAGCCGGATGTCACGGTTGGCTTCTCCGGATCGAACGGCACACCATTCTTGTTACAGGTCATGTAGGCGCGCTCAAGCGCCTGTTCGGCCAGATTACCCTTGAGCCCCTTGGGCCGCAGATCGATCAGAGCGAGATGGCTGTCGGTGCCACCAGACACGATGGCATAGCCCCCCTCGGTGACAGCTTTGGCCATTACCTGGCAATTGGTGATCACGTTGCGGGCGTAGGTTTTGAATTCCGGCCGCAGGGCCTCGCCGAAGGCAACGGCCTTGCCGGCGATGACGTGCATCAGGGGACCTCCCTGCATGCCGGGGAAGATCGCCGAATTGAATTTCTTGCCGAGCTCGAGATCATTGGAGACGATCATGCCACCGCGCGGGCCGCGCAATGTCTTGTGGGTCGTCGTCGTGCAGACATGCGCGTGCGGCGTTGGGCTTGGAATCACACCACCAGCGACCAGGCCGGCAATGTGCGCCATATCGACCATCAGATAGGCCCCGACTTCATCGGCAATCTTGCGGAATTGCGCGAAATCGATCTCGCGCGGATAGGCGGAACCGCCCGCGATGATCATTTGCGGGCGCAGCGCATTGGCCTGGATGCGCAGCTCATCGTAATCGATCAATGCATCACTCTCGCGGACACCATAGCTGTGTGCCTCGAACCATTTGCCGGACACGTTCGGTTTGGCACCATGGGTTAGATGCCCGCCAGCACTGAGCGACAGGCCCAAAATTTTGTCACCCGGCCGGAGCAGCGCCAGAAAAACGCCCTGATTCGCCTGGCTGCCAGAGTTCGGCTGAACGTTGGCGTATTCGACGTTGAACAACTCCTTGGCGCGGTCGATTGCCAGCGTCTCGACCACATCGACATGTTCGCAGCCGCCATAATAGCGTTTGCCCGGGTATCCTTCGGCGTATTTGTTGGTCAGCGGCGAACCCTGCGCCTCCAGCACGGCGCGCGAAACAATGTTTTCCGAAGCGATCAACTCGATCTGGCTTTGCTGACGCAAAATCTCCGCATGAATCGCCTGGGCGACCTCGCGGTCGGAATCAACCACCGACTGGGTAAAAAAGCGGCTCTCTGGCACTGCTGTCGCAACATTATCCGGCATAACCTGTCCTCTTTGACGCGCACACGAACGTATCTACGGGCGCCGATTTGATAAGGCCGGTTCCCGCGACAAACAAGCACCGAGTTGCGCATCAGGCAGGACGAAATTCAGAACGCGCAACTGGATTGCGCCATATTTCGAACCACGCTCCATACGATATGTGATTACCGCTATTCATGCTTTAGTGCTTGAACTGGAGAGCAACTCACAATATACATTAAGAAATAAGTATTGAACTGGCACGCCCTCCCCCGAACACGCCAAGCGAATTTGAAAGGCCTGAACTATGTCAGAAGAAAATATTATGGCAGTTGATCAAGAAGAACTATTGCGGATGACGACGGATGTGGTTGCATCCTACCTGTCTCACAACTCGATGCCCGCGGAAAATGTGCCCGAGTTGATTCGCTCGGTCCACACCGCAATGAAAGAAGTTTCGGGCGTTGAACTGAAGCAGGAAACGAAATCGAAACCTGCCGTGTCCGTCGCAAAGTCCATTAGCGATGATTACATCGTCTGCCTGGAAGATGGCAAAAAGCTCAAAATGCTGAAGCGCTATTTGCGCTCGCAATACAACATGTCGCCAGACGACTACCGCCGGAAATGGAATTTGCCTTCGGATTACCCAATGGTGGCACCGGCCTATTCACGCAAGCGCTCGCAGTTTGCCAAGGATATCGGCCTGGGTCGGGGCAAGAAAGAAGCCTGACGCGTCCTGCAGTCAGATTTCAAACCGAAATACCGCGGCCGGGCCTTGTGCCCGGCCGTTTTTCGTCCGGGCTTTCCGGATCGATCCGACCCATTTTCCAAGCCAGTTTGGCGAGCGCCAGTTGATTGATTTCGTTCTTGGTCGTGCGCGGCGGTACTTGGAACACAACTTCCTCGCCGGTCGCTGCATCGACGACGGCAACGCGAACACTACCCCCGACCTGTTGGGTCTCGATATAGATCTCGCGATCACTCATCGAGACACCAACCTCATCCGCTGACCGCCACGTCCTGTTTGGAGGCGCTCTGCCACACCTGGTGCAGCGCTTCGATCAGCGCGTCAATCATCGCATCGGTATGCAGCGGCGTCGGCGTCAAGCGCAGACGCTCAGTGCCCTTGGGCACGGTGGGATAGTTGATCGGCTGGACATAGATGCCGTGCTCGTCGAGCAGCATGTCGGTCATGCGCTTGCACAACACCGGATCGCCAACATGGATCGGGACGATGTGGGTCTGCGATGGCATCACCGGGAAACCAGCCTCAGCCAGACGCGCCTTCACGGTCGCCGCCCGCTCCTGATGCTTCTCGCGCAATTCATGCGCTGACTTCAGGTATTCAACGCTGGCGCGGGCACCCGCCACCAGAGCCGGCGGTAGCGCGGTTGTGAATATGAAGCCGGAGGCCATCGAACGGATCGCATCGACAATAGCCCCGTCGGCGGCGATATACCCCCCCATGACGCCATAGGCCTTGCCCAGCGTGCCTTCGATAATGTCGATCCGGTTCATCAACCCTTCGCGTTCGGCGATACCACCGCCGCGCAGGCCGTACAGGCCGACGGCGTGGACTTCGTCGAGATAGGTCAGGGCATTGTATTTATCGGCCAGATCGCAGACGGCCTTGATCGGACCGATATCGCCATCCATCGAATAGACGGATTCGAACGCAATCAGTTTTGGCGCGCCCTTGGGGGCAGCGGCCAGCAATTCTTCCAAATGCGCGACGTCATTATGGCGCCAGACATGCTTTTCGCAGCCCGCACCGCGCACGCCGGCAATCATCGAGGCGTGATTGAGTTCGTCGGAGAAAATAATCAGGCCGGGCAGAATTTTGCCCAGTGTCGATATCGTCGCCTCATTGGAGATATAGCCCGAGGTGAAGAGCAGTGCCGAATCCTTGTCATGAAGATCAGCGAGCGAACGCTCCAGTTCGACATGATAGTGAGTGGTGCCCGAAATATTGCGGGTGCCACCGGCGCCGGAGCCAACATCATCAATGGCTTTCTTCATCGACTCCACGACGCAGGGCAATTGACCCATGCCGAGATAATCATTGGAACACCAGACCGTGACGTCCTTCACTTGGCCCTCGGGAGAGCGCCAGCGGGCAACGGGGAACTCGCCCTTGCGTCGCAGAAGATTGGCGAAGACGCGGTAGCGACCTTCAGCTTTCACGCGGCGCACGGCCGTTTCAAACGCGTTCTGGTAATCCATGCCGGCCTCGTTAGCGGTCTGCGACGATCAATCAAGCTTGAATCGACATATAGACCGTTAACGCGCGCGCCGCGAATGGACGAAGCGCCGCACCCTCAAAAAATCGCAGTCAGGGAAATCCGCCTACATCCGGAAACGGATGTGATCGGCCCAAAAACGCTCGATACGGGTCAGCGCAGTGTTGACGGCCGGTAGACTGTCGGCATCGACACCGCCAACCGGGCTCAGCGAGGTGCCCTGACGTTCGAACAGGGCTGAAAGCTTGGCACACACGGCCGTGCCGCGTTCGGTCAGCGAAACCCGCACGGCGCGGCGGTCGACCGCCGAACGCTCATGGCGGATATAGCCGGCATCAACCAGCTTTTTCAGATTATAGGAGACATTGGAGCCGAGGTAATGGCCGCGTGTGCGAAGCTCGCCGGCCGTCAATTCCTGGTCACCGATATTGAACAGCAACAGCGCCTGAACGCTGTTGAGATCATCGAGATTGTCGCGATCAAGCTCGTCCTTGACCACATCGAGCAATTGCCGATGCAGGCGTTCGACCAGCTGCAGCAGTTCAAGATATTGCGTGTCGGGATTCGCATCCGGAACCAGTTTCTCTGCCAATGCCATGTTACCCACTCCACCTGATCGTTCTGATCCTTGGGTGGGACGCTAGCAGCAACAGGCTAAAAAGCGCTTAATCGGCCTTCCAGCTCCCGTTAAGCATTTTGTAGATGGCCGAAAAGTCGAGCTCCTGTCCGCCAAGATTGCCGAACATGGCGTAGAGTGCTTCGGCTTGGGCACCGAGCGGGGTCGAGGCGCCGGAGGCCTGGGCCGCGTCCTGGGCCAGTTTGAGATCCTTCAACATCATCGCGGTCGCAAAGCCGGGCTTGTAGCCGTTATTGGCCGGCGTCGTCGGGATTGGACCGGCGACCGGGCAATAGCTCGTCATCGACCAGGACTGGCCGGAAGCTTTCGACGAAATGTCGAAGAATTTTTGTTGATCGAGCCCCAGCTTCTCGGCCAGCGCGAAAGCCTCACACGTGCCGATCATGGTGATACCCAGGAGCATGTTATTGCAGATCTTCGCCGCCTGGCCTGAGCCGGTATCGCCGGCATGCAGGATCGCCTTGCCCATCGCTTTGAGGATCGGCTCGGCGACCGCGAAATCAGCCTCGGCACCGCCAACCATGAAGGTCAGTGTCCCAGCCGCTGCCGCAGCGACGCCGCCGGAGACCGGCGCATCGACAAAACGGAAACCTTTTTCGGTCGCGGCCTTGCCGACGAAGCGGGCGCTATCGACATCAATGGTCGAACAATCGAGGAAGAGTGTGCCCGGCGCGGCAGCGGGAAAGACGTCATTGGCGTAGACGGCGCGCACATGCTTGCCCGCTGGCAACATGGTGACGACGGCAGCCGCGCCGGCAACGGCGTCGGCGGTCGACTTGGCAGCTTTCGCGCCACTTTCGACCGCATGCGCCAGGGCGGCCGCGCTGAGGTCGAACGCCTGAACCTGATGGCCGGCCTTGACGAGATTAGCCGCCATGCCTGAGCCCATATTGCCCAGGCCGATGAATGCGATGATCGCCATGTGAAATCTCCCGTATTGCGTTGTTGAACCCGCTCGGCCTTGGCCTCAGTCGAGGAAAGTCATTTCATGTTGCTCGTCAAGCGGCGCAAATGCCGCAGCGATCGCCAGATCATCAACTTCGGCCAAGCTGGCTGGCGCCCAGACTGGCGTATTGTCCTTGTCGATAATGACAGCGCGCACGCCCTCATAGAAATCCGTCCCGGTCAGGCACCAAGCGCTGAGCCGCAAATCTTGCCGCATCACGCCCTCAAAGCTCAAATCGGCACCGGCACGCAAGGCGGCCAGGGTCAGCTTCAACGCAGTCGGCGACTTACTCGCCAAAATCTTGACCTGTTTCAACGACCAAGCATCGCCAGCCTCAACCATCCGCGTCACCATCGGCTCGACGCTATCGCCGGCGAAGGCGGCGTCGATCAGGGTGCGGGTCAGGGCCAGATCGCTCGTCCCGGGATCACCGGAGAATTCCTCCAACAACACTTCCAGCGCATCTTCGCCGGCCAGATCCGCACTCTCCAGCGCCGCAATCAAGGCCTCGTTTTGGCCAGACGGACAATAATGCGTGGCCAAGCCAGCCGCGATGCAATCGGGCGCCTTCAGGCGCGCACCAGTCAGGCCCATCCAGGTCCCGATCTCGCCGCCCAGCCTCGGCAGGAACCAGGCGCCGCCGACATCGGGGTGAAAGCCGATCCCGGTTTCCGGCATGGCAAACATCGTCCGATCACCGGCAACACGGTGCGAGCCATGCACCGACACGCCGACCCCGCCACCCATGACGATACCGTCGATCAGCGCGACATAGGGTTTGGGATAGTGATGGATCAGCGTGTTGAGCCGGTACTCATCCCGCCAGAACAGCCAGGCATTATCATCGCCGGCCTTGCCGCTATCGTGAAGCTTGAGGATATCGCCGCCGGCACAAAACCCCTTCTCCCCGGCCCCGTCGACGACGACAGCCTGCACGGCATCGTCCTCGCGCCAGGCCTGCAGCGCCTCGATCATCGCCAGGCACATGCCATGGGTCAGCGCATTGAGCGCCTTGGGGCGATTGAGGGTGATGCGGCCGATATGGCCGGTCTTGCGGGCGATGATTTCGGGTTCTTCGGTCACTCAGCTAATCCTCGTCCTCGATACAAAAAATTCCAACCAGGTCGCCGTCAGTCAATCCGAACGCCATGTCAAATGTCGACTCTGAAATCGGTTCCCAACTGGAAAGCCCACCACCGAGAGCCAGACTCAAACCAGAACCCCAATTCGAAAAAACTCGCGCCTGTCCCGTGAAACGCTCGAAAAACATCCGAACCCTTGGTTCCTCAAGACCAGGCCGCAGCCGGTCTCTGAGCGCATAGGCAATACCGGTCTTGGCAAAATTGTGAGCCCGCAGCTCGGCGTCCTCACGGGAAATCTCCAGCCAGCTCTTCCCTATAGGACGCCCCACTGTTCCATTTCCAACCAGCACCATGCGCTGAGCCAATGAATCCAGACGGTGTCGCGCGGACCGGGCAGAGAGATCGCGCGCCACGATCCAGGAGAGCCAGCCCTTTTGGCCCTCGTCCAGCACCTCAAGCTCCTGCGTCATGACAATTCCGGTTCGCTTATATCATGACAAGGGATGGCGTTTGCCCGCGCCACCGTCAACAGCGGCTGTCTCTGGACACCAGTTCAGCGCCGCGCCGTCATTCGAAAAACTCGCGCACCACCCATTCATCCTCGATCCATTCCGGCTCGAATGTGGCGAAGGCCAGACCGACCCAGCCGAAGCGCGAATCCTGGGCGCGTGCGGCGAGTTCGGCGTCCTGTTGCAAGGGCACCCAGCAGACAAGATCTCCTGGATTCAGCCTTTGTTTCGGCGGGAAGGTTGTGCGGGAAATGACGACGAAACCGTCATCTTCGGATGCGACTTTCAAAGTCAGAACGGCACAGCCATCACCTTCGGCGCGTTCACCCGCATCGGTAACCGATTCAAGCACCATGGCCAGCATGGGCTGTTCCGCCACAATCTCGGTGTCATGCTCAGCGCAGGCATGCTCGAAGGCCTCCATGGTGGAGGCGAATTTTCGGTGGGGTGCGTCTTCGGCCATGCCCGCTCCTGCTCTTCGCCTTGTCGTATTTTCGAACCGCAAAACCGGTTCCCACTCTTGCTGAAAATGCTCCTAGCGCATCAAATCCTTGGCGATGATGACGCGCATGATCTCATTGGTGCCTTCCAGGATCTGGTGCACCCGCAAATCGCGAACGATGCGCTCGAGTGGGTAATCCTTGAGATAGCCATAGCCGCCATGCAGCTGCAGCGCCTGGTTGGCGATGTCAAAACAGGCATCGGTCGCGAAACGCTTGGCCATGGCGCAATATTTCGCCGCTGACGGGTCGTCGGCATCGACCGAGGCGGCAGCGCGGTAGAGCATCAGGCGTGAGGCTTCGAGCTCAGTTGCCATGTCGGCGAGTTTGAATTGCGAGACTTGGAACTGGCCGATCGGGCGACCGAATTGCTGCCGTGTCGAGACATAATCGAGCGCCTGGTCCAGCGCTTCGCTGGCACCGCCGAGCGAACAGGCCCCGATATTGATGCGGCCGCCATTGAGCCCCTTCATCGCCAGGGTGAAGCCCATGCCCTCATCGGCGAGACGGTTGGCGACAGGAACACGGCAATCGGCGAAGCTGACCACACGGGTCGGCTGAGCATTCCAACCCATTTTCTTTTCATTGGCACCGAAGGTGAGGCCCGGCGTGTCCTTCTCGACCACCAGGGTGGAGATGCCCTTGGGGCCCTCGCCGCCGGTGCGGCACATGACGATGTAATAATCCGAGGTCCCAGCGCCGGAGATGAAGGCCTTGGCACCGTTGAGCACATAGTGGTCGCCATCGCGCACGGCTTTTGTGCGCAGGCTGGCCGCATCGGAACCGGCACCCGGCTCAGTCAGGCAGTAGGAGGCAATCTTGTCCATCGACATCATGTCGGGCAGGAAGCGCTGGCGCTGCTCCTCGGTGCCCCAGGTGTCGATCATCCAGGAACACATATTGTGGATCGACAGGAAGGCAGCCGTTGCGACACATCCGCGCGATAATTGTTCGAAGATCAGACAGGCATCGAGCCGCGACAGCCCGGAGCCGCCGACATCCTCGCGGGTATAAATCCCGGCAAAGCCCATCGCAGCAGCATCGCGCAGCGCGTCGACCGGGAAATGCTTCTCCTCATCCCAACGCGCCGCATTAGGCTTGAGGCGGTCGTTTGAGAATTTGCGGGCGGCGTCCTGAATCAGTATCTGATCTTCAGTGAGAGCGAAGTGCACAGCGGGCTTCCTGTCAGCTATGAATGTTTGTGATGGCGTATCGCGACCGCGCCAATGCTGCAAGTTAGTGCCGCAAGTTTGTGATGTTTGACGAGACCACCACCAGACAAGGACAAGACCCATGGGCCTCTTCCCCGCCACCCGCCTGCGCCGCCTGCGCCAGCACGACTGGACGCGCCGCCTCGTGCAGGAAAACGCCCTCACCAGCAACGACCTGATCTGGTCGGTCGTCATCACCGACCAGGACACACCCGAGCCGATCGCCGCCATGCCGGGCGTCGAACGCCTGACGCTGAAGGGCCTCGCCAAGGCCGCCAAGGAAGCCCAGGCGCTGGGGATACCGGCGCTGGCCATTTTCCCGCATATCGACCCCGCCAAGAAGGACGAGGACGGTTCCGAAGCGCTCAATCGCAACGGGCTGATCCCCAACGCGATTCGCACCATCAAGGCCGCCGCGCCCAATCTCGGGGTGATCTGCGATGTCGCACTCGATCCTTTCACCACCCACGGCCATGACGGCGTGCTCGACGGCGAGACCATTGATAATGACGCCACCATCGAGCGCCTGATCGAACAGGCTCTGGTGCAAGCGGAAGCGGGCTGCGATGTCTGCGCCCCGTCCGACATGATGGATGGCCGCATCGGCGCCATCCGCGAGGCGCTCGAGGCGGAGGGTCACAGCAATACGATGATCCTCTCCTACGCCGCCAAATACGCTTCGGGCTTTTACGGGCCGTATCGCGAGGCGATCGGCTCGGCGGCAGCGCTGAAAGGCGACAAGAAGACCTATCAGATGAATCCCGGCAATGCCGCCGAAGCCTTGCGCGAAGTCGAGCTCGACATTGCCGAGGGCGCCGACATGGTGATGGTCAAGCCGGGCCTGCCCTATCTCGATATCGTGCGCCTGCTGGCCGACAATTTCGACATCCCCGTCTTCGCTTTTCAGGTTTCGGGTGAGTACGCCATGATCGAGGCCGCCGCCGCCAATGGCTGGATCGATGGCGAACGCTGCATGCTCGAGAGCCTGCTGGCGTTCAAGCGCGCCGGGGCGAGCGGGATTGTGACCTATTATGCGCGGCGGGCGGCGATGGCGTTGGGATGAGAGATTTGGGGACGTCGCATGTCTTTTAGCCTGGCGAAACCATGCCCAAATTGCGGCGCCGCAGCCTACGCCAAATTGTGGGCGCAACGCAGCTTTACCGAACGCCTTTCCGACATGGCTTCCGGCCCACTCACCATTCGATGTTGGTCGTGCCATCAACAGATTCGCGCCGACAATCGATTGGCGATCGCGATAATGATGGCCGGAATGGTCCTGTTCGGCACGCTCCACATGCTTGGATATCTCCCTAGAGAAGTTGCCGTATGGATGAGTGTGGTCTTCGCGCTCATCTCCGCCTTTTTGTTCGTCCGGTACGTGGTCGTGAAAGAGTCTGAAGAATGACCAAGCCCCCCTCCCGCGAATCCCTCACTGCCCAGGCGATGCACGCCATCGACGCCGCCACCGGTGCCGTGATCCCGCCGATCCATCCGGCGACGACCTTTGCGCGCGATGCCGATAACCAGCTGATCGGCGAGACGGATTATCGCCGGCCGGCGGGGCCGAACGAGTTTCAGGCGGCGCGGGTGCTGGCGATGCTGGAAGGCGCGCCGGAGGCCAAGCTGTTTGCCTCCGGCATGGCGGCGATTGCGGCGGTGGTCGAGAGCGTGCCAACGGGCGGGCATGTCGTGGCGCAGAGCGAGATGTATTACGGCGCCAAGGCGCTGCTGCAACGCGCTGCCGCGAAGGGCCGCATCACGCTCGATCTGGTCGCGCCCGGCGATGAGGCCGCGCTGAAAGCCGCCTGCAAGCCGGGCACCGATCTGGTCTGGATTGAAAGCCCTGCCAATCCGTCCTGGGCGATTGTCGATATTGCGGCGAGTGCCGAAATTGCCCATGCGGCGGGCGCGACACTGGCGATCGACTCAACCTGTGCCCCGCCCTGCACCACCCAGGCGCTGGCCCTGGGCGCCGATATCGTGATGCATTCGGCGACCAAATATCTCAACGGCCATTCCGACGTGCTCGCCGGCGTTCTGGCAACGCGCGAGCTCAATGATCGTTGGGCCGAGATCACCGAGATCCACACCCGCACCGGCGCCATTCCGGGCGCTTTTGAGACCTGGCTGATGCTGCGCGGCCTGCGCACGCTCTGGGTCCGTTTTGCCCGCCAGAGCGAGACGGCGCTGTTTCTGGCGCAGAAACTCACCGGCCATCCCGCCCTCGACGCTGTGTTGTATTGCGGCCTGTCGACCCACCCGGGCCACGCCATCGCCGCGCGTCAAATGACGGGCGGATTCGGCGGCCTGTTCTCGCTGAGGCTCAAGGGCGGATACGAGGCGGCGCGCAAGCTCGCCTCCGGCACCAAGCTCTTCATCCAGGCCACTTCGCTGGGCGGGGTGGAGAGCCTGATCGAGCATCGCAAGCCGATCGAAGGCCCGGCGAGCCCGACGCCGGACGATCTGGTGCGCGTCTCGGCCGGGCTGGAACGGGCAGAAGACTTGCTCGCCGATCTTGAACAGGCGCTGGCACAGACGCGCTGACGTAAAGGTCAAATCCCAGATATAGCGCACTCTTGGTGGCAATCCACAACATCTTGCCGAATTACACTTGCGTCGCCTTCAATATCGGGCGTAACGTTTGGCGATGTGTTGTGGTTGACGGGCGTTGTTCCAATAATCACCCTGGGGAGACACACATGTCACTGGACAAAATCATCTGGGCCATTGCGGCAATCGTCGCAATCCTGTTCGCATTCATCTCATTCGAAATGGCAGGGTTGATCCTGGCCATTGTCGGCTTGGTCAGCGGCTATTTCATCAAGGGCGATCATCGCCGCGCCGTCATCCTGGCCGCCATTTTCCTGATGGGCGGAGCCGGTGCTCTCGGCGCCATTCCAACAGCGGGCGAATATCTGACGGGCATCTTCACCAATTACGGTGCGGTGCTGTCAGCGGCATCGCTGATGGTCATCATCATGGCCACCGTTGAGCGCCTCGTGCCGGGCATGGCCGCGAGCGAATAACGCTTGAACACATCAACAGCAATGAAAAGAGCTCCGGGAATCGTCCGGGGCTTTTTTTTCGCCCGAGCCCAATTGACCGGGTCAGCGGGCCGATCTAGCTTTGATCACCTTCAATTGGAGCGTTTATGCGCCTTATCTCTGAGTCCTGATACAGCCCGCTGACGCAGCGGGCTGGTTTGAAAACCCCATTCCGCCTGGCCATGCCGGCGCGGACCGCTTTTCTATTTCAGGAACAGACCATTGAAAAATAACCCAAACCTACACCTTCGTCCGGCCAGGCCGGACGATGTCGAGCCGCTCACTGCCCTCTCCTACAAAACGATCCGAGCCAAATATCCCGACGTCATCGGAGCGGACATGGTGGAGGGCTATATCGCCTCCGGGGCGGTGCCTCACTACTATACCGAGCGCAATGCCTTCACCCGCGTCGCCGTGGCTGATGGCGAGGTGATCGGTGCCTGCGCCCTGCGCGACAATAGCGTCGATCTGATGATGGTGACGCTGGAGCGGCATCGCAGCGGCGTCGGCGCAGTGCTGTTGGCGGATGCAGAATCCATCCTGTTCGCGGAACACGCGCTGATCAGTCTCGAAAGTTTTCGGGATAATCACCAGGCGGTGGATTTCTACGCCAAGCATGGCTGGGCACTGGGCGAAGCCTTCACCGACCCCGATTACGGGATCGCGATGGTACGCATGACCAAGCAGCGCGGCGGCTAGCCGACCGGCCCGGCGTCACCCAGCGGTGACGCCGGGCCTTTTTGCGTCCAAGCCGCTCAATCGCCCAGCATGATCGCGGGCAATGACCATTTGAATTGAATGGCGCAGCCGCGCAGCACGAAGGCAAGCACCGCAGAGCCGATGGTCACGGCGCTGGGGTCAAGGCCCAGTGCCATGCCGGCGACATAGGCCGCCGCGCCGGCCAGAGCCGCAAGCGCATAGATATCCTCGCGCAAGACCAGCGGCACATCATTGACGATGATGTCGCGCAACAGCCCGCCAAAGGCTGCGCTCATCACCCCGGTCAAAAGCGCGATCGTCCAGTGGGCCCCGGCATCAAGGCCGGCTCGAGCACCGAGCACGCAAAAAACCGCCAGCCCGATCGCATCGGCCCAGATCAGCACGATGCGCCGCGTCGCCAGCCATTGCGCGCCTGGCGCCAGGAAATAACCCAGCAAGGCACCGCCGAGCGCGATCCAGAGATATTTCGGCTCAACGATCCAGTAGACGGGCAGATCACCCAGCAAAACATCGCGCAAAGTACCGCCGCCCATGCCCGCGACAGCGCCGAGGATCGCCGCCCCAAACGGGTCGAGCGATTTGCGCGCTGCCAGCATGCCGCCGGAAAAAGCAAAGAATCCGATCCCGGCGAAATCCAGGATCAAAAAGACGGTGCCGACATTCATGCTGACGAAGTCCGGTTTGCACGGGCCAGAACCCGGCGCGCCTGTTCGAAACACAAGAGGTCGGCCAAATCGCGAGCGCGCCAAGCGGCGGCCATCAAGATCCCGACGGCGACGGCCCAGACACCCAGAATAACGATGACGGTTTCAATCTGGCTGAAGCCAGCCTGTTCCCAGATATCGGGGTCGATCTCATTGATCCCGACGGTCGCACCAACCGGGATTGTGACCAGGATCAAGGCGTAGGTTCTAAATGAGCGTTCAACCCTGCTGGCATTCAGCTCAGCATAGGTCTTGAGGAAATCAATCTGGCCGTCGTCCAGCCCGCCGAGCAGGCCCAGCCCGATTTTCCAGTGGACCGCCTTGTTGAGGGGCGTGAGATGATCATTCCCGAAATGGTGCGCGCCGCGCCGGGTAAAACCGGACAGAACAATCAGCCGCCAGGTCGCGAAACCTTTGGTCAAGCGCTGCCAAACTCCCATCGCAACCGGATCAGTGCGAATCAGACCATTTGCGGCGTTTGTGTTGGATTGAGTCATCTTCGCCTCATTCATGGCCGCGGCACGCCGGGCACTTCCGGCACGCCAGGGACTGTCAGATATACAGCCACCAGGGTCAGCGCCACAATCAGCACCGCCCAGACGGCGGCATTGATCAAGACCGAGCGCTTGGCCGAGCGGCGTTCCAGCCAGGTTCGCGGGCGTACGCCCTTGAAGAAGAAGACCAGCAGGGCTGCCAGATTGACGCTGACGATATTGATCATCAACAGCAGGCCCGCGCGCGCCGCCAACGGGAAGTCTCCCGAACCGGCAAACAGGCCAGTCGAGGCCGCCGGCGGCAAGAGCGCCACCGCCACCATCACCCCGACCAAGGTAGAGGGCAGACCGGCGACAATCGACAACGCCGCTGCCGCGCCCGAGGCGAGCGCCAGCGCAGTCGAATCCAGACCAACGATCGTCCGACTGGTCAGCTCGGTCGAGCCAAGATTGACGTCAAACACCAGGCCGATCACGACCGAGATCGCCATCCCCAGGAAGAGGCCTGACAACGCCGTGCGCGAGGCTTTGGTCATCAGTTCGAAATCGCCCAAGGCCGAGCCGAGTGCAAAGGCGAGGATCGGGCCGAGCAAGGGGGCGATCACCATCGCGCCGATCACGGCGGCGACATTATCGGCAGCCAGTCCAAACACGACCACAATGGTTGAAAGCGCCGTCAGGATCAGAAAATCACGGTCGAGCTTCGTGCCCGCCTCGATGTCCTGATAAATCTCTTCGCGCAACGCCACCATGCGGTGCTGCTTCTTCACTTCCGGGTCTTCTTCAGCCTGTTTGGGCAGGCTGGCCTCGACCGGTAAAACAACCAGACGCCAATCGTCCTGGTGTTCCAGCATGGTCGAGATGGCGTCGAGCGCTTTTTGCCCGTCACCCTCGCTGAACACCATCCGCATCAGTCGCCGCCCGCCGGAATCGGCATCGCTGAGACTGCAATCGAGTGGATTGGTCGCGAGCACGGCCTGATGCACCGGGCCTACGTTATCGCCATCGGCCATGCTCAGCTCAAACAGGCGCATGGTTTCAGCCTTTTCCAGGGGGTTGCAGGCGGAAAATCAGGCTCGACGTGTCCCAGCGGCTACCACCGGCATCCTGGATCTCGGCATAGAACTGATCGACCAGCGCTGCGACCGGAAGCTCGGCCCCGTTGCGCCCTGCTTCACCCAGCGTAATGCGTAAATCCTTGCGCATCCAATCAACCGCGAAACCATAATCGAACTTGCCCGCGACCATGGTTTGCCAACGATTTTCCATCTGCCAGGATTGCGCCGCGCCCTTGGAGATGGCACCGATCACCTTGGCCGGGTCGAGCCCGGCGCATTGAGCGAAATGCAGGCCTTCCGACAGGCCTTGGACGATGCCGGCAATGCAGATCTGGTTGACCATTTTGGCCAATTGCCCCGAACCAGCCGACCCGATCAGCGAGGCCGCTTTGGCATAGGCATCCATCACCGGCTGTGCGCGGGCAAAATCGGCCTCGCTGCCACCGCACATGATGGTCAATTGCCCATTCTCGGCTCCGGCCTGGCCACCAGAAACAGGACCATCGATAAAGCCGATGCCGGCAGCGCGCGCCTCTACATCGAGCTCGCGCGCCAGTTCGGCGGAAGCGGTGGTGTGGTCAACCAGAATGGCGCCGCGTTGCATGGCCGGGATCACCCGGTCGGCGACGATGCGCACATCGGGATCATCACCGAGGCAAAAGAAGACGAATTCGGCGGCTTCCACGGCCGCCTGCGGCGTCGCGGCGGCCGTGCCAGCGTGTTGCGTCGCCCAGTTGGCCGCCTTGCTTGCCGTCCGGTTCCAGACCGTGACCTCATGTCCCGCTTTCACCAGATGGCCCGCCATCGGAAAGCCCATCACACCGAGACCCAAGAATGCGCACCGTGCCATTAGACACTCCCAATTCGATTTCACTCTTGCTAGTCTCCCGCGCTCAGGGGAGCAAGTCATCATGATCAAATCAGTATTGCGCAAAACCGGCATCGCCGTTGGCATCCTTCTCGCCGCGATCGTGGTGTTCGCACTGGTGTTCGCCAACCGGCTCTATGCCTCGCTGCCGCAAACCACCGGCACGCTCGATATGGCAGGGCTCGAAGCGCCGGCCGATATCGTGCGCGACGCGCATGGTGTGCCGCATATCTTCGCCGCCAATGCCCATGATGCTTATTACGCGCTTGGCGCCGCCCATGCCCAGGACCGAATGTGGCAGATGGAGATTACCCGGCGTGCGATTCGCGGCCGGTTGTCGGAAATTCTCGGCGCCAGCACGCTCGATACCGATATTTTCTTTCGCACCATGGGACTGGCCAGTGCCGCAGAGGCTTCGGTCAGCAATCTTCCCGCCGACGTGCAAGCCGCGCTGCAAGCCTATAGCGACGGCGTCAACGCCATCATCTCCGCACCGGGCTATGTCGCTCCGCCGGAATACCAGATCCTGATGTTTGCACCGGAACCCTGGACCCCGGCAGACACCGTCACCGTGTTCAAGGCGATTGCGCTCGACCTGTTCGGCAATGCGTTCCAAGAGCCGGCCCGCGCAGCGCTCGAAGCCGTACTCGGTGCCGAGAGAACCGAGGAATTCATCGGCCGCTACCCCGCCGATGCGCCGCGCTCATTGAGCATGGCTGATCTTGGTTTGACGGGCGCGCCGGCTGACACCGGGATTGAAAGCCCTGCCCCCGCAATCGGGCCTGAAGATCCCGGCCGGGACGGCTCCAATAATTGGGTCCTCGCCGCCAGCCGCACCACGACCGGCGCACCGATCCTGGCCAATGACCCACATCTGGGCCTGAAAGCACCGGATATCTGGTATCTCGCCAGCGTGACCACGCCGCAGGGCTCGACCGTCGGAGCCACCCTGCCCGGCACGCCCTTCGTGACGCTGGGCCGCAATGACACCATCGCCTGGGGCTTCACCAATACCGGCCCTGATGTTGGTGATCTGCATCCAGCGACGCAGGCCGATGTCACCGGCAGCCGCGAGGAGATCATCCATGTCCGCTTCGGCGCGGACGTCACCATCACCCGCCGCGAAACCGCGACCGGGCCGGTACTCGATCCGGAGCATTTCAACTACCCGCTGCCCGAGGGTGCCGATTTCTTCGCCCTGCAATGGATGCTCGACGAGCCCGATGACACCACGCCCGGTGTCGGCATGGCGATTTCCAGCGGTCGCGGCTGGGATGATTTCGTCAATGCCGTGCGCAGTTTCGTCGCGCCGCAACAGAATATGGTGTTCGCCGCTACCGATGGCGATATCGGCTTTTACGCACCTGCGCGGATCCCCGTGCGCGATGGGTCTGGCGACTGGGTCTCGACCATTCCCTTCGATGACCTGCCGCACACACGCAATCCGACACGCGGCTTCATCGCGACCGCCAATAATATGATCGTGCCGGATGCCTATCCCTATTACCTGACCAATGAATGGTATGGCGTCAGCCGCATCCGTCGGATCTATCACGGCATTGAGGCGCAGCCGCGCCATGATCTCGACAGCCTGCAGGCCCTGCAGACCGATACCGTTTCGGACATGGCCCTGCGCATCCTGCCGGTTCTGCTGACGGCGGAACCAATGACGACGGCCGGGCGAGACGCGCTCGCTTTGCTGCAGGACTGGGATGCCGACATGGCGGTCGATGAGCCGCAACCGCTGATCTATTCAGCCTGGATGGTCGAGCTGCAACGGCGCGTTTATGCCGACGAACTCGGGACGCAATTCAATCGCTGGTATGCCGACCGCCGCGTCTTCATGATGGACGTGTTGACCGGCGATCTCGGCGCCTGGTGCGATGACGTCAACACCAGCGATGTCGAGACCTGCCATGAATTGCTCGGTGCCTCGCTCGACGACGCGATCGCCAATACGGTCGCCGCCCAAGGCCCTGACATCGCGGCCTGGCAGTGGGGCGATGTGCATTACGCCCGCAGCGACCACACGCCATTTTCCAGCTTTCCGGTGCTGAAGGACTGGTTCACCATCACCACGCCGGTGCCCGGCGACGGCTCGACGGTCAATGTCGCGCCCTTCTCCTTCCGCCAGACCGGTTATGCCGTCACGCACGGACCGTCCTACCGCTCGCTGTATGATCTGTCGGATATGAATAATTCGCGCTTCATGATCACCACCGGCCAGTCGGGCAATGTGATGTCGCGCCATTATGCCGATCTGGCCCCCTTATGGGCACGCGGCGAGTATTTCGAGGTCCGCACGGATTGGGATCCAGACGCCATGCCGGAGGGCGCAGAACGGCTCAGGCTTCAGCCCGCCTTGCCGTAGCTGCCGCGCGAAAACAGCAGGGACTCCACCGGCCGCAGTGTATCGAAAGCGATGACTTCGCCAATGATGATGTCGTGATCGCCACCCGAATGAACCGCGTGCTGGCGGCACAGGAGGCGCGCGACAGCGCCGTCGATCAGCGGTGCCACATCGCCTGACCAGCTTGCACCGCAAGCGGCGAGATTGGCCTCATGGGCACAGAGCTCCGCCATGGCGGACTGGTCATGCGCCAGGATATTGATCGCGTAATCCTTCGCGTTGCGTAACAAATCATAGCGATGCGTCGTGCGCTCGATCGACCAGAGAACCAGCGGTGGCTCAAGCGAAACCGAGGCGAAGGAATTCACCGTCATGCCCAGGGCAACGCCACCGGCATAGGTCGAGACGATGGTCACGCCCGTGGGGTAACACCCCAAAGCGTCGCGGAAAGCTCGGCTATCAATCAAAGTCTTCCCTTCACATACCGGCTCGAAACCTGGCCTTAACGTTAACCGTCTACAGGAGTTGGGTGAGTGTAAACAAGGTGGGTAGACATGGCGGCGAACGACAGGCCGATCATCATCAAGAAGATCACCAAGGTCGCAGGCGGACACCATGGCGGTGCCTGGAAAGTTGCCTATGCCGATTTCGTGACCGCGATGATGGCCTTCTTCCTCTTGATGTGGCTGATCAATACCACCACGCCCGAGCAAAAGCGTGGCATTGCCGACTACTTCGCACCCGCCAGTGTGAGCCCCTCGACCTCTGGATCGGGTCAGCCTTTTGGCGGCACGACGCCAGGTCAGGATGGCGTGCAGGGCAATGGCGATGCTTCAATGGTGCGCCGCCTCGCCCCGACTGTGCCGCAGGACAGCGATGAGAGCGAGCAGGCGACGCCGGCCTCGACATCCGAATCGACCGAGACCCCGCAAGTCACCCAGTCCGCTATGGCCCAGGCACAACAACGCCGCGAGGATGCCCTGTTCCAGAGCGCTGCGATGTCACTGCGCCAAGCGATGCAATCAATGCCGGAACTGGCCGAGCTCTCCAACCAGGTCATCATGGACGTCACCCCGGAAGGTCTGCGCATCCAGTTGATCGACCAAGAGGGGCGGCCGATGTTCCAGCCCGGCGTCGCCGAGCCAAATCCCCGCGCAGTGACCCTGCTCAACGCCATTGCCGCCATTGCAGACCGCCTACCCAATCGCCTGTCGATCTCCGGTCACACCGATTCCGGGCCGGCCGGCAGCGGCGACTACACCAACTGGAATCTTTCAGCTGACCGCGCCAATGCCGCGCGCGCCGTGCTACAAGAGGCCGGGGTCAATGATGACCGCATCTATGACGTGCGGGGCAAGGCGGGGTCCGAACCACTTTATCCCGACGATCCCTACATGCCCGGCAATCGACGCATCTCGATTGTGCTGCTGCGCGAAGCACCTATCCTGCCGTCCGGTCACGAACTCTGATTTCTGACTGAGACCGAAGCGACATCACAGACAGCGCCACGCACCAAAAGGGCTTCGCAAGCGCGGCGGCCGCATGCTAGCCTTGCAATGGCCAGATCGGGTCCGACGCTTCCTGAAACAACAATATGCCAGACATGACATCGGTAAACGATTGGCAGATGTGGGCTGTGCTTGCCGGCCTGTGTATCGCGATTGTTTTCTATTGCTGGGAGCGTTTCGCGATCGAAATGGTCTCTGCGGCCATCGTGGCCATATTGCTGGTCTTTTTCCATTTTTTCCCGCTCGAAACCGACAATCCCTCGGTCAGCGCACTGTTGGCCGGCTTCGCCAACCCGGCCTTGATCACGATCATGGCCTTGCTGATCGTGGGTCAGGGCATATTCCAGACCGGCGCAATGGAAGGTCCAACCCAGGCGTTGCTGCGCTCCTTCGACCAATACCCTAAAGCGACACTGCTGGGCATGTTCGCCTTTGTCTTTGTGATCAGTGCTTTTATCAACAATACGCCAGTCGTGGTGATGTTCGTTCCCATCCTCGGCGCCATCGCCAAGCGGATGGAACAGAGCGCCTCCAAACTCATGATCCCGTTGAGCTATATCTGCATTTTCGCTGGAATGACGACGCTCATAGGCTCCTCAACCAATCTTCTCGTCGCCGATTCACTGCTGACGACAACCGGCGTCCATCTGGGGTTTTTCGCCCCGACCGGACCGGGCCTTTTCCTCGCGGGGATTGGCGTGCTCTACGTCATGTTCATCCTGCCCAAGCTTCTGCCCGATCACTCTTCGATGGAAGAAGAACTGGCCGGCGCCGGCGGGCGCCAATTCATCGCCCAGCTTGAAGTGACCAGTGATCACCCGCTGGCCGGCAAGAAACCAGTCGCCGGCATGTTCGTCGATTTGCCTGACATGACCGTGCGCATGATCCAGCGCGGCGAGCACGCCTTGCTCCCGCCCTTCGACCAGATAGAATTGCGTCCGGGTGATCTTGTCATCGTCGCCGCGACGCGCCAGACCCTCACCGACCTTCTCTCGAAAAACGCTGATTTCATGCGCGGCCTGTTGCGGACCTCCGGCCCTGGCCCCGGCGAGGAGCCCAACCCGGGCGACCAGTTGAAAATGACTGAAGCTGTGGTCGCGCCAGGCTCGCGCCTGATCGGCCGGACGATTGCCCAGATTGGCTTTCGCCATGCCACCGGGTGCGTTGTGCTGGGGATCCAACGCCGCAGCCGGATGATCCGCTCGCGCATGGGAGAGATCCGTCTCGAGGCGGGCGACACATTGTTATTGTTCGGCACCTCCAATGCGATGCGCTCGATGCGGGCTGATCGTGATCTTCTGCTGATGGAGTGGTCCTCGACGGCCCTGGCCGACCCGCGCCGCGCCAATATTGCGCGCGCGATCTTCGCCGGGGTCGTCCTCTTCGCCGCGACGGGAACCATGCCGATTGCAGTCGCCTCCTTCCTCGGCGCTGTCGCGATGATCGTTGGTGGTTGTCTCAATACCCGTCAGGCGGCGCGCGCCGTCGATATCCGGGTCTATCTGCTGATCGGATCGGCCATCGCCCTCGGCACGGCCATGCAGTCCACCGGCGCGGCCGACTTGCTGGCGCTCGGCGTCGTTTCGGTGTTTGAGCCGTTCGGGCCTGTTGTGCTGATGTCGGCCCTGTTCATTCTGGTCGCGCTTTTGACCAATGTCCTGTCCAACAACGCCACGGCCATTCTGTTCACGCCGATCGCCATCGGAGCCGCGCACCAGATGGGCGCAGACCCGACCCTGTTCGCGATGACGGTACTGTTGGCCGCCAATACGTCCTTCGCCACACCGATCGGATATCAGACCAATTTGCTGGTGATGGGGCCGGGCCATTATCGCTTCATCGACTATCTGCGCGCCGGCACACCACTTATCATCTTGTTCTGGGCCGGATATACCGCCTATATTGCGATGTATTACGCGCTCGGTGGGGCTTGAGCGCGCTCCAGTAACCCGCTCGATTGAGCATCCAGATTGAACCCAAGGCGAAAACGTGACCCACCCGTTTGCCACCCAACAAATTCCATTTTTCCTGACCGCGTCCGCGCCCTGCCCCTATCTGCCGGGCCGGATGGAACGCAAGGTCTTCACCCGGATCGAACCCGGCGAAGGTCCGGCGCTGAACGACGCCCTCACCCATGCCGGCTTTCGCCGCAGCCAGGCCGTCCTCTACCGGCCAGCCTGCGAGAAATGCGATGCCTGCCGCTCGGTCCGCATCGATACCGGGCACTTCATCTGGAAAAGGCGTTGGCGCAAAATTCTGAGTCGCAACAGCGATTTGCGAGTCTCCACCCACGCAGTGGCGGCGACGATGGAACAATATGAGCTGCTCGATCGCTATCTGGAAAGCCGCCATCATGATGGCGATATGGCGGGCATGTCGTTCGGCGAATTCGTGATGATGATCGAGGATGGCGCCCAGCGCACCCATTTGACCGAATACCGCGATGCGGAAGGCGAACTGGTGGCGGCGGTCCTGACCGATCGACTGCGCGACGGACTGTCGATGATTTACAGCTTTTTCGATCCGGACGCCGGACGCCGCAGCCTTGGCGCCTATATGATTCTCGATGCGATCCGACAGGCGGAGCTTGCCAGCCTGCCCTTCGTCTATCTGGGCTATTGGGTTCGCGGCAGCCGCAAAATGACCTACAAGGCCGAGTTCCAACCACTTCAAGTCCTCACCCCGGCGGGTTGGCAGCCGCATGCCGAGCTGGAATTCGAGGATGAGGACGACATAGACTGCACGCCGAAACACGACTGACGCACTCTTGGGGGAGACATTCATGGACAGACGCACATTTCTCAGCGGTGCGAGCATCGCCGCGGCAACCGTCGCAACCGCCTGCGGCGACACGACCCAGACGGCCGCCCCCGCCTCGCCAGCCATTCTGCGCGGCGTCAAGCAATTGCGCATGGTCACGACCTGGCCGGCCAATTTCCCCGGCCTCGGCACGGCCGCCAATAATGTCGCCGCCTTCGCCACTGCCGCCTCGGGCGGCTCGTTGGAGGTTCGCGTCTATGCCGCTGGCGAGCTGGTCAGCGCCTTTGAGGCCTTTGATGCGGTCTCCGAAGGCACCGCCGACATGTATCACGGCGCCGAATATTACTGGCAGGGCAAGTCGCAAGCCTTCAATTTCTTCACAGCCGTGCCGATGGGCATGACCGCGAGCGAGATCATGGGCTGGGTCGAGTTTGGCGGTGGCCAAGCGTTGTGGGACGAGCTTTCGGCCCAATTCAACATCAAGCCCTTCCAAGCGGGCAATTCCGGCCACCAGATGGCCGGTTGGTTCAAACGCGAAATCAATACGCTGGAAGATTTCCGCGGTCTGCGCATGCGGATGCCGGGCCTCGGCGGCTCGGTGCTGCGCGAGCTTGGCGCCGCCGCCGTCACCCTCTCGGGCGGTGAGATTTATCCGGCGCTGCAATCGGGCGCCATCGACGCGACCGAATGGGTCGGCCCGTGGAATGATCTTGCCTTCGGCTTCTATCGCGAAGCGCCCTATTATTACGGCCCCGGCTTTCACGAACCAGGCTCGAGCCTCGGCGTCGGCATCAATCTCGATGTCTGGAACGGTCTTGAATCCGACCACAAGGCCATCCTGAAACAGGCATGCTGGGCCGCCAATAATCAGTGCCTGGCCGAGTTCCAGTATCAAAATGCCCTCGCGCTGGATGTGCTGATCAATCAGCACGGTGTGCAATTGCGCTCCTTCAGCGACGAGATCTGGGACCGGATTGGTGTGGTCTCAGAACAGGTCGTGGCCGACACCGCCAATGGCGATGCGATGACGCGGCGTGTCTATGACAGCTATCTGGCCGCGCGCAACGCGATGCGTGGCTGGGACCGGATCTCCGAGATGCCCTATATGGCACAGCGCGAACGCGTGCTGGGCCGCTAGGCATGAGACGCGCGGGCGACGGACTGATCCTGACGACCGGTGCGCTCATGCTGGCGCTGACGGTGGGCGATATCGCCACTGGCGGCGGCGTTGCCGCTTGGGCGAGCGAGCATCTGGCCAGCCAGGCCCAGGCGATTGGCGGCGTGCTCGGCACGCTGGGTCAATATGGTTGGCCGCTGCTGCTAATCCCGCTAGTGGCCGGTCTGGCCGGACGCTTCCTCACCCTGCCAACTATCCTCGCCGGCGGCCTGCGCCGCGCCATCGGCCTCATCGACTCCCTCAATCTGAGCTTGGGCGGCGCGGCGCGCTGGTTCGCGCTCGGCCTGGTGATCGCGACGGCGACGGTGGTGATCCAGCGCTATGTGTTCGGCTATGCCTCGACCAAGCTGGCCGAGAGCGTCATCTACATGCACGCCTTGCTCTTCCTGCTCGCCTCAGCCTCAACCCTGCTCAGCGACGGCCATGTCAGAGTCGATATTTTCTATTCCAAGATGAGCGAGCGCGGCAAAGCCTGGGTTGATCTGATCGGCACTTATCTCGCCCTGATCCCGACGAGCGCGCTGATCCTGTGGGCTTCAACCGGCTATATGAATTCGACCTGGCGCATTCTGGAGCGTTCGCGCGAAGCTGACGGTCTGCCGCTGGTCTTTGCGCTGAAGACCGCCATCCCGCTGTTTGCCATCCTGATGATCCTGCAAGGCCTTTCAATGGCGGCCCGTGCCGCCCTGACGATTGCCGGCCAGGAGGCGCCGCCAACCCCGGCCAATGCCAGCGCGGGAGAGATGTAGGATGAACCTGTTCATCGAACTCCTGCCCTTCTTGATGTTCCTGGTCGCCTTCGCCGCCTTGCTGCGCGGCTATCCGGTCGCCTTCACCCTGGCCGGCGTTGCACTGGCCTTCGCCTTCCTCGGCCTGGGCCTTGGCTTGTTCGACCCGGTGCATTTGCGCGCTTTCCCGCAGCGCATTTACGGCAATCTGATGGAGATGGATCGCTCCATCCTCGTCGCCGTGCCGCTGTTTGTCTTCATGGGCGTGATGCTGGAAAAATCGCGCATCGCCGAGGAATTGCTTGAAGCGATGGGGGCCTTGTTTGGCACCATGCGCGGGGGCTTGGGCATCTCGGTCATCATTGTCGGCGCGCTGCTGGCCGCCTCAACCGGCATTGTCGGCGCGACCGTGGTGACGATGGGCCTGTTATCCCTGCCCACCATGCTCAAACGCGGTTATTCGCCGGAGCTCGCCGCCGGATCGATTGCGGCGTCCGGCACGCTGGGCCAGATCATTCCGCCCTCCATCGTCCTCGTCCTGCTCGGTGACCAGATCTCCAATGCCTATCAGCAGGCCCAACGCTCGCAGGGAATTTTCTCGCCGGATATCGTCTCGGTCGGCGATCTCTTCGCCGGCGCGCTGATCCCGGGCCTGCTTCTGGTGGGCATGTATATTCTCTACCAGATCGGCATCGCCATCTTCCGCCCCAATGACGCGCCCGCCGCTCCTGCCAGCGAAGGCACCACCGATTGGGGTCAGCTGCTGCACGCCCTGCTGCCCCCGCTGGCGCTGATGACTGCCGTGCTCGGCTCGATCCTGACCGGTGTCGCCACACCCACAGAAGCCGCCGGTGTCGGCGCTGTGGGCGCGACCTTTATCGCCGGTGCGCGCAATGCCGGCGCTGCGAAGAACCCGTTGCCTGGCCAGCTCGTCGCCTTTGCCGGCCTCGCCGCCCTGCTCGGCCTGTTTGCCCTTGTGGTCGTCGCCAATATTGGCGCCGACCGCCGCCTCTATGTCGCCGATCTCGGCCCGGCCGCCACGATGTTCGCCTTCGTGCTCGTCGCCATCACCCTGGTCGGTGCGGCGCTCAGCCTGCTGCGTCTGAAACGCTCCGGCGTGCTTGACGATGTGATGGCCTCGACCGCCAATATCTCGGCCATGGTGTTCGTGATCCTGATCGGCGCGGCGCTGTTTTCCCTGATCTTCCGCGAGCTTGGCGGTGACCTCGTCGTGCAGCACGCCCTCACCGCCGTGCCCGGCGGCAAGTATGGCGCGCTGGCCGTCGTGATGCTGGTGATGTTCCTGTTGGGCTTCTTCCTCGACTTTATCGAGATCACCTTCGTCGTCGTGCCCATCGTCGCGCCGATCCTGCTGGTCATGGGGATCGACCCGGTCTGGCTCGGCGTGTTGATGGCGATGAATCTGCAAACCAGCTTCCTCACGCCCCCGTTTGGTTTCGCCCTCTTCTACCTGCGCGGCGTCGCCCCGCCTTCGGTGACGACCGCGGCGATCTATCGCGGCGCGATCCCGTTTGTGATCATTCAGTTGTTGGCGATCCTGGCGGTGGTGCTGCTGCCGTGGTTGGCGACGGCGTTGCCGGAATGGTTGTACGGGTAGTGGCTGGCGCATGGCGCCACCTCTCTTACTCACAAAATGCAAATTTTTGTCATCCCTGACCTATGCCCGGACGCGAAGCGATCCGGGCATAGGTCAGGGATCCAGACGCCCGACGCTTGGTGGCTCTCGTATCGAAGGTTCGGATTTCGCCGGTTTGCCCAACGGGAATCGCCTTGGCGCTTCTGGGTCCCGGATCTGCGCCCCGCATCCGCGGGGCATCCGCCTGCCCTCGCGAAGGCGAGGGTCCGGGATGACAAGGTATATATATGAGAAGAAGTAAGCTCGCCCGCCCCCACCCTTGGCGAATCTGCGCCGCGCGATAAGATGCCGCCATGACCCCGATCCGAAAAATCGCCATCGAGCGCGGCTTCATCATTATCCTCGCGCTGGTCGTCTCCTGGATCTTCCTGTGGATGATCCGCGATTATCTCGCGGCGCTCTTCCTCGCGGCGGTTCTGACGCTCTTCCTGCAGGCGCCGCAGGACTGGCTCAGTGCCGGGCTGGGCGGGCGCAAAGGGATTTCTGCGGGGCTGCTGGTGGCCGGCTCGGTGCTGGCCTTTGTGATCCCGGCCTCCATCCTGCTCGGCGTCGTCGCGGAGCAGGCGATTGAGGTCATGGGCATGGTGACGCCCTGGGTGCAGGAACAGGTGACGCTGATCCGCGAGAACGGGCTCGACAGCCTGCCGGCCTGGCTGCCGTTTCGCGATGAGATGATCCAGTATCAGGCCACCATCGCCACCCAGATCGGGTCGCTGGCCGGGTCGGTCGGGCGCATCCTCGTCTCCAGCCTGCGTGCCGGCACCGGCGGCGTGCTGATCGCGGCGCTCAACCTTTTCATCCTGATCTATGCGCTGTTCTTCTTCCTGCTCACCGGGCGCGAGAGCGGACGCCAGGCGGTCAATCTGATCCCGATGGTGCGCAAGGATCGCGAATTGCTGGCCGAGCGCGCCATCTCCACCATTCGCGCCACGGTGAAGGGCTCCTTCCTGATCGCGCTGGTGCAAGGCTCGCTGACGGGGATCGGCCTGTTCGCCGCCGGTGTGCCCGGCGCGATCTTCTGGGCTGCGGTCGCGACCCTGCTCTCCATCATCCCGATGATCGGACCACCGCTGATCTGGGGGCCCGCCGCGATCTGGCTGCTCGCCTCGGGTCACCCCGTCGCCGGCATCGCGCTGGCGGTCTGGGGCGCCGTCGTGGTCTCGACCTCGGACAATATCCTGCGGCCGATGCTGGTGGGCAAGGATGCGAAAATGTCAGACCTGATGGTGCTGATCTCGACCCTGGGCGGGCTGGCCATGTTCGGTGCCGTCGGGATCATTCTCGGCCCGGTGATCGCCGCGCTGTTCACCTCAGTCTGGTTCATCTTCCGCGAGGCATTTGCCGGTCTGCTGGAGGAGGAGGAGACGGAGGAGCCCGTTGTGGAGAGCGACCAATGACAGTACTCAACGCGCTATCTGGCCAGCCAAATTGAGAGGGCAGGACCAGCCTGCCCTCTCAGCCCGGTCAGATTATTTCGACCGGTGAAGACTACGAAGCAGGTGGACCTCAACGGTCTTGTGGACATTGTTCCAATGGCCGCGTGATTTACCAAGGACATCTGGCTTCCGCCCGTAATCCTTTATTGCCGCCTTAGTCTGCCTGACCAGCTCTACGGCAGTCGTGTCCCACAGCTCCAGAACTGAATCAAAGCCCCCATCCCATTCAGCGAGACCCGTTTCCGAGTTGATCCAAACCTTGTTCCGAAACGCCGCGAAAATCGGATACAGCGCGCCTTTGGTCAAACGGTACTCAGAGTCATCGAGACCCGCGAACGGGAAATCAAACGATTTCCCCTTCCGAGCCCTCTCCACGATATCGAGGGCCCCGGCATTCCCCAAGGTTTCGCGATTGTAGACCTCGCGAAAGTCATGACGAATGGTATCGTAGAGCACAAGAGCGTCCCGGAGCAACGGCCGCAAACGTTGGTAAGTAGAATGTTTGGGACTAAGTTCGTTCAGGTCTGCATCGTCGGAGAATTTTTTGGTGACCCTCTCGCGCGCCTCATAGGCAGAAATCGGGTGGATGCCGCTTTCGTTAGCAAAATCGATAACGTTCATCGCTTCAAGAACGCAAATCAAGTCACGTACATCATAATCGCCAGCGTCAGTTTCGCGCCAAGCGATCCTCGATGCGTACGGCTGATCTGCCACCTCTTCCTTGATCCACTCGTATTTGCCGTCAAGGTTTGCGATAGAGTGATGCTTCACCGCGATGCCCGTATTCAAGCCCGCTGAAATTTCGGTAATCAGATCATCATCGACGCCAGTACGAATTTGAATTTCGACATACTGATCCTCGGGAATACTGTCCTCAGCCTGCGCTTTGCAGATGATTTCGTATGTATGGCCGCCATCGACAATCCCTTGGCCCTCCCGAATCCGGATCTCATAAACGTCTTCACCGACCTTCCGCACGCTTTCGGCGAGTATGACGATCCCCTTATTCTTAAGATCAAAAATGCCGGGAAGGGAGTTCTCAGCCAAAAGGCTCTTTTGCACTTCCCGATAGACTTGTTTCCGCAAGTCCTGCCCTTCGCCGTCACGCGCGTTGGCGTCCTTCCGGATACCGTCGGGCACATCTATTGCCCGGACGGTCAGATAGTGTTTCTCGATTTCAGGGAATACGGGGTGCTTAATGCGGCGCGCTTCAGGTGCGCGAATTTTGTGCGTCGTAACGCCCATTTTCATTCTCCATAGGTTGTGTCGCGAGGCGACCAAAAATGCCGCAGACGAATCCACGTGCACTCACTGGATAGCACAACCTAATCGCACTGTGCAAGTGCAGATTTTGTCAACATGAACGGAGACGTAGGTAGAGCGTAAAAGCAAGTCGAGACTAAACCTGCGGCACACTCGACACCCGCTGCGCCCGCTTTCCACCGGCATATTCCACCAGCGCCTCGATGCGTTTCTCGATCGGTGGATGCGTCGCGAACACGCCCATGAAGCCCGTGCTGTGGTTCTCGATGAACATTTCGCGCACCTCTTCCGGCGCCTTGTCGATTTCGGAATGGCCCGAGATTTTCGCCAGCGCCGAGATCATCGCATCGGGGTTGCGGGTCAGTTCGACCGCGCCCGCATCGGCCATGTATTCGCGCCGCCGCGACAGCGAGAAACGGATCATGATACCAAGCAGATAGGCGACAGCGATGCAGGCCATGGCGATAATGATGAGCGCACCGCCATTACGCGATCCACTGCGCCGGCCGCCGCCGCGCATGCCGCCATAAAACATGCCGCGAAAGGCAATCTCGGCGGCAAAGGAAATGATGCCGACAAAGATGATCGCGATCACCAGCAGCCGCACATCCTGGTGGCGGATATGCGAGAGTTCGTGCGCCAGCACGCCTTCCAGCTCGGCATCATTGAGGGTCTGCATCAGACCGCGCGTGACCGTCACGGTGTATTGGCCCTCGCGTAGCCCCGAGGCATAGGCATTGAGGCCGGGCGTTTCGATGATCGCCATTTTCGGCACCGTCATGCCCCTGGAAATGCACAGGTTTTCCAGCAAATTATAAAAGCGCGGCTCATCCTTGCGGGTCACGGAGCTGGCACCCGTGGCGGCATTGATCATCGCCTGGTGGCCAAACCAGGCGATGACGAACCAGATCCCGGCCGCAATCGAGGCGAAGACAGCAATTTGCGGCAGGATATAAACCGCCGCCATCATGGAATCGCCCAGCGTCGCCGCGCCGTAACTGCCCTTGGAGGCCATGTAATCGCCCTCACCGCTCATCGCGATGACGATCAGGGCGATGGCATAGCCGATCAGGGTCAGCAGGACCGGAAACCCGGCCAGCAAGGCAATCGATTTGAGATTATTGTTCCAGATATGGCTGCGCAGTCCCGCGGCCCCGAACATCATGGCTCAAAATCCTAGAATTTGACCTGGGGTGCAGCGCGCTCGCCCTCACCGACTTCGAAGAAGTCACGCTTGGCAAAGCCAAACATCGACGCCATCAGCACGGCCGGGAATTGTTCGATCGAGGTGTTGAACTCAGCCACGGCATTGTTGAAGAAGCGGCGCGCGGCAGCGATCTTGTTTTCCAGATCCGACAATTCGCTCTGCAATTGCATGAAGTTCTGGTTGGCCTTCAGGTCGGGATAGGCTTCCGACAGGGCAAACAGTTGACGCAGGGCGCCGGAGAGCATGTTTTCCGCACCGGCGAGCTCTTTCACATTCGGAGCAGCCATCGCGGTTTGGCGCGCCTTGATGACGTTTTCCAACGTGTCTTTCTCGTGGCTGGCATAGCCCTTCACGGTCTCGACCAGATTGGGGATGACATCATGGCGCTGCTTGAGCTGGACATCGACATCGCCCCAAGCCTGGTTGCAGGTCTGCCGCAGCGCGACGAGGCGGTTATAGATCATCACCAGCATGAAGCCGACGGCGATGACGACGATCAGAAGGATCAATGAGGCGTCCATGAATAAGTCTCCCGGGCGGGCTGGGGGCAAAGTCTCAATTGGGCAGTCTAGTTATTGCGCTTTCGCCTGTGAAGCGAGGAATTCCGAACCGCGCGGCGCGAAGCGCAGGCTGCGCGGGAAACCGCGTGGTGCCATCTTGCCGGCTTGGGCGCGTTTGGCCCCCCACATCTGCCAGTCATCGAGCGCATGGCGGCGACCGGCACCGTCAAGCCAGGAGAGGCCCTCCTCGGCCGTGAACACCATCACATCGGCAACACGCGCCCCCTTGCCGCCGAGCAGGCGTACGCCCTTGCCGCGCGACATCACCGAAATTTCGTCGAGCGGGAAGACCAGCAATTTCTTGTTCTCGCCGATCACCGCGACCTGGTCGCCCATCGCCGGGATGCACAGCAGGGCCTCGTCGCCGGCATTGAGGTTGAGGATTTGCTTGCCGCCCTTGGTCGCGGCCATGCAATCCTTTTCCAGCACCCTAAAGCCATGCCCCTCGCCGGAGGCGACCAGCAGGGAGCGCGTCGGATCGTATTTGAACAGGCCGATTGGCGCCGCATCTTCGGGCAGGTCGACATGCAGCCGCACCGGCTCGCCATGGCCGCGCCCGCCGGGCAATTTATTGGCATCGAAAGTGTAGAATTTGCCGTCGGTGGCGAACATCAACAGCTTGTCGGTGGTCTCACACTTGATGGCGAAGGCAGAGCGGTCGCCTTCCTTGAATTTCAACTCGGTCACGTCGGAAGCATGGCCTTTGAGCGTGCGCACCCAACCACGCTCGGAGAGCACGGCGGTGATCGGTTCGCGCACGATGAAGGCCTCGATCGAGGTTTCGGCAGTGACCAGCGGCGCATCGGCGAAGACCGAGCGGCGCGCACCGATTGCCGACTTTGGCCCATAGAATTTCTCGACGTCTGCGATCTCGCCATC
Source organism: uncultured Maricaulis sp. (assembly GCF_963975345.1). Taxonomy (NCBI): domain Bacteria; kingdom Pseudomonadati; phylum Pseudomonadota; class Alphaproteobacteria; order Maricaulales; family Maricaulaceae; genus Maricaulis; species uncultured Maricaulis sp. Next base: position 93,878 of record NZ_CAXBGE010000004.1, on the reverse strand, counting down.
GACCTTGGCCCATTGCAGCTCGCTCGAGGCGATCAGGTCAGCCAAGCTCTGACGTTCGCCGCGCAAAGTGTCGTCTTCCTTGCGAATTTCGAGCTCTTCCAGCTTGCGCAAGCTGCGCAGCCGCATGTTGAGAATGGCCTCGGCCTGCCGGTCGGACAGTTCGAATGTCTTCATCAACAAGTCTTTGGGCTTGTCCTCGAAACGGATGATGCGGATCACCTCGTCCAGATCGGCATAGACAATCAGATAGCCGGCCAACACTTCGAGCCGGTCCTGCACCTTGGCCAGCCGCGTCTCGGCCCGGCGCACGGCAACCGAGCGCCTGTGTTCGACCCAGATCGCCAGCACATCCTTCAGGCTCATCACCCGCGGCGTGCCTTCAGGATCGAGCACATTGAGATTGAGCGGGAAACGGTTTTCCAGATCGGTCAGCTTGAACACCGACTCCATCAGCAATTCCGGATCGACCAGCTTGCTCTTCGGCTCCAGCACCAGGCGGATATCCTCGGCGCTCTCATCGAGCACATCTTCGAGCAAAGGCAGGCGCTTGGCTTCCATCATCAAGGCGATGCGTTCGACCAGTTTGGATTTTTGAACCAGATACGGGATTTCGGTGATGACGATGCGCCACATGCCGCGACCGATATCCTCGGTCTCCCATTTCGCCCGTACGCGGAAGCCGCCGCGCCCGGTCTCATAGGCCTCGCGGATGGCCGCTTCCGGCTCGATGATAATGCCACCGGTCGGAAAATCGGGGCCTTTGACATATTTCAGAAGATCGATGACTTCGGCATCCGGCTTCTTGATCAGATGCCGCGCCGCTTTGCACAGCTCGTAGGCATTGTGCGGCGGGATCGAGGTCGCCATGCCGACGGCAATGCCGGTCGAGCCATTGGCGAGCAGGTTGGGGAATGCGCCCGGCAGGACCAGGGGCTCGCGCTCGGAGCCATCATAAGTGTCCTCGAAATCGACCGTGCCGTGCTCGATATCCTGCAACACCAGTTCGGCAGCCTTGGTCAGGCGGGTTTCGGTGTAGCGCATGGCGGCGGCGCTATCGCCGTCAATATTGCCGAAATTGCCTTGGCCATCGACCAGCGGATAGCGCGAGGCGAAATCCTGGGCCAGACGCACCAACGCCTCATAGACCGACTGGTCGCCATGGGGGTGGTATTTACCGATCACATCACCGACGACGCGGGCGGATTTCTTGAACGCCGATTCCGGGTTCAGCTTCAGCTCGCGCATCGCATGGAGAAGCCGCCGATGGACCGGTTTCAGGCCGTCGCGGGCATCGGGCAGAGCGCGCTGGGTGATCGTCGACAGGGCATAGGCCAGATAGCGCTTGGACAGCGCCTCATCAAAGGGTTCCTCGATGATATGACCGGCATCCGGATCGAAATTATCGCCCATGGGACTTCGCCTCGTGATTCGTGGCTTTCAGTATAGGGCGATTGGCTTGTGGCACAGGGACGGGGCGCAGGAATATGTGGGGAAAGGGGTCTCTACCAGCCAAACGGAATATTTCTGGGTGCTCGTTCACGGTCGCTTTGACCAATCCGATGCTAGTCTTCTAGGGTTGTGCGTGGGATTCCGCTTCCAACAGTGCGCCCTCATCCACCGATGTGCTAATGCAACCAATCACGTCCATCACAACCCAAGGGCAAGTTCGACCGATGAGCGAAACAGAACGACGGCTGAAAGACTACTTAGACTCTCGACAGGCTGGGCGCGAGCGAATGTGCCTCGAAATATTGTCCGTTCAACACGGGTTTTCAGATGTTAGGCCACGTCTACCCAAGGGCGGCCCGGATGAAGCCCGCGATATCCAAGCACTGTATGAGGGCGAATTGTGTTTTGGAGCAGTCGGTTTTGTAAACGGGGCCACCGACACCCAACAACACCGCAAGCAAATCAAGAAAAAATTCGAATCCGATCTGGGTGCCGCATTTCGGGTCAAGAGAGATCAAACGCCCAACCCAAAATCATTTGTATTTTTTACAAATGTTGGACTTACTCCCGGAATCATTACGAGTTTACAAAAGCTCGCATACAAAAATGGGGTCCAGCATTGCGATATTTTTGATCGCGAACGCATTCGAGTAGCGCTCGATTCAAATCGAGGTTATGCGATTAGGTCGCGATATTTGGATTTGCAGCTCAATGATGCTGAACAAAAGGACTTTTTCAGCGCGTGGGGAGACGAGATTAATTCGGCTATAGGTGCGAAATTTCAGGGAATCGACCGTACTACTAAACGAATTCAATTCCTCCTTGAAGCAAACATTCCGCTAAATCAGCTCGGCACCAAAGTGAAGCTGGACTCGTCAATTTGGGACAGCTGCCAAGGTGAGTTTTTCTTTCAAACATACCTTTCGCTGCGCGCCCACTCGGACGGGCTTCTCGGGCTAACGTTCGGTGGCGGGAATGCGCGCATCGTCGAGACTTTGGAGGAGTGGGAAGAGAGGGGAAAAGGTCGCACCAAAAACTCTCAATATAGCTTTGGATTCAGTTGGATTATGCCCGACACACTCGAGCATTCGAGATATGTTGAGAATGTTGATGGCCTTGAGTACCCAACGAAATTAGGAGGAGAGGTCCACGAAGACGAAATTCGCACTTCGAGATCGGTGTCAATTCTAGAAGTGGATCGAACTCAATTTTATTTTGAATCCTTGTCCGAGCCATTCATCGAACGATTTCAGCCGACCTGCAATTTACTTGAATTGGACGGTTGCACTATCCTTTTCGATTGTAACCCCGAAATTGCCGACCATATAGTTGAAATCACCCTCGTTGCTGGGGGGTACGAGTTGCTAAAATTGTCCTCTAGCGATTTCTGCCCGGAGCCAAGCAATTCAAATCGCTTGAGGTTTCCCACGGAAGCAAAGCTGTTGGTCGGTAGCCATAAGTGGGTCGCGCTACGACCATCCAATTCCAATTCGTGCTTCACCCTAGATCTGATGGGCGAGACCCCTACCCGATACGATTGGTAGGGCGGTCTGCGAACAAACTCCGAGCCCACACCACGCGCGCCATCCTAAAGCCGCCCCACCCGCTCCAGCTCGGCGATCATGCGCGCCCGCGCTCCGGGCAATTGCTTGTCGATCTGCCACAGCACGCGGCGATCGATGAAATAGCCGGTCAGGGCCAGGCCCATGGCGATATCGCCGGGCTCGATCGTGCCGGAGCCCTGCATGAAGCCGGGGATTTGCAGCAGTTTGGCCAGATAGGGCGCCGCCTCTTCGCGGCAGACGGCGCGGCCGGTGCGCGGGCTGACATGGGTGAGATCATCGATGACGCCGGTGACGGCGCAGGTATCGAGATCGAGGCCATAGCCCAGAGCGGACAACAGTCCCGCTTCCCAGCTGACATAGAGTGCCGGCCAGACATCCTCCTGCTCCAGCGCCGCGAGAAAAATGCCAAAGCCCTCATGGACACGCGGATGTGGCTCACGCTCAGGTAAGGCCATCACGGCGACGGCGCAGGCTGAGTTGAGCCCCGCCAGGGCAGCGCGGTTTTCCATCACAGCGCCAGCGCCCAGATGCTCGGCTTCAACGACAAAAGTACCGAGATGATCGGCCAGCCGCGCCCGCCAGGTGACCGCGACACGATTGCCCGGCTGCAGCACCGGCCGCATGCTGCGCGAGCGCCCGCCGCGCACTAGGCCGGCATGGCGGCCATTCTCAGCCGTCAGCACCTCGATGATCGCGCTGGTCTCCCCGTGCGGCCGAACCGCCAGGACAATGCCGCTATCAGACCATTCCATCGCAATGCCTAAGCATCAAAATCAAGCCCGACATCAGAGAAGTGGGACCGCCGCGCCATCCAGCGTGGGTCGACCTTCACATTGATGAAGAGATGCACCCGGCAGCCGAGCATTTCTTCCAGCTCACGCCGGGCCGCTTCCCCAATCGCTTTGACGGCTGAGCCATGCTTGCCGAGCACGATGGGTTTTTGGCTGTCGCGCTCGATGATGATCGATTGCTCAACGCGGACAGAACCGTCGCGCAGCTTTTTCCAGCTCTCTGTCTCGACCATCGAGGCATAGGGCAATTCCTCGTGCAGGCGCAGATAGAGTTTTTCGCGGGTGATCTCGGCGGCGAGCAGGCGTTGCGGCAGATCGGCGATCTGGTCTTCGGGATAATGCCAGACGCCTTGTGGCATCAGGGTCGCCAGATGCGCTTTGAGCAGCGGAACGCCGAAGCCTTTTTTGGCGGAAATCATGAAAACGTCGGAATAAATGCCCGTATCGTAGAGCTCTTTCGACATCGCCAGCAGATGATCGCTATCGATGGTGTCGATCTTGTTGAGCACGAGCGTCGCCTGACGATTGGCCAGTTTGAGGCCTTCCATGACGCGGTCATCATCTTCAACCATCAGACGGTCGCCGGGCTTGCCATTGCCGGCCTCGATGCGGTCGCGAGCACCGACATCGATCACGTGGACCACACAGTCTGCGTCATCGGCGCCGCTCCAGGCAGCGCGGACCATGGCCTTGTCGAGCCGGTTCTTTGGTGCGAACACGCCGGGCGTATCGACCAGGCAGATCTGGGTCTTGTCCTCGATCGCCACGCCGCGCACGGCAAAGCGCGTCGTCTGCACCTTGTGCGTGACGATGGAAATCTTGGCGCCGACGAGCGCATTGACCAGGGTCGATTTGCCGGCATTGGGGGAACCGATCACGGCGGCAAAGCCAAATCGGGTTTCTGCTTCAGCCGACATCTTGGCCCTCTCTGTTCAACAGTGTCTTTGCGGCGGCGCGCTCGGCCGCCTGTTTGGTACCACCCTCGCCGATAGCCGGCTCAAGCGGTGAAATTGTGACCTCGACCGTAAAAACCGGCCGGTGATCGGGGCCGGAGCGCCCGGTGAGCCGGTAGCGCGGTGTGTCATGGCCGGCCTTGGCGGCCCATTCCTGCAGTGTCGATTTGGCATCGCACGGCTTGGATTTGAGCGCTTCGATCCGGTCATTCCAGTGCGTATCATAGAAAGCCTGCACGCAGGGCCGGCCACCATCGAGATAGAGCGCCGCCATCAGTGCCTCGCAGGCGTCACCGAGGATAGAGGTCTTGGCCTTGCCGCCACCCTTTTCTTCTGAGCGCCCCATGCGCAAGGCCGAGCCGAGGTCGATCTCACGCGCGACATCGGCGCAGGTTTCCTTGCGCACCAGCGCGTTCAAACGCGGTGCCAGCGCACCTTCGGACGCCGTGTCAAAAGCGCGAAACAGCGCTTCCGCCGTCATCAGTCCAAGCACGCGGTCGCCGAGAAATTCCAACCGCTCATAGCTGCGAAAGCCCGGACGGCCATCGCCAAAGCTGGAATGGGTCAGCGCCCGCTCGATCAGCTTTCTGTCCTTGAAGACATAGCCGATGCGGGTTTCCAGATCGGCGGTTGGATCAACCATGGGCCGAACCGATAACACGCGCTTCGATCACGACGAAGGCCTGGGCGTAGGGATGGTCATCGGTGATGGTGATATGGGCATGCGCTTCCATCCCCTCCGGCGTCAGCGCGATCAACCGCTCCAGCGCCCGGCCTGTGAAGGCCAGGGTCGGCTTGCCGCCGGGCAGATTGACGACCCCGATCTCTTTCCACGACACGCCGCGCGCGATCCCGGTGCCAAGCGCCTTGGCGCCGGCCTCCTTGGCGGCGAAACGCTTGGCATAGCTGGCGGCCCGCATGCGGCGCGCTTCGGATTTGGCCTGCTCGACCTCCGTAAACACGCGTTGCACGAAACGGTCGCCGAAGCGCTCGAGCGAACGCTCGATGCGGCGAATGTCCATCAGGTCTGAGCCGAGACCGATGATCATGCCCGGGCCTCGGCGATCAAGCCACGCATGGTGGTAACCGCTTCGCGCAGACCGCGAAAAATCGCCTCGCCGATCAGAAAATGGCCGATATTGAGCTCGGCGAGTTCCGGGATCGCGGCAACCGGCCTCACCGTGTCATAGGTCAGACCGTGACCGGCATGGACTTCCAGCCCGCGCGCATGGCCATCTGTCGCCGCCAGCTGCAGACGTTTCAGGTGCAGCGCCATGGCCTTGGCATCGCCGGCAATCGCCGCTTCGCAATAGGCTCCCGTGTGCAGTTCGACGACGCTGGCGCCCATCGCCTCGGCGACGGCGATCTGGACCGGGTCGGCCTCGATGAAGAGCGAGACGCGAATGCCGGCCTCGGCCAGCTGGCGCACATAGGGCGCGATATGATTGTGGCCGGCAGCGATATCGAGCCCGCCCTCGGTGGTGCGTTCCTCACGCTTTTCCGGCACCAGGCAGACCGCATGCGGCTTGTGACGCAGGGCGATCTCGAGCATTTCCGGCGTTGCCGCCATTTCCAGATTGAGCGGCAAATCGATCTCGGCCATCAGCCGGTCGATATCGCTATCGGTGATATGGCGGCGGTCCTCACGCAAATGCGCGGTGATGCCATCGGCGCCGCTTTCGGCCGCCTGACGCGCCGCGCGCACTGGATCGGGGTGCGCCCCGCCACGCGCATTACGAATGGTAGCGACATGATCGATATTGACGCCGAGGCGAAGCATCAGGCTAGACCTCTGCTGCCGGGTTTGATCGCCGGGATCGCGGCGAGTTCTGGCGGCAGCTGGTCAGCGGGATAGGCCGGCACCTTGTATTGCGTCAACGCGATCAGCGGCACGCCAACATCGGCCTCGCCGCCGGAACGGTCCACCAGACAGGCCTCGGCAATCACCCTCGCGCCGGTCGCCTGGATCGCCTCGATGCATTCGCGCGACGACAGGCCGGTGCTAACAATATCCTCGACCACAAGGACGCGGTCCTCAGGACCGAGTTCGAAGCCACGACGCAGAGTAAACTCGCCATTCTCGCGCTCGACATAGAGCGCCTTGAGCCCCATCTGCCGCGCCGTCTCATAGCCGGGCACAATGCCGCCAACGGCGGGCGAGACGATGACGGTCGGCTGTTCAGTGAGTTCCGCCCTCACCTTGTCGGCCAGCGCCTTGCAAAGCCGGGCGGTGCGTTCCGGATCGGCAAACACTTTCGCCTTTTGCAGGAAGACAGCGCTGCGCAGGCCGGAGGACAGGATGAAATGTCCTTCCAGCAAAGCGCCGGAGGCGCGGAATTCATCGAGCACTTCGTCACGTGTCATTCGTCTTGCTCCTCGGCCTCGGCCCGCATCCGTTCCGCCGAAACCACGGTGGAACACATCCGCACGGCGGCGAGGACATTGGCCAGGTGGCGGGTGTCGAAGACTTCGATGTCGAATTCCATCTCGAAGAAATCGGGGGCCCGCTTATAGGTTTTCACATTGGCAATATTGCCGCGATTCTCGCCGACCGTTTTGGCAATTTCGGCCAAGGCACCGGGTTCATTGTGCATCACCGCCTTGATGCGCGCCATCGAGACGGCGCTGGCACCAGCCTCGTCGGTCCAAACCAGGTCGAGCCATTGATCCATATCGCCCTCTTCGAACTGGGCCAGGCGTTCGCAATCGATCGTGTGAATCTCGATGCCGCGCTCGGGCACCAACATGCCGACGATACGGTCGCCCGGCAGCGGCGAACAACATTCGGCAAAGTGCAGCGTCACGCCCGGCGTCAGTCCGCGTCCGCGCACATAGAGCCGCGCCTTCTTGTCCTCGATCAGATCACGCTCGACGACATCGCTGCGATCATCAAGCCGGCCCGGGAAGACGGCATTGAGCAAGCCCGTTGAGGTAATACGGCCACGCCCAAGCGCCTCGTAGAGGCTTTCCACGTCCTTCAATTCCAGCCGGCTGATGGCTTCGGCGAGATCCGGCTCAACCAGCGCCCGGCCCTCACGGCGAAAGGCGTGGTCGGCCATAATCTTGCCAATGCGGCAGAACTCGTCGCGCTCCGATTCCCGGATCAGACGCCGGATCGAAGCGCGCGCCTTGCCGGTCACGGCCAAGCTCTCCCAACCACGCGGCGGCTGGCGCACCCCACCTTTGACGATCTGGACGATATCGCCATTGTGCAGCTCGGTGCGCAGGGGCCGTTCGCGGCCATTGACCCGTGCAGCGACCGTGGTGTGGCCGAGCTCGGTATGAACGGCATAAGCGAAATCGAGCGGCGTGGCCCCCGAAGGCAGGGCAATCAGATCGCCGCCCGGCGTGAAGCAATAGACCTGGTCAGCAAACATTTCGAGCTTGGCGTGCTCGAGGAATTCGTCCGGATCACCGCCTTGGTTGAGAATCTCGACGAAGGGCCGCAAGCGCTCCAGTGGATCGCCACCGGCGGCCTGGGCCGCCTCGGGGTCGTAGCGATAGGCACTGTCCTTGTAGCGCCAATGGGCCGCGACGCCGCTCTCGGCAACCGCCTCCATCGCCTCGGTGCGAATCTGCAATTCGATCCGCACGCTGTCGGGTCCGACAACGGTGGTGTGCAGCGAGCGGTAATTATTCGGTTTTGGTACCGAGATGAAATCGCGAAACCGTTCCGGCACGCTGCGCCAAGCCTGGTGGATCACCCCGAGCGCACGGTAGCACTCATCCGGCTCGGCAACGATAACGCGGAAAGCGTAGATATCGGCGATATCATCAAAGGTCAGTCCTTTGCGCTCCAGCTTGCGCCAGATCGAATAGGGCCGCTTCTGGCGGCCAAAGACGCGCGCGTCGATCCCGACCGCGCCGAGCTTGTCGGTGATCGCCTCGGAAACCACCGAAACCTCATCGGCATGTTCGTCGCGCAGCAATTGCAGGCGCCGGTTGATCGATTCATGAGCTGCCGGATTGATATGGTGGAAAGCGAGATCTTCCAGTTCGACGCAGACGCGGTTAATCCCGATCCGGCGCGCCAAGGGGGCATAAATCTCCAGCGTTTCACGTGCGATACGTTCGCGCTTTTCCGGCCGCGGGATGGCACCAAGCGTGCGCATATTGTGCAGGCGATCGCACAATTTGACGATCAGAACGCGGACATCGGAAGAGATCGCAACGACCAGTTTTTGCAGGTTTTCCGCCTGCTTGGTGCGCTTCGAACGCAATTCCATCTGGCCTAGCTTGGTGACACCGTCCACCAAGCCGGCGACTTCGCTGCCGAACAGGGTTTCCAGTTCGTCCAGCGTGGCGGGTGTGTCTTCAACGGTATCGTGCAGCAGGCCGGTACAGACGGTGGCGACGTCCATGCGCAATTCGGTCAGGATGATCGCCACGGCCACGACATGGCCGAAATAGGGTTCGCCCGACTGGCGCCTTTGTGGCCGGTGCGCCTCTTCGGCAAAATCATAGGCGCGACGCACATAATCGGCATCGACGGTCGGAAAATATTTCCGAATCCGTTCGATCAGCTCGTCCGCGCTCGGGATGGCGGGCGGCGGCGAAACCGTATCAGATGATATCGCCCCGGCAGTCAAGGCGCATCAGAGGCGGCCGTCAGGCGCGCCGTCCCGGTCGTTTTGCAGGGCTTTGAGCATTTCCGCTTCGTCGAGTTCGACCGGCGGGGCTGGCAGGGCTTCGAATTCCTGGCGGCCTTCGGCCTTGCGGGCATCTTCCTCGTCTTCGCTCGGCAGAACGCGCTGCAAGCCATTGATAAGGCTCTCACGAAGCACGTCGAGATCGAGGGTCTCGTCGGCGATTTCACGCAGAGAGACGACGGGATTTTTGTCGTTATCGCGATCAATCGTCAGCGCAGAACCGGCGGAAATATTCCGCGCACGGTGCGCCGCCAAGAGAACCAGGCGAAAACGGTTAGGGATCTTATCGATACAATCTTCGACGGTGACGCGGGCCATACGCGCGATCTCCTTGAACAAGCGCTGCAGTTTGAACCGCGTTTCCTATCGGTCCCGCCCCGGTCTGGCAAGGGCCAGCGGCGTTCAGCGCAGTACGGTGCGCAGCTGGGTGCGGCACGCTTACGGAGCTAGGGCTGGGCCTGTAGCTCGATCAGCAGAAAAGGCGTGTCAAAGGAGACAAACGGCGAGACTGCCATGAGGGCGATATTGTCGACCCGTCGAACCAGATCAGACTCGATTGATCCGTCGTCTGATCCACGGCAATTATTGAAGAAATAGGTCGTCAAGGCTTGTGCCTGATCCGCCTTGGACGCCGCATCCAGCGCTTCATAGGCGGCAAACACACCAAAGTTCGAGCCGGGGAAATGCGGCGTTGTGCGTGCAGGACAGGCCAGCACCGCTTCGGTGCGCAGCAAGGCACCAGCAAACAGCCCCATCACGACCAACAAGATTATAAACGCGATACGCATCACAAATCCGCCCCTGCCCGCTTTCGGCCATCACCACCGGTATCGGTGTGCCAGACCCTGCTTGATGGCCCGAGTCTAGCGGCAAACCTCGTGACTGGCGATCATTGATCGACCGCATCAGCGATGCGTCGCCGCAATATCGGCTGGTGGCAACTGGTCGATCAGATGCCCGATCAGCTTGCCCGAACCCGGCGCACACCAGTCCGGTGCAATCTCGGCCAGCGGCAGCAGAACAAAGGCCCGATCCGTCATGCGCGGATGCGGCACATCCATGCCACCCGCATCAGTGCAGCGCTCGCCGCGATAATCGAGCAGGTCGAGATCGAGCACTCGCGATTCCCAACGGATGTGGCGAACCCGGCCAAACTCGGCTTCAACCGCATGCAATTGGTCCAGCAGGGCGCGCGGAGCCAGCCGGGTTGCGACCTCCGCCACCGCGTTGACATAGGCCGGGGCGCTCGGATCGGGCCAGGCCGGGCTGTGCCAATCGGATGAGCGCGCCACCACCGTGATGCCGCGCGCCGCAAGCGCGTCGAGCGCCCGCGCCAATGTCTGAGCCGGGCTGAGTCCGGCCGATGGCAGATTGGCACCAAGCGCGATATAAATCGGTGATGTTTTCAATTTTTCATGCCCGCATATCTCAAAGGATTTTTTTCCAATGACTTTCTATCCCGATGAACGCATCGGCATCTTCATTGATGGTGCCAATCTGTTTGCGACCACCAAAGCGCTCGGCTTCGATATCGATTTCAAACGCCTTCTCGAGGAATTCCGCAAGCGTGGCCGGCTGATCCGGGCCAATTATTACACTGCCCTGCTGGAGCATGAGGAGTATAATCCGCTGCGTCCGCTGGTCGATTGGCTCGACTATAATGGCTTCCACGTCGTCACCAAGCCGGCCAAGGAATTCACCGATTCCGAGGGCAATCGCCGCATCAAGGGCGATATGGATCTCGAGCTCGCCGTCGACATGATCGATGCCGCCGATTATCTCCAGCACATCATCCTGTTTTCCGGCGACGGCGATTTCTGCCCCGCGATCGCGGCGGCGCGCCGGCGCGGCGTGCGGGTCAGCGTTGTCTCCTCGATGAAAACCAAACCACCGATGATCGCCACCGAGCTGCGCCGGCAGGCCGATGATTTCATCGAGCTGCTCGATTTGCAGCACATGATCGGCCGCCCGGAGAACCGGCCCGAAAACCGGCCCGACAGTCGGACGGATGGCACGGTATGAGCGTGCCGCCCGAACCGGCGCCAGATTGTCCGCTCTGCCCGCGATTGGTTGCCTATCGTGAACGCAATGCCGTGCTGTTTCCCGACTGGCATAACGGCCCGGTCAATTCCTTTGGACCCGATGATGCGCGCCTGCTGATTGTCGGTCTGGCGCCGGGCCTGCGCGGGGCCAATCGCACTGGCCGTCCCTTCACTGGCGACTGGGCCGGCGACCTCCTGTTTGCGACCCTGGCCAAACATGGCTTCAGCAGGGGCGCTTACGGGCTCGATGCCGATGACGGTCTGACCCTCGAAGACGTCATGATCACCAATGCGGTGCGCTGCGTGCCGCCGGAGAACAAGCCGGTTGGGGCCGAAGCCAATGCCTGCCGGCCGTTTCTGGTCAGCCGGATCGCCGCCCTGCCGCGTCTGACCGCCATTCTGGCGCTCGGCAAGATCGCCCATGACAACACATTGCGCGCGCTCGGTCAGCGCCTGGTCAGCGCGCCATTCGGCCATGCCGCCGCCAGCGATATCGACACCCCGACCGGCCCGCTGCGCCTGTTCAGCAGCTATCATTGCTCGCGCTACAACACCAATACAGGCCGTTTGACCGAGCCGATGTTCAGCGCCGTTTTTGCCGATATCCGCCGCTTCCTCGACGCAGATGCGCAGTAGCCAGCCAGCTGTGGATAACAAGGTTAATGAAATGATATCGCGGCTCTACCCTTGACGACACCATCGCGTTGGCGCGCCGAACCAGCTTTTCCAGCCAGGTTATCGATCGTGATGTCGAAATGGCAGCAGGCGCGTTGAATTTGTCACGACAGGCCGGATTGTAGAAGCCAACGACTTGACCGTGATAGCGGGTCAGGCTGTCCACCCGCACCGGTTTGCCCGACCATGGGCAAATCGCATTTATGACAACTTTCAGCTCTAGCCTTGCCATTGCAGCCCTCCCAAGTGGCGGTAAAAGCCACTGGCTATTCTTTTTCACTGATGGCACAAATGACAACATGCCAACCTTTCCTGCCAATACGCCCCTGATCGAACGTCATATCGCTTTCTTCCTGTTCGAAGGGGTGAAGCTGCTCGACGCGACCGGTCCACTCCAGGTTTTCGCTGATGCCAATGAGGTGTTGGGCTATGACGCCTACATCACCACCCTCGCCTCGCATCATGGTGGCCCGGTCAAGACCGATACCGGCATTCTGCTCAATACGCGCCGTGTCGCAGGCGTCGGGCTCGACGAAACCGATACGCTGATCATCTGCGGCGGCGACGGCGTTTACACCGCCAGCCGCGATAATCGCCTCGTCGCATCGCTGCTACGCGCGACCGAGCGATGCGGCCGCATCGCCTCAACCTGTACCGGCGCTTTTCTGCTCGGTGCCGCCGGTCTGCTCGACGGACGCCGCGCCGTCACCCATTGGCGCCGCTGCGAGCAATTGGCCGAAACCTGCCCGAAGGCCGAAATCGACCCTGACCCGATCTATATCGAAGATGATGGCGTGTGGACCTCGGCCGGCGTCACCGCCGGCATCGATCTGGCGCTGGCGATGGTGGAAGCCGATCACGGCCGCGACGCGACGCTGGAACTGGCCCGCAATCTGCTCGTCTATATCAAACGCCCCGGCGGCCAGGCGCAATTCAGCGAAGCGCTCAAGGAGCAGACCCGATCCGCCAGCGGCCGCTTCGATGCGCTACATTTCTGGATGCGCGACAATCTCACGGCCGACCTGCGGATCGAGGCCTTGGCCGAACGCTCCGGCATGAGTGCGCGCAATTTCGCACGCCTCTATATCCGAGAAACCGGTGACACGCCGGCCCGCGCCGTCGAACAATTTCGCGTCGATGCGGCCCGGGTAATGCTGGAAGACGTCAAATTGAGCATCAAGACGATCGCCACCGCCTGTGGCTTCGGCAATGACGAACGCATGCGCCGCAGCTTCGCCCGCCTGATGGGCGTCACGCCGCAGGCTTATCGCGACCGATTTGCTGCGACTGCACATGAATAAGGCTAATATTTCCTTTCTGCCTCGCAAATAAGTTAATCCCTGACATCGCCAAACTTCTGGTTGTACCGTCGCCGCAGATCTTGGCAGCCTCGACGATTCGGGGCTTGCGAGAGATTTGATACCTACCGGAGACGCTGTAGCGAATGACATCTGGAACCCGCGCTCCGGTCCTCGACCTGATACAGACGCAAGGCTTTCTCGCGGTGCTCGCCCTGGCATTGATCCCTGCTGTACTGATGTTGGCCGGTATCGATTTTTCTGCAATGGCGTCTACAGGCACCTCCGAAGCTGCGAAGGCGCCAGCTGTCCAAGACCATTATCAGGCGCTCCGGGGGGCGATCATACACGCCCTGCTCGAATGGAGTTCGGTGGCCTTCGCTCTCATCGTCGCAGCGCTGGCTTTCTTGCACTATCGGGTCAGTGGCGAGATAACGGCGCCAATTATCGGCCTCGCCATGCTTTTTTCCGGGGCGATGGACGCATTTCATACCCTCGCCGCGATGCGCTTGATCCACGCAGCCGCCCCCGACGCCGATTTCATACCCTTTACCTGGGCGCTGTCGCGCAGCTTCCACGCGCTGATCCTGCTCGTCGGGACGTTGCTAGCCCTGCGCGTCGCGCGAGCCGGAACCACCCCCTCACCCAAGACACTGCCCAGGGTCGCCCTCGCATTCGGCTTGGTCGCGCTCAGTTTGATCATCATCACCGCCACCGTCCGCGATCTGCCGAGCACCCAGTTCGAAAACTCCCTGGTAAGCCGTCCTTATGATCTGTTTCCCCTCGCGATTTTTCTTCTGGCTGCGCCATTTCTGGCCCGCCTGTATAAGGCAACGCCAAACCCGATGACCGCGTCATTGATCTTTGCGCTCATACCGGCCATTGCCCTTGAGATTCACATGGCCTTCGGCTCGCGAGTCCTCTTCGACTCCCATTTCAATGTCGCTCACGGGCTGAAGATTCTCGAATACGCCGTTCCCTTCATCGGGGTGACCGCAGAATATGTTCGCCAGAACGCCCAACTTGTCCGGGCACGCGAAGACGCAATTCTCGCCAACAAGGCGAAGAGCGCTTTCCTGGCCAATATGAGCCACGAAATCCGCACACCGCTGAACGGCGTGCTCGGCATGGTGCAAGCCCTCTCGGAGACGCCCCTCACGCCCAAACAAACAGAGATGCTGAACCTGGTGACCGGTTCCGGGCGCGATCTGACGGATATTCTCAATTCCATCCTGGATCTTTCCAAGATGGAAGCCGGCAAATTCGAGTTGGACGAGCAGGCGTTTGCGCTCGAGGACTGCCTCGAGAGTTCGATCGCCCTGCACCGGTATGCCGCCACGGAAAAGACCCTGAGCCTGAACCTCGTCATCGATAAAAGCTGCCGGCACACCTGCTATGGCGACGCACTGCGCATCCGGCAAATCATCCAAAACCTGGTCGCCAATGCGATCAAATTCACCCATCACGGATCGATCACCATAAGCGCCGAGTGTCGACCGGACCCGCAGGGTGGTGACCGGGAAACGCTCCAATTGCGAGTGGCCGATACCGGGATCGGGATCGCTCCCAAGCATCTGGACCGCTTGTTCAACGCGTTCACCCAGGCCGACAATTCAACCACGCGCCGGTTCGGCGGAACCGGGCTTGGCCTGTCGATCATCAAATCACTGGCCGAGCTGATGGGCGGGAGCGTCCGTGTCGCGAGCCAACTCGGTCAGGGGGCGACGTTCACCGTCGAAATCCCGCTTGTTCGACTGGATGCCAAGCCCGGCGAGATACCCGCCATTTCCGCCGACCTGCCGCCCACCGATGCTGCAGCGGGTGCTAACCGCTTCAGGCTGGCTGAGATGCGCGTTCTCGCCGCAGAAGACGTCAAGACCAACCAGATCGTACTGCAGGCGCTTTTAGGCCCGCGTTGCCAATCACTGGATTTTGCAGAGAATGGCGAGACCACGATCAAGCGTTGGCGCGACCTCCGGCCCGATCTTGTCCTGATGGATAAACACATGCCGGTGATGGACGGTTTGACCGCGATCCGCGCCATCCGCGACGCCGAACTGCAAGAAAAACTGCCGCGCACCCTGATTATCGCCCTGTCCGCCGACACGCTGAGCCATCATGTCACCGAGATGCTCGAAGCCGGCGCGGATAGTCATGTCGCCAAACCGATCAACCTCGACCTGCTGCTGTCCACGATCAATCGTGAGGGTGTGAAAAGAGCGGCCTAGCCGTGATCTTTCATTAGTCGTGATTTCTGTTTGTTCCACTCGCGGTCCTTGATCGTCTGGCGCTTGTCGATATTGCGCTTGCCCTTCGCCAAACCGATCTCAAGCTTGGCGATGCCGCGATCATTGAAATAGAGCTTCAACGCAATGACGGTGCGCCCTTCGCGGGTGACCGCACCGATCAGCCGATTGATTTCCTTCTTCTTCAACAACAGCTTGCGGTGACGCCGCGGCTCGTGATTGAAGCGGTTGGCGGGGGCGTATTGCGGGATATCGGAATTGATCAGCCACAGGCCTTCGCGCTCGGGGCTGACATAGGACTCCGCGATATTGGCGCGGCCCTCGCGCAAGGATTTGACCTCCGAGCCCATCAGCATCAGGCCGGCCTCGAATGTCTCTTCGATCTCGTAATCATAGCGGGCGCGGCGATTGAGCGCGACGGGCCGCGTATCGGGCTTGCTCATGAGCGATCCAGCAATCCGGCAATCACCATCGCCTTGCGTACCGCCAGTTTCGACGCCTCATCCGGCTCAGTCAGCGGCAGACGCATTTCTGTCCCGGTGACGCCGAGCAGGCTCATCGCATATTTGGTCGGTCCGGGGCTGGACGAGGTGAACAGCGCGTGGTGCAGCGGCGTCAGCCGGTCGTTCAACTGCCGCGCCCTCTCCCAATCACCCGCAAGGGTCGCGTCCTGGAACTGCGCACACAGAGCCGGAGCGACATTCGAGGTTACGGAAATCATGCCGACTCCGCCGCAGGCATTGAAGCCAAGCGCCGTTGGATCATCGCCGGACAGCTGGGTGAACCCCTCGCCGATCAGACGGCGATGGTCGGAGACGCGCGACATATCGCTTGTTGCGTCCTTGATGCCGACCACATGCGTCAGCCCGGCGATGCGCGCCACTGTCGAGGCCCCGATATCGATCACGGTCCGACCGGGTACATTATAGACAATGATTGGCAGATCGACGGCGTCATTAATCGCCCTAAAATGCTGGTAGAGCCCCTCGGGATTGGGCTTGTTGTAATATGGCGCAACCACCAGTCCCGCATCGGCACCAAGCGCCTTGGCGCGGGCCTGGTTCTGAATCGCGACACTGGTCGAATTCGATCCGGTACCGGCGATCACCGGCACGCGGCCGGCGGCGGTCTTCACCACCAGTTCGACCACGCGCATATGCTCATCAAAGCTCAGCGTCGCAGATTCGCCCGTTGTGCCGCACGGAACCAGCCCATGACTGCCGGCGGCAATCTGGCGTTCACACAGTGCGATTACCTTGTCCTCATCGACGGCACCGTTCTTGAACGGTGTGACGAGTGCGGTGATGGAGCCCTTGAACATGTTTTGGTCCCGAAGTCCGGATTATGAGCTGGCAAGCATAAGGGCGCCGCTGCCTGCGGCCAAGCGTCCTCAACAAGGCTGGACAGTGAGGGGCATTCGGGCCGATGATGGTAGCGTTAAACTATCAGGATCCGTGTTGCGACCCATGATTATCCGTTGTCTCTCGGCATTGTTAGTGCTCTCCTTCGCGCTGCCGGCGCAAGCCCAGGCACCGACGCCGCGCATGCGGCCCGAGCCGCAGAATTATTCCACCTATCTCAGCGACGCTGATTTCAACCTGTTTCGACAAGGCCTTGATGCGGCCGATGATGAGGATTGGGAGCTGGTTGCCGATACTCGCCTGCGCCTGAGCGACACAGCCGCGCGTAGCGTCCTGTTATGGCGCACGGTGTTGAACAATCCACGCGCCACCTTTCTGGAGCTCAATCTCGCCCTTGACGAACTCGACAATTGGCCGCGCGACAGCTTCATCCGCACCGAGGCCGAGTCCAAGATCACCGATTCCGGCCTCAGCCCGCCCTTCATCATCAGCTGGTTCGAGGCCAATCCGCCGACATCCGGGCGCGGCAGTATCGCCATGGCCGAAGCCCTGTTGGCCGATGGCCGCACCGAGGAAGGTGAAGCGCTGCTGCGCGAAACCTGGCGCACCAGCTATCTGTCGCTCACCGCGCAGAGCGAAGTTTACCGCAATCACGACTCAGTCCTGACCGCCGCCGATCACCAGGCGCGGATCGACTATCTGATCTGGTCCAATCAAATGTCGGCAGCGCGGCGCGTTCTGCCGCTGCTACAAGGCACCGACCACGATCTCGCCGATGCACGGCTGCGCCTGGCCGGGCGCCAGAGCGGCGTTGAGCGCGCGGTTGAACGCATCCCGGTCAGCCTGCAGAACGACCCTGGCCTGACCTATGAACGCGCCCGCTGGCGTCGCCGCTCGGGCATGACCGATACGGTCCTGCCCCTGCTGCTGCAATTGCCCGACGCCCATTCCGATCCCAACGCTCTCGGTTTGATGTGGACCGAGCGCAAGCTGATGATCCTGAACCTGATCCGCGATCAGGATTTTGCCACTGCCTATCAACTCGCCCAAGCGCATGGCATGCAATCCGGCGCCGATTTCGCCGACGCCGAATTCATGGCCGGCTGGCTGGCCCTGATTCATCTCGGCCAGCCCGACCAGGCGATGACGCACTTCACGCGTCTGCGCGACAATGTCTCGACGCCCGTCTCGCTGTCGCGCGCATCCTACTGGATGGCCCGCGCCGCCGATGCGGCCGGCAATCCGGAACTGGCCGCGACCTATTACGCCGAGGCCGGCACCCACTCGACGGCCTATTACGGCCAATTGGCGCTGGCACAACTCTCTGACGGCCCTGCCCAATTTTCGCTAGAGGCCGAGCCGGTGCCCGACGACGCGGCCCGCGTCGCCTTTGAAGCGCGGCCGCAAATCCGCGCCATGCGTCTGCTCGCCGAGCAGGGCGAAGATTATTATTTCCGCCTCTTCATGTACCGGCTCGACGATCAGGTTACAGACCCGGTCGAAGGTGTCTTGCTGGCCAATCTGGCGAATGAGTATCTGCAAACCCGCCAAGCGGTCCGGGCCGCCAAACAGGCGCGCCTCAACGGCATCATCCTGCCGCAAAGCGCCTATCCGACGATCAGCCTGCCGGCGTCTGCTGACAGGCTGCCGGAAAGCGCGCTGGTGCATTCCATCATCCGCCAGGAAACCGAATTCTCTCAAGACGCCGTGAGCGGCGCCGGGGCACGCGGCATGATGCAATTGCTGCCCTCGACAGCCCAGGCCACAGCCCGCTCAATCGGCGCGCCCTATCGCTTTAATTGGCTGACCGATGATCGCGACTACAATATCTCGCTGGGCATGCACCATCTCGAAGACGTGGTTGACCAGTTTGACGGCTCCTACGTGCTCGCCCTGGCCGCCTATAATGCCGGTGCCCACCGCGCCAATCGCTGGATCGAGAATTACGGCGATCCGCGCGATCCCGATGTCGATCCCATCGACTGGGTCGAGAGCATCCCTTTCTCCGAAACGAGAAACTACGTCCAGCGCGTGCTGGAGAATGTCCAAGTCTACCGTACCCGTCTGATAGACGACGCCCCGGCGCCGCTTATGATCGAGCAGGATTTGCGGCGTGGAGCGCCCGGGACTGTGCCGGAATAGGCTGGGAAACCCGAAAACCTACTGCGCCCTCATCCCAGCTCCAGCGCCCGCGCAAATACCGCCCGATCCACATTACCGCCCGTTGCGATCACGCAGACGGTTTTGCCGGTGACATCCAGCTTGCCGGTCAACACGGCGGCCAGCGCGACCACGGCGCCCGGCTCGATCACGATCTTCAAATGCCGCCAAGCGTAGGCCATTGCGGCCAGCACTTCGTCATCACTGACGGCGACGCCACCACTGAGCTGGCGGGCATTAAGCTGCCAGGTCAGCTCGCCGGGTGTCGGGGTGATGATGGCGTCGCAGATCGATCCGGTCAGACGCGCATTGGCGACGCGCTCGCCTGCCTCGAGCGATCGGCGGTGATCATCAAACTCAGCCGGCTCGGCGGCCCAGATCTGCGCATCCGGATGGGCATGCTTGACCGCCAGTCCGGTGCCAGCAATCAGCCCACCGCCACCGGCGGGGGCCGAGAGGATATCGGGCGCCAGACCAAGCTCAGCCAGCTGCTCGACCACTTCGAGCCCCGCCGTGCCCTGCCCGGCAATGATGAATTTGTCCTCATAGGGCGGCACCAGAATGCGGCCCTCCTCGGCCGCGATCCGCGCGCCCATTTCTTCGCGCGATTGGCTCGCACGGTCGTAGGAGACCACCTTGCCACCCCAGAAGCGCACGCCCTCAACCTTGGCCACGGGCGCATCGGCGGGCATCAAAATGGTGGCGTGGGTGCCGACCAACCTTGCCGCCGCAGCGACGCCCTGGGCGTGGTTACCGGAGCTGTAGGCGATGACACCGCGAGCCTTTTCCTCGGCATTAAGTCTGGAAATCCGATTATAAGCGCCGCGAAATTTGAAAGAGCCGGTGCGCTGCAGGCACTCAGCCTTCACGAAGATGCGCGCGCCGAGCCGTTCGTCGAGGACATCATTGCGCAAGAGCGGCGTGCGCACGGCCTGGCCGGCGAGCTGGCGCGCGGCGTCGAGCACATCGGCATGGCCAGGAAGATCGAAAACTGCAGACGCCATGGTCTCAACACTCCGGATCGGGCCGAAACCGGCCGCCAAACACGCTTAAACGCATAAGCATTTCAGCACTGCCGCGCAAAGGGATTGCGCGGCGGGGCGGGAAGCCTTTTGATAAGAAAAAAACAGAGCATTGCGAAATTGGTTGATATCCAAGGGGAGACACGATGACCTTGCGCGCACACATGATGGAACGTCCGTTGATGATTTCGGACATTCTGGTCCACGCCGCCCGATGCCATGGCGATCAGGAAATCGTCACCCGCCTGCCCGAAAGCGGTCTGATCCACCGCCAGGGCTATGCCGCCACCCACCAGCGCACCAAGCAATTGGCCAATGCGTTGCAGAAAAAACTGAAAGTCCGCGAAGGCGACCGCGTCGCGACAATCGCATGGAATTCACACCGGCATTTCGAGCTCTACTACGCGATTTCGGGAATCGGCGCGGTAATTCACACCGTCAATCCGCGGCTCGACCCGAAACAATTGATCTGGATGCTCGATCACGCCCAATCGAAAACCGTCTTCTTCGACAAAACGTTTGCGCCGCTCGTCGACGCGATCTCGAAACAATGCAAGTCCGTGCGCCACTGGGTGCTGATGACCGATTCCACCTATAAGGACGGCGTTGCGACCAAATGCCTGACCTATGAAGAGTTGATCGCCGACCAGAGCACGCAATATGACTGGCCGATGTTCGACGAGAACACTGCTGCGGGCCTTTGCTACACTTCCGGCACGACGGGCGACCCCAAGGGCGTGCTCTATTCCCACCGCTCCAACGTACTGCACGCCATGGCCTCCTCTGCCTCCGACGTGATCGGCGTCGGTGCCCGCGGCACGCTGTTGCCCGTGGTGCCGATGTTCCACGTCAACGCTTGGGGCATCCCCTATGCGGCACCGATGAACGGCGCCAAACTGGTCATGCCCGGCGCCCAGATGGACGGTGCCAGCATCCACGAGCTGATCGAAGCGGAAAACGTCAATTACGTCGCCGGCGTGCCGACCGTCTGGCTCGGCCTGCTGCAATTCCTGCAGAAAACCGGCAAGCGCATCGACAGCGTCGAGCGCGTCCTGATCGGCGGCTCGGCGCTGCCCGAAGCGTTGCTGCGCGCCTATGAGGACGAGTATGACGTCGTCATGCAGCAAGGCTGGGGCATGACGGAAATGAGCCCGCTCGGCACCGTCAACAATCTCCTGCCCAAGCACGACAAGCTGGACCGCGAGGCCCAGATCAAGGTCAAACTGAAACAGGGCCGGCTGGTATTCGGCGTCGGCATGCGCATCGTCAACGATGCCGGCGACATTCTGCCCTGGGACGGCAAATCCTCCGGCCACGTCCAGGTGCAGGGCCCGTGGATCGCCTCGTCCTATTATCGCGGTGCCGGTGCGGAGAGCTTCACCGATGATGGCTGGTTCAAGACCGGCGATGTCGCCTTCATGGACGGCGATGGTTTCATGACCATCACCGACCGCTCCAAGGACGTGATCAAAACCGGCGGTGAATGGATCTCCTCGATCGATCTGGAAAATGCGGCAATGGGACACCCCTCTGTGGCCATGGCCGCCGCCTTCGGCATGCCCCACCCGAAATGGCAGGAACGGCCCCTGCTGGTCGTCCAGCTCAAGGAAGGCGCCGAACCTGATGCCGCTTCGATCATCGACTATCTGCGCGGTCAGGTGCCCAAATGGTGGCTGCCCGATGCGGTTGAATTCATCGCGGAAATGCCAATCGGCGCGACTGGCAAAATCCTCAAGACCAAGTTGCGCGAAATCTATGCCGGCTATGAATTCCCGTCAGTGGAGAGCTGATCCGACAGTCTCATTGTCAACACGAGCAGGCCCTGGGCGACCACCCGGGGCCTGTTTGCGTCAGGAGGGATTGGTGCGCATCCAATCCCGCATCATGGGCCTTGTGCCGGGTCGTGGTTCGGCGTAATTTCATATCGAAAGTCGATAAGGAAACCACGTTATGGAGTATCATCTGATGGGGCCGGAAGGCGCAATCGCCGTTTTGATCATTGGCTTCCTGCCAACCCTGATCGCCCTGCTGCGCGGCCATGACAACAGCTTCGCCATCTTCCTGACCAACGTGCTGCTGGGCTGGACCGGGATCGGTTGGCTCATCGCCCTGATCTGGAGCTTCACTGCCATCCGCCGACGCGTGCGCCCTTAATCCCCCGATTCCAGCATCATGGCGACGGTGTGAAATGGCTTCTTGGATGCGTTGACGGCGTTGGCGGCCGTGATAGCTCCCTCAGCCGCATGGCCGACGAGCACTATCATGACCAGTTTTTCGCCCTCGGAATCGATGGCAATTTCCTCAAGATAGTCCGCCGCCGCCGGGATATGGACCAGCGTTTCCAGCCCCATTTGATGGAAGGCCGAGACCAGAAAGCCTGTCGCGATGCAGGCCGAATCGGTGACATGCAACTTGCGTCGACCGCTCGTCTCGGCACCAAGCGGCGTCTCATTGGCGAAGATCGCGATCAGCCAGGGTGCCTCTTCAATCACCGCGCAGGGATCGGGGCGCCAGCCGGGCAACTTGTTCGCTAGCCAGGGCTTGTTATCGTTTTGCACGAGGAACTCATCCCATTCCTCCTCCGCCAGCTGGCGCACCGCCTTGCGGATGTCGGGATCGGAGATCGCCACGAAGCGCCAGGCCTGAAGATTGACTCCGCTCGGCGCACTGACCGCGATTTCGAGCCCGGCCCGGATCACCTCCCGCGGCACCGGCGTGTCGGCGAAAGCGCGCACCGAACGCCTTGTCTGCATTTGCCGTGATAATTGCTGCGCACGCTCGATCAACGCGCGTGTCGCCCTATCCCCATCCGATGCTGTCATTGCCCGCTCCCGCCTAACCCAAACGACAAGTGCGACCGTTCAGATTTTGAAGTAAAACCAAGCGCGGGAACAGCATTGCCTGCGGATAACATCGGGCATTGTTATTAACATGGCATGTATTCAGAAGCGATGACGACACCGACGTTTCACCCCGGAACGAGCCTATGAAATAAAAGCGCCACTGCTACAACCAAGTTGAAATTTCGCCGACCGTTTTCTTGATCAACGCATGCTCGGGCACCGTCGCATCCTCGGCCGGATAACCGGCGACAATCAGCATGAAGGGCTTCTCATCGAGCGGCCGGCCACAAATCTCGGTGAGGAATTTCATTGGGTTGGGTGTGTGGGTCAGCGTCACCAGACCGGCCTCGTGCAAGGCCGCCAGCATGAAGCCGCAGGCGATGCCGACGCTTTCATTGATATAATAATTCTTCTTCGATTGCCCGATGCGCTCGCCGCCACGTTTCTGGGCGAAGACGGCGATCAGCACGGGTGCGGTCTCGAGGAAGGGTTTGGCGCTATCGGTGCCGAGCGGCGCCAGCGCCTCAAGCCATTCTTCGCCGCCCTTGCCTTCATAGAAGGCTTGTTCTTCTTTTTCCGCCGCTTCACGCAGGGCTTTGCGCCGCTCCGGATCACGGATCACGACGAAATGCCAAGGCTGGTGATTGGCCCCCGAGGGCGCGGTGCCGGCGGCATCAATGGCATGCCCGACGATCTTCGCATCGACCGGCCGGTCGGCGAAATCGCGCACGGTGCGGCGGCGCTTGAGATGCCGCGCGAAGGCGGCTGCCCGGCTGAGCATTTCAGCCGGGGCATATTCGACATAATCGGTCAGCGGCACGCGCTTGGCATCGCCCTGGTGTTCATCAATCATGGGCTCAGCTCCAGTCCAGGATGACCTTGCCAGACTTGCCCGAACGCATGGCGTCAAACCCCTTCTGGAACTCATCCGCTGAATAGCGGTGAGTGATCACGCGGCTGACGTCGAGCCCGCTTTCGAGCATCGCGATCATCTTGTACCAGGTCTCGAACATTTCGCGGCCATAGACGCCCTTCAGTGTGATCGCCTTCAAGACTAGCGAGCCAAAATCAACCGGGATCGGCTTGGACGGCAGACCGAGCATGGCGATCTTGCCGCCCATCACCATCGCGTCCAGCATCGCGCCGATGGCCGTCGGTGCGCCGGACATTTCCAGCCCGACATCAAAGCCTTCGCTCATGCCAAGCTCGGCCATCACTTCTTTCAGGCCAATCTCGGCGACATTGACGGTGTGGACGCGTGGCACGACCTGGCTGGCCAGGTGCAGGCGGTGAGTATTGATGTCGGTCAGCACGACATGGCGCGCGCCGACATGGCGTGCGATGGCGGCGGCCATAATGCCGATCGGGCCAGCGCCGGTAACGAGCACGTCTTCACCAACCAGATCGAACTGCAGCGCCGTGTGTACCGCATTGCCGAGCGGATCGAGAATCGCGCCGAGCTCGTCGGTCACTTCCTCGGGCAGTTTGACGACATTGAAGGCTGGCAGAGCGAGATATTCGGCGAAAGCGCCGGGAATATTGACGCCGACACCTTGGGTATCGGGATCGAGATGGAAACGGCCGGCGCGTGCGGCGCGCGACAAAGTGCCGACAACATGGCCCTCGCCCGAGACGCGCTGGCCGATCTCGACGCGTTTCACATTGGCACCCCGGTCGACGATCTCGCCGGAATATTCATGCCCGACCACCATCGGTGTCGGCACATTCTTGGCGGCCCAATCGTCCCAGTTATAGATATGGATATCGGTGCCGCAGATCGCGGTTTTATGGATCTTGATCAGCACATCGTCCGGGCCGATTTTCGGCATCGGCACGTCCTGCATCCAAATGCCTTCTTCGGGCTTTGCCTTGACCAGGGCCTTCATGGCGTTTCCTCGCGCTCGTGATGTTGCGACGCGTCTGTCGGTGACGGCGCAGATTTGTCGCGAAGATACAGCACCGCCGCCAGAGGGAAAGTCAGCATGAAAGGAATGAGCAGCGTGCTCATGATTTCAGCGACCTGACCATTGGACCCGCTCAGCCAGGTCGCGCCGATTGCGAGGGCCGCGATTATGCTGGGGATCGCCAGCAGGCGCCGCTTGTCCTGCCACATCAAGACGCTGAACAGGGCCGCATAAAGGCCAATCAGCCCCCACTTGATCCAGGTATGCCCGTGCAGAGCGGCCAGCAGTCCGGCGCGCGGCGCATCACCGGCGGATATCTCCGCCAACAGCCGGTTGAGCACGGCATTTTCGGCCCAATCGGCACCGATGGTGACCACCGCGACCGCAAGGGCAGCCCAAGCCAGCCAGCGCCCAGGGCGTCGCAGGCCGAGCGCGAGAAAGAACAGCGCCGCCATGCCGGCATAGGCGAGTGGGAAGAAGCGGTCGAGCGATTGGGTATGGACCAGGAAGGCGCGCAGCCCGGCCGCCGAATCGCCCTGCAAGAAGGTGAGCTCATCGGCCGAACGGGCAAATTCGAGCGCCAGGATCGGGGTTTTGAACCCGGCCGCCATCGGCGCCGCACCGAGATCAGGCGCCGAGCCGAACAGGATCGGGAAGACCAGCGTCGCGACGGCAGCCAAAATCGCTGCGATGAAGGCCAAATTCGATGCACGCATAGAGCTTTATCTCCGCCCGATTGTTCCGCACCGGATCAGGCCGCAGCGGGCGGGCAAGGTCAAGGGCGATGGCACGTCAGTGGGCTTTTCCTGGACTTCCGATATACTCAAGCATGAACCGGGCGCCGCTTGCATGAGGCTGGGGGCAGAGCGAAGGTTCCAGACTGCAATGAGGTGTGGCGTGAGAGTTGTCATGTTCGGATTGGCGCTGATGGCGGGCCTGGGCCCCATCGCAGCAGCTCAGGAGCCCACACCACGCGGCCGGATCGCCCTCTCCTTCGACGACGCGCCGCGCGGACCCGGTCCGCTCTATTCCGGCACCGAACGCGCCGAGGTCCTGCTCGCAAGCCTGCGCGCCGTGAACGCGCCGCCCGTCGTCTTCTTCGTCAAGACCGAGGGGCTTGATACCGAGGAGGGCCGGTCCCGCATCAGAGCTTATGCAGACGCTGGCCATCTCATCGCCAATCACACCAATAGCCACCCATGGCTGAGCCGAACCGACGCCGACGCCTATATCGCCGAGATTGATCTCGCGGAGACGCGGCTGGATGGACTGCCCAACCGACGCCCCTGGTTTCGTTTCCCCTATCTGGATCAGGGCACACCGCTCGAAAAGCGTGATGCCGTGCGCGCAGCTCTGACCGAGCGCGGTCTGCGCAATGGCTATGTCACGGTTGATGATTACGACTGGTATATCGAAAGCCTTTGGCAGGCGGCGGTGCGCTCCGGGCGGCAGGTCGATCAGGCAGCGCTCGGCGCGGCTTATGTCGAGATCATCCTGGGCGCGGTGGACTTCTATGACGCGCAGGCCCTGACGGCCCTTGGGCGTTCGCCGGCCCATGTGATCCTGCTGCACGAAAACGATCTGGCAGCGGAGTTTATCGACGAGTTGATCGTAGCCCTGCGCGCGGCTGGCTGGACGCTGATCAGCCCTGACGAGGCCTATGCCGACTCGATCGCGGCGATTGAACCAGAGACCTTGATGACCCGTCAGGGTCAAGTCGGCGCCCTGGCTGTGCAAGCTGGCATCGAGCCGGCCACGCTCACCCACAGGGCAATCGAAGAGGCGCAAATCGAGGCCTTCCTGGAAGAGCGCCACGTCTTCTCGTCGCCGGACCACTAGCGGGCGGCCTCAAGCCCTCAATCTACCAGACGCCGCACAACCTCATCACCAATCGCCAGCGAAGAGGTCAGGCCCGGGCTTTCAATCCCGAACAGGGCGATCAGGCCGGCGAGGCCGTGGGCATCGGAGCCATCGATGCGAAAATCGGTCTGTAGTTCGCCCGGCCCGTGCAGCTTGGGGCGAATGCCGGCATAATCCGGCACCAACGCCTCATCCTTGAGGCCGGGCCAGAAGCGGCGGATCGTGTCGTAGAAGGCCGCGGCGCGCGCCGGATCAACGCTGTAATCAAGCGCATCAACGAAATCGAGATCGGGGCCGAACCGCATCTGACCGCCGAGGTCACGCCGATAATGCGTGCCCAGCGCGCCGGGAATCGGCAGCGGATAGACCAGGTGTTTGAACGGCGCCTTGCCGGCACAGGTGAAATAGACGCCCTTGCCATAATGCAGGGCCGGGATTTGCGCGGCCGGAAAGGTCTCGACCGTGGCAGCGGCAGCCTGGGCCCCGAGGCCGGCGGCGATGACGAGATAACGCGTCGTCACTTCCGTCGCCGCCTCACCGGCGGTGCGGACCACGAAGCCGCCGCCCTCGAGCGGTGTTGCGCCGGCAAAGGGTGTATTGACCACCACCGCCCCGCCCAGCGCCGAGATTTCACCCGCCAGATTGGCCATATAGCCATGGCTGTCCATCACACCGCTCAAGGGTGAGAGGATCGCCGCTGTGGCATTGAGCTCGTGTTCCAGCGCCCGCGCCTGCTCACCGCTGAGGCGTTGCAGGCCTTCAACGCCATTTTCCTGCGCCTGCTTCAGAATCGCTTCGAGCCGTGCCGCCTCGTGCGGCCGGGTCGCCACGACCAGCTTGCCGCAGCGCTCATGCGCGATGTGGTATTTGTCGAGATAGGCGTAGAGCAATTGCCGTCCAACCACGCAGAGCCGTGCTTTCAGCGAACCTGTCGGATAGTAGAGCCCGGCATGAATGACTTCGGAATTGCGCGCCGAAATGCCCTGCCCGATAGCCGCCTCGGCCTCCAGCACCAGGGTCTCATGCCCGCGCAGCGCAAAGGCCCGGCCAGTCGCCAAACCGACAGCGCCAGCCCCAATGATGATCGCGTCTGTCTCGAAAGCCATTCAGTCCCCTCCGCCGCCCCTCTTCCATCCCCGAGCCACAAGACGGTGTCAACAGGATCGCAGGCGCGGCCTCACCCCTTGGCGAGCCCCGCCAGCAGGGCCGGCGGCATCACCGTCTCGATATTGAGCTGACCCTTGAGGCCGGCCTCGCGGTGCACCGCGATGTCCTGCCAAGCCGGCGCCATCGACATGCGCAAAAGCGCGGCGCGATCAGGATACATGATGATCGCCACCTCCTCCCAGAGCTCCTCGACCTGGCCGAGGGCGAGGAAGGTGGTGTTGCCCACGAAGACCAGCTTGCCGCCAAACTCCGGCAGGACTTTCATGATCGCCTTGCCGTAAATATTATAGGCCTCGCGCCCGGTCAGCGCGCACTCGCGCCCGTCGGCATATTCGGCCTTATCCTTGAATTTCAACATATTGACCATGAAGACCGGCCCGGCAGGACCGGGCTGCATCATTTCGTCGATCTGTTTGGGATCGGTGGGGAGGACTTCGTTGGTGACTTGCATGGTGTGGGCTCCGGGGTGGGTGCTGGGTTTCCGGGTCGGGACACGTACCAAAGGTACATGTCCCTTGGCGCTAGATGACCCCCAGCTCCTTGCCAACCTTGGTGAAGGCCGCCACGGCGCGATCGATCATTTCCGGGGTGTGGGCAGCGCTCATCTGGGTGCGGATGCGGGCCTTGCCCTTGGGGACGACCGGGAAGAAGAAGCCGGTGACATAGACGCCCTCGCCCATCAGCTTGGTGGCCATTTGCTGGGCCAGTTTGGCATCGCCGAGCATGACCGGAATGATCGGGTGTTCGCCCTCCAGGAGGTCGAATCCGGCCGCTGACATGCCGGCCCGGAAACGCTTGGCATTGTCGAACAGGCGGGCGCGCAGGGCATCACCCTCGGCGACCATGTCGAGCGCCTTGAGTGAGGCGCCGACAATCGCTGGCGCCAGCGAATTGGAGAAGAGATAGGGCCGCGAGCGTTGGCGCAGCATGTCGATCACTTCCTGGCGCGCCGCGGTAAACCCGCCCATCGCTCCGCCCAGCGCCTTGCCGAGCGTGCCGGTGATGATGTCGATCTGGCCGAACACGCCGCAATGCTCCGGCGTGCCGCGCCCCTTGGCACCCATGAAGCCATGCGAATGGCAATCATCGACCATGGTCAGGGCATCATATTTCTTCGCCAGGGCGACGATCTCGGCCAGTTTGGCGATATAGCCATCCATCGAGAACACGCCATCGGTGACGATCAGGACGTGGCGGCAGCCATCGGCCTTCGCCTGCTTGAGCTGGACTTCCAAGTCGCTCATGTCGGAATTGGCATAGCGATAGCGTTTCGCCTTGCACAGACGCACGCCGTCAATGATCGAGGCATGATTGAGCGCGTCGGAAATGATCGCGTCCTCTGCGCCCAGCAGGGGTTCGAACACGCCGCCATTTGCATCAAAGGCCGCCGCATAAAGGATCGCATCCTCGCAGCCGGTGAAGGCGGCGATCTTGGCTTCGAGCTGTTTGTGGATGTCCTGGGTGCCGCAAATGAAACGCACCGAGGCGAGGCCGAAGCCGTGGCTGTCGAGCGTATCCTTCGCGGCCTGGATCAGCTCGGGTCGGTTGGCGAGGCCGAGATAATTATTGGCGCAGAAATTGATGACGTGATGGCTGGTACCGTCCGCCGTCACATCGATTTCGGAGAATTGCTCCGAGGTGATGATCCGCTCGCGCTTGTAGAGCCCATCGGCGTCGATACGGGCGAGTTCTTCGGTCAGGTCGGAATAGAAAGCGGCGGACATGGCGGGGGCTCCTGGGGCGGGATTCGTTGGGGGCAGTTCTATTAGGCCGGCCTCCGATTGTCATCCCGGCGCGCGATCAATTGCCTGCCTCAAGACGATAACCCCAGATCAATCAACAAACTGCTCGGGATAGATCCACCACCAGGGCACCGGATTTGGTCCCATGGCCTGCTCGACAATGGCCGGGTAAATCAGCTCGGCGCGTACCGAATTGGCCAGCAGCACGATGCAGCGCTGGGTTTCCTCGTGGCAAATGGCGCGATTGCCGGTCCAGGGATTATGCCCGCCCTTGTCGAACCAGACCCCGTTTTCGTCGTGATAGACAATCAGGCCAAGCCCGCCCGACAGCCCGATCGCCGCAGCGCGGGGGTCCTCCGCTGTCGTGATGGTCGGAAATTGACTAGGTGAGCGAATGACTTGCGACGGCGCGATGAATTCATCGCGCGACGCCTCGCTCAGCCCGTCACCGGTCACGAAGCCGGCCCACATCCGCGCCTGATCGGCGATGCTGGTATCCATCGAGCCGGCAGCGGAGACGCCTGAGCGCTCGTCATGCGGCTCGAACGTGCCGTCCATCGCATAGCCGTCGGCGAGGTTGTCGCGGAAGTCCGGGCGCCACTGCATCGAGGTGTCGGTCATGCCAAAGCGATCAAAGATGCGCGTCTGCATTTCCGCTTTCAAATCAAGGCCCAGACCTTCCTCAATCACGTGCTGGAGAATGTAGAAGCCTTCGGCGGAATAAGTCTGGCGTTCGCCGGGCGCGAAGTGAAATTGCAGCCGACCGTCCTCCTCCAGCCAGCGAAAATTGGCGAAGCCGGTTCCCTGGGACAGGATGATCCGCGCCGTCAGATCGCGCCATTGCGGCTGATCGGCCAGATCGGCCCACTCCTCATAGTCCGGCAGCGGGCGCGGCAGGTAGTCCGCGATCGATGTATCGAGATCAAGCCGGCCCTCATCGACCAGCATCAGCACGTAATAGGCAAAGGCCGCCTTTGTCAGCGAGGCGCCGTACATGATGGTGTCGGTTTCAAGCGGCCATTCATGCTCCTGGTTGCGATAGCCAAACGAGGCAACATGCTCGACCTCGCCGGCGTCGATGAGCGCATAAGCCAACCCGACGACTTCCTGGTCCGCCATCAGCTGCTGGATCGATGCATCGAGCCCGGCGATTTCGGCATCTGTCCAGCCATCAGGCTGGGCGTGGGCGGCGGCGGTCAGGGCGACCAGTGAGGTCGCGGCGGCGAGCAGGGTACGCATGGGCGTTTCCTTCATGTTGCTTGAAGGAAAGCTAGGCGCGTTGCGGACAGGTGGGTAGCGGGAAACTGGCGGGAGCGATCCCGTGCGGGGGAGGTCAACAAACTCCGCCACGTACCGGTAGGAGATACAAAGTAATTGACTTGTGTACCGACAAACGGTACACCCCTCACAACCGGGAGCGCAACGGATGATCCGAAGCTGGGCCGACAAGCGGACACGGCAAGTCTTCGAAGGTCAGGTGCCGAAAGGCTTCCCGGCCGAGCTGGCGGCACGGACCCGGCGTTTGCTGGAGCGGATTCATGCGGCACATGCAGTCCGCGATTTGCGCTTCCCGCCATCGCACCGATTGCACCGCCTCACCGGCGATCAGGCCGGTCGTTGGTCGGTTTCGGTGAATGACCAATTCCGGGTGACATTCGCCTTCAGGGGCAATGACGCCCACGAAGTGCGGTTCGAAGATTATCATTGAGTTTTGCGTTGAAAGGGCGGCAATCATGACCAATACATTCAAGACCCCGACCCATACGGTCGGCGAACATCTGGCTGAATTCATGGACGAACTCGCCATCAAGGCGCCAACCCTGGCGCAACAGCTCGCCGTGCCCCGGTCGCGCATCGTCCGCCTGCTCGAGGGCGCGCGCTGCGATGGTGACATGGCCCTGCGACTGGCGCGCTATTTCGGCACCACGCCGCAATACTGGATCAATCTGCAGGCGCTGCGGGATCTGTCCGAGGCGCAAGTGAACCACGGCGCCGCGATCATCGAGGCGATCACGCCGCACAAGGCGGCTTGAGGCGGGGATAGGCAGCGACGAACGCCGACGAGCCTGCGCTTTTTCGCTTTGACCTCCGTCTCGCTTTGCTAGAATTGAGCCATGGCTACACCAATTCGAATTCGATCAGTACTGGCCTTCCTCATTGCCCCGCTATCCGTTGGCTTGCTCTTCTTCGTAATCTTGCCGTTTCTGACGTCGCCATCGGAGGGAATTTTTGCCCTCTTCTTCTCTGCCATCATTGGCTATCCTGTCGCAATTGTTCTTGGAACTCCGACATATATTCTCCTCAACAAACTGGGATGGACCGGGTTATTCCCCTACACACTCGCGGCTGTCGCGTTTTCGGTCATTCTGATCGGCGCGTTCCTTGTGGCGCCGGCACTCACACCACCATATTCCGCCGTCATTGAGCTGACATCCGAAACGCGGATCGTGCAAATGTCCGCTCTGACCGGTTTCATCTCTTTCAGCGTCCTCGTCTTCTGGCTCATCGCCAGGCCTGATCGAGCTGCTGGGATCCAGCAAGTTACCTGAAAATTGCGCGCCCTGGCGCAGGCCAAACCATTGATCGCTTGTCAGCCAAGGGGCCACCGGGGTTCAGCGCCGTCAAGGCCGCCTTCGGCGCCGCGAAGCGGGCATGCGCCTTGACGGCGCTGACCCCCGGTGGCGAAATCCCGGCAAGCGGTGAATGGGTTATTCCAGGCCCGAGGGTCTGAATTTCTGAACCAATGCGATTGCCGGTCCTGCCGAAGCGAGCGCAAGCCTAGGCTGCCGACCGGCCCCGACGGCTGGCGATGATGACACCGCCCAGCCCAGACAGGGCGGCCAGCAAGGCGATCCAGAAATAGAGAAAGCTTGTGTCGTGGTGCACGACGCCGTCGATGAAGCACCGCCCGTTCTCGTCGAAGCAGGCGCGGTGGTTCCGGTACATCGTCACAAATAGCCAGCCGAACCAGATCGCCAGCAAGGCGGATGACAGAGTCCATATCTAGGCGAGAAGTCTGATCAATGCGGCCGGAACGCCCCTACCCCACGCTCGGCAAATCCAGCCCTTGGCTCTTCGCGCACTCTTTCGCGATCTCATAGCCCGCATCGGCATGGCGCATCACGCCGGTCGCCGGGTCGTTCCACAGCACGCGTCCGATACGCGCCGCCGCTTCATCGGTGCCGTCGGCAAGGGTGACCTGGCCGGAGTGGATGGAATAGCCCATGCCGACGCCGCCGCCATGGTGGAGCGAGACCCAGGTCGCGCCGGAGGCGGTGTTGAGCAGGGCGTTGAGGATCGGCCAATCGGCGACGGCGTCGGAGCCGTCCTGCATGGCTTCGGTTTCGCGATTGGGGCTGGCGACGGAGCCTGAATCGAGGTGGTCGCGGCCGATCACGACAGGGGCGGACAGCTCGCCGGTGCGGACCATCTCGTTGAAAGCAAGGCCCAATTTGTGACGCTCGCCGAGGCCGACCCAGCAGATGCGCGCCGGCAGGCCCTGGAAGTGGATGCGCTCGCGGGCCATGTCGAGCCAGCGGTGGAGATGGGGATTATCGGGGATGAGTTCTTTGACCTTGGCGTCGGTCTTGTAGATATCCTCGGGATCTCCCGACAGCGCGACCCAGCGGAAGGGTCCGACGCCGCGGCAGAAGAGTGGACGGATATAGGCCGGGACGAAGCCGGGGAAATCGAACGCGTTGGTGACGCCCACGTCATGGGCCATCTGGCGGATATTATTGCCGTAATCGACGGTGGGAATGCCCGCCTTGTGGAAGGCCAGCATCGCCTCGACCTGGATCGCCATTGATTTTTTGGCGGCTTTCGAGACGGCGTCGGGGTCGGAAATTCGCATCGATTCCCACTGGTCGAGCGTCCAGCCGAGCGGGAGATATCCATTGACCGGGTCGTGGGCCGAAGTCTGGTCGGTGACGATATCGGGGCGGACGCCGCGTTTGACGAGTTCGGGGAAAACCTCGGCCGCATTGCCGAGCAGGCCGACCGAAACGGCCTCGCCCTTGGCGCAGGCTTCGTCAATCATTTCCAGAGCTTGGTCGAGATCGTGAGCCTGTCTGTCGAGATAGCCGGTCTTCAGACGCATCTCGATCCGGCTCGGCTGACACTCGATGGCGAGCATGGAGGCGCCTGCCATGGTGGCCGCGAGCGGCTGGGCGCCGCCCATGCCGCCAAGGCCGCCGGTAAGTATCCACTTGCCTGCCAGATCTCCGCCGTAATGTTGCCGTCCGGCTTCTACGAATGTCTCGTAGGTTCCCTGCACAATGCCCTGGCTGCCGATATAGATCCAGGAACCGGCCGTCATCTGGCCGTACATCATCAAGCCCTTTTTATCGAGCTCGCGAAAATGCTCCCAATTCGCCCAATGCGGCACGAGATTGGAATTTGCGATCAGAACGCGCGGCGCGTTGGAATGGGTCTGGAACACGCCGACCGGCTTGCCCGACTGGACCAGCAGGGTTTCGTCGTCTTTCAGGCGTTTCAGGGTGGAGACGATCCGGTCATAGCTTTCCCAGTCGCGCGCGGCGCGGCCGATGCCGCCATAGACGACCAGCTCTTCCGGTTTTTCGGCGACATCGGGGTCGAGATTATTCATCAGCATGCGCAGCGGCGCTTCTGTGGCCCAGCTCAGAGCGTCGAGTTCATTGCCGCGTTTGGCACGGATCACGCGCGCATTGTCGAGCCGGGTTGAGGTCATCTCATTTCTCCTGAATAGAGGTTTTCCGCAGCGCGCAGGGCTGCCGTCATCGTGTCCTTGAGGGCGAGGCGCAGCACATTGGCCTTGGTCTCGTCGAAGGCCTTGCTCGCCATGTCGAGATAGGCCGACTGGGCCAGCTCCATCTGCACGGCGTGGATATTCTGGTTGGGGCGGCCATAGGCGCGGGTGATGAAGCCGCCGCGAAAACGGCCATTGACGATCGAGGCGTATTCCTCGTGATCCATCATCGCCCTCAGCGCGGCGCGTTCGATCACCGGATCGCAAGACTCGCCGCCAACGGTGCCCAGATTGAGATCGGGCAACACGCCCTCGAAGAGGCGCGGCACTTCATCGGTGATCGAATGGGCATCCCACAAGAGGGCAAAGCCATGCTCCATCCGGGTCTCGACCAGAAGCTCGGTCAAGGCCTTGTGATAGGGGTCGTGATAATCGGTACGGCGCGCTTCCAGCTCGTCTTCGTCGGGCTCCTGGCCGTCGCGATAAACGGGTGAGCCATCAAAGAGGGTCAACGGCACCAGATCCGTCGTCGCCTGGCCGGGATAGAGCGAGGTATTGTTCGGTGCCCGATTGAGATCAATGACATAGCGCGAATAGTTCGCGCGGATCGTCGCGACGCCGAGGCCGTCGAGGAAGTCATAGAGCTGCGGCACATGCCAATCAGTGTCCGGCAGGCCCGAGGCGGCCGGCGTCAGCCGTTCGGCCAGACCGGGGCTCAGGGCAAGCCCGGAATGCGGCATTGAAACAACCAGCGGGCTGGTGCCGGCTGCAAGCGTATACACGTCCATCAAATGACTCCGGGCAAATCACCGGCGGCTGTGACCAGCCCGCCAGAGGCGACCAGATCGCGCGCCGCGGCGATGTCTGTCGCAAAATAGCGATCATCGCCATAGGGCGCCACATCCCGGCGCAACACCGTCTTGGCCGCCTCGATGCGGGCCGAGGAACGGTCAGGGGCATGGAAATCCGTGCCCTGGGCAGCGCAAAGCAATTCGATCCCGACCACGGCGTGGAGGTTTTCCGCCATTTTCAACGATCGGACGGCGCCATGCGTCGCCATCGAGACATGGTCTTCCTGATTGGCACTGGTGGGGATGGAATCGACGCTGGCGGGATAGGCTTTCTGCTTGTTCTCCGAGACCAAAGCGGCGGCGGTGACATGGGCGATCATGAAGCCGGAATTGATCCCCGGTTTCGGTGACAGGAAAGCCGGCAGGCCGCTGACGGCCGGATCGGTCAAAAGCGCGATGCGCCGCTCACAGATCGAGCCGATCTCACAGGCGGCCATGGCCAGTTGATCCGCAGCAAAA
Organism: uncultured Maricaulis sp.; assembly: GCF_963975345.1. Classification (NCBI taxonomy): domain Bacteria; kingdom Pseudomonadati; phylum Pseudomonadota; class Alphaproteobacteria; order Maricaulales; family Maricaulaceae; genus Maricaulis; species uncultured Maricaulis sp. The sequence goes on along the minus strand of NZ_CAXBGE010000004.1, from coordinate 58,112 downwards.
GCGACCGGTTCAGCATGGAAGTTGCCGCCGGAGATCGCTTCGCCGGTATCTGTGAAGATCAGCGGATTGTCGGTGACGGCATTGGCTTCGATCTCGAGCGTGCGTGCGGCCTGACGCAGCAGATCGAGCACGGCGCCCATCACCTGTGGCTGGCAGCGCAGGCAATACGGATCCTGGATTTTCTCGCACACCGCATGGCTGGCGAGGATCGCGCTGCCTTCGGCGAGACTGCGCAGGGCGGCGGCGGCATCGATCTGGCCCTGATGGCCGCGCAGGTCATGGATGCGGGGGTCAAACGGGGCAATCGAGCCCTTGGCGGCGTCGAGACTCATCGCGCCCGAGACCAGCGCCGCCTTGAAGCCAGCCTCGATGCCGAACAGCGCCGCGAGCGCCAGAGCGGTCGAGGTCTGGGTGCCGTTGAGCAGGGCCAGACCCTCTTTCGGGCCAAGCTTGACCGGCTTGAGACCGGCGCGCTTGAGCGCTTCGGCAGCGGGCAGGCGTTCGCCGCGCCAGAAAGCCTCGCCATGACCGATCAGGGCCGCGCTCATATGCGCGAGCGGGGCCAGATCGCCGGACGCCCCGACGGAGCCCTGGGCCGGTATCACCGGCAAGACGTCATGGGTCAGCAGGTCTTCGAGTGACTTCAACGTCGACCAGCGCAAGCCGGACGCGCCGCGTCCAAGGCTGGCGATCTTCAGGGCCAGGATCAGGCGCACGATATTGGCCGGCAGCGCATCGCCAATCCCGGCGGCATGCGAGAGCACCAGACGTTCCTGCAGCGTCGCCAGTTCGTCCTGGGCAATACGGGTCTGGGCCAGCTTGCCGAAACCGGTATTGAGGCCATAGACCGCCCTGCCCGAAGCAATCAATTCCTCGACGGTTCGGGCCGCGGCATCGACCGCGCCCTTGGCGTTGGGGTCAATGCGGGCGGCAGCGCCGCGATAAATGGACTGCCAGTCGGCGAGCGCCATTTGGCCCGGTCTGATGATGATCGCACTCAAAGCCATTCTCCTCCGAGGATGCGGCCATGCAGCGGCCGCAAACCGATCCATTGAATAATTTCTGCCGGACGCTCGACATCCCAGATCGCCAGATCGGCGCGTTTGCCGGTTTCGAGCGTCCCGATATCACTGGCCAGACCCAGCGCCCGGGCGCCTTCGCGGGTGATGCCCGCCAGCGCTTCCTCGACGGTCAGTCCAAACAGGTTGCACGCCATATTGGCCGACGTCAGCAAGGACACCATCGGCGATGTGCCCGGATTGGCATCGGTCGCCACCGCCAGCGGCACGCCCGCCTTGCGCAGCGCCGCGACCGGCGGTTTTTGGGTTTCGCCAATGCCGTAATAGGCGCCGGGCAGCAACACGGCGACCGTGCCGGCCTTCGCCATCGCCTTGATCCCGGCAGGATTGGTGAATTCGAGATGGTCGGCCGACAGCCCGTCGAATTCGGCGACAAGCTTCGCACCGCCGGTGTCGGAGAGTTGATCGGCATGCAGTTTGACCGGCAGGCCGGCGGCCTTGGCGGCGATGAAAAGACGGCGGATTTCTTCCGGCGAAAAGGCAATCGTCTCGCAATAGGCGTCCACCGCATCGGCCAAGCCTTCGCGCGCCGCCTCGCGGATCAGCGGAATGCAGACCTCGTCGATATAGGCGCCGGAGCGGCCTTCATATTCGGGCGGGATGGAATGGGCGGCCAGCAAGGTGGTCGAGACGCGCAGGCCCGAGACCAGTCCGAGCGACCGCGCCGCCTTGAGTATGGCCAGCTCGCTCTCATAGGTCAGGCCATAACCCGACTTGATCTCGATTGTGCCGACACCCTCGGCCGAGAGCGCATCAAGCCGCGACAAGGCACCGCCAGCGAGCTCGGCCGCACCGGCCTTGCGCGTCGCCTCGACGGTCTTGCGGATACCGCCGCCGGATCTGGAGATCTCGGCATAGGTTTCGCCAGCGAGGCGGCGTTCGAACTCGTCGGAGCGGTCGCCGGCAAACACCAGATGCGTATGGCAATCGACCAGGGCCGGTGTGACCCAGCGGCCCTTGACGCTATCGGTTTGCAGCGCCGTTTCGGGCACCTCCGACATCGGCCCGATCCAGGCGATGCGACCATCGCGAATCCCGATCGCGGCATCGAGCAAAGCGCCGTAGGGCACAGCCCCCGGCACCATGGTGGCGAGCCTCGCATCGGTCAGCAATCGGTCGAAACGCATTGAATGGCCCTTCAATCTCGCCTAATTGTCTATACAATTAAATTGCGCACATGAGTCTGTCCAGCCGGGAGGCCTGCCAATGTCCGAATTTCACTTCGCCGAAATTCTCCTGCCCGAGGGCTGGGCCCGCAATGTTGCCATCACGGTCGACGCCAATGGCTTGATCGCCAGTATCAGCCCTGACACGCCGCATGGTCCCGAAGCGGTCCGGCTGGGCGTCGCACTGCCCGGCATGGCCAATGTCCACTCCCACGCCTTCCAGCGCGGCATGGCGGGGCTGTCGGAGCGACGTGGGCCGGGCGAGGACAGTTTCTGGTCCTGGCGCCAGATCATGTATGCCTTCAACGACAATCTCACCCCCGACCATGTCGAGGCGATTGCGGCGCTGGTCTATTGCGAGATGCTGGAGACCGGATTCACCTCGGTCGGCGAATTCCATTATCTGCATCATGACGAAAGCGGGCACCCCTATAATGATATCGGCGAAATGGCCGGCCGGATCTGCGCCGCAGCTGGCGCGACCGGGATCGCCCTCACCCTGTTGCCCGTGCTCTACCGCCATTCCAATTTCGGCGACATGCCGCCCAGCCCGGGCCAACGCCGATTCATCAATACGCTCGACAATTTCGCCGACCTGGTCGTCTCGGCCAAGCGTCATATGGACACGATTGATCACGCCGTGCTCGGCCTCGCGCCGCACTCGCTGCGCGCGGCCTCGGCCTCGGAGATCACCTCCATATTGCCATTGAGCGAGGGGGGGCCGATCCATATCCACGCCGCCGAACAGCAAAAAGAGGTCGATGATTGCCTTGCCGCAACCGGCCAACGCCCGGTCCAATATCTGTTCGGCACGCAGGACGTCGATCAACGCTGGTGCCTGATTCACGCGACCCATATGAGCGAGGCCGAGACGGCGATGCTGGCGGCCTCCGGCGCGGTCGCCGGCCTGTGTCCGCTGACCGAGGGCAATCTCGGCGACGGCTTCTTCAATGCCAGTACCTATCTGGCCGCCGGTGGCCGCATCGGCATTGGCTCGGACAGCCATATCCGGATCGATCTGGCTGAAGATCTCCGCCTGCTGGAATATGGCCAGCGACTGCAGGCGCAGCGGCGCAATGTGCTCGCCCCGCCCGGCGGCAGCACTGGCCGCCGCCTGTTTGACGCCGCCCTGGCCGGCAGTAACCAGGCCCTGCAGCAACCGTCCGGGCGGATCGAGACCGGCCGACGCGCCGATTTCGTCATTCTCGACGACCAGCACCCGACCCTGGTCGGGCGGGCGGAAGATGCACGCCTCGACAGCTGGCTGTTCTGCGGCGATAGCCGTCTGGTGCGCGAGGTCTATGTCGGCGGCCAATGCGTCGTGCACGAGGGCCGCGCCCTCACCCGCGACCGCATCGAAGCCGCCTATCGCACCGCCATGCTCGATATCCGCGCGGCGATTGACCGATGAGCGAATGGGCCGGCGATCTCTGCCTCGACGGCTCTGGCCCGGTCTATGACCAGATCCGGCGCGCGATCCTGGGCAATATCCGCGCTGGCATCTGGCCGCCGCGTCATCGCATTCCGGCCGAAGCCGAGCTGGCGGCACATTTCGGCACCGCAAGGATGACCGTCAATCGCGCGCTGCGTGGACTAACCGAGGACGGGCTGATCGTGCGCCGGCGCCGCGCCGGCAGTTTCGTCGCCCAGCCACCCTCGCCGGCGGCGATGCTGGAAATTGTCGACATGTCGACCGCGATCCCGGCGCGCGGCCAGGTCTATGGCTATCAATGCCTCACCGACCAGACCGTCGCCGCCAGCCCCGAGCGAGCCGCCCAGATGCAGGTGGCGACCGGCGCGCCCCTGCAACATCTGGTCTGCCGCCACACCGCCGATGGCGATGTGATCGAACTGGAAGAACGCTGGATCAATCTGGCGCTGCTGCCGTCGGCCGCCGACCAGGATTTCCGCGCCACAGCACCGGGTGCCTGGCTGTTGTCAGCGACACCCTGGACCGCCGCCGAACACACGGTTCTGGCGATCAATGCCGATGCCCGCCTGGCCGGGTTGCTCGAAATCAGGCGCGGCGATGCCTGTCTCGTGCTGGAGCGGCGCACTTTTCAGAACGAGGCCGTCGTCACCTTTGCCCGCCTGACCCATCCGGGCGACCGCCATGTGATGACCGAGCGCTTCGCACCGGCGGGTTAGCCTGACGATTTGCTGCCCGTCCCGGGCCCGAAGCCCGCGATGCAATCGAGCACAATCGCCACTGTTTCCTGCCATTGCAGATGATCACCCTGCCGGGCTTCACCGAAATAGCCGCGCGGACCGTTATGGGTGACACCCGGCAGCGCGATGCGCTGGAGGCGGCCGGACTGGCGCGCAACCGCCCATTCCGATCCGGCCGCGATCGGCCAGCGGGCGGGAAAGGCCAGCACGCCGGCCGCCTCGACCCGGTCCGCGCTGCCGGCGAGATGATGGATGCGGGCCAGCCGGTTCAGGCCCGGCGTCGAGGCGATGACACCACCGATCGAGATCAGCTGGATCGGGCCATCGAAGATGTCGGCCAGATCATCGGCGGCACCGGCCGCCATCTGGGCCCCGCCGCTCAACCCGATCAGGGTCAGCCGGGCACCGCTGCGCGGCTGCCAGCCGGCGGCGCGCAGACTGTCTTCGATCAGACCGGCAATCGCCAGATTGAACACCGGCCCATAGCGCCGGTCGGCCGAGACCAGCACCTGAAAGAAATTGCGCGCGTTGACCAGATTGGCCAGCAAGGGCCGGCGCTGCTGTGCCGGTGCGGCATCGAGCGCGCGCCAGACCCGGCTGAACACGCGCGGTCCGTGCAGCAGCGGGTTGCCAGAGGCAGCGTAGGGAAAGACCGTGTCGACCAGCACCGCGTCGGGGGCCCCCTTGCGCAGCGCGTCCAGAAAGCGTCGCTCGCGGCCGGAATTGGACGTGCCGCTGATGCGGTCAATCCCGCCGAGATAGACAATGAAGTCACCCGAACTCACAGCCGGGACACTCGCAGGCGCCAAGGCCGGATCGAGATCGGTATCGGTGTGCCGCGACCACCAGAACAGGGTCTCGAGCGGCGCCAGCGTGCCCGCCAGGACGAAGGCGATAAAGCCGGTCAGGAGCAGCCAGCCGAGCGCGACCTCAAACATGGCCACCTCCCGGTGTCACCAGACGCAAGCGGCGCAGCAGGGGTTCACTCATCCGGCCGCCGAAATGGCGAACGCCGGCAGAAACCAGCCAGCCGGCACCCGCACACAGGATGACCAGAATAATCGGTCCGCCGATCACGACCCAAAAACCCCAACCGATGCAGACAAAGGTCCAGGCATCCAGCGCCCGGTCGAGGAATTCGCCATAATAGGGCGCCACCGTCAGCACGCTCAAAAGCCGCGGCGCATAGCCCAGGGCAATCGTGCCGGCCAGAACCGTCTCGGACACCGCCAGATGGCTGCCCAGGCCCAGCAGGAAATGCGCGCTGATGCCCCAGATCACGACGCCGAGCAGATAGACGAGCCCGGTCAGGGCGAGGCTGGCGATCAGGCGCCAATGGCCAACTTTTTGCGCCGCCAGCACATAAGCCTTGCCGAGCATTTCAGACGCCCCGGCGATCAAGGGCACGGCCAGCGCCGCCAGGGCGATGGAGGGATGGCTCGCGAGATAGGCGAATGCCGCGCGCTTCAACAGGGCAGCATCGATCGCCAGGCCCAGCGCTTGGGCGATATCGGAGAAAAGGCTTAACACTCCAAAGTGCTCCAATTTTGCGTCACGGCGTCCACTTGCGCTGCATTGAGGCCTGATTCTGCGATGATCCAAGGCCAAAACCCGCGCGCGGGCCCATACCCGGGGTCGGTGTCAAATCGGATGCTTTGCCCGCATGATAATGCTATGCGGCTTGTCCCGCTTTGCAGCTGCCCGCCCGTCACCGGGAAAGCCTGCCAAACGGCCGAGCGCCAAGGACGAACCGATGTTCCCGACATCGCAATTGACCGATGCAGACCGCGAGGCGGGTCTGAAATGGTATGTGCGCAATGGCATGTTCTTCAAGATCATGGAAACGCTGTCGATTGGCGTCTTCCTCACCGCCTATGCGCTCAATCTCGGTGCCTCCAATTTGGTGATCGGTGTGCTCGCCTCGATCCCGTCGCTGACCCAGCTGGCGCAATTGCCGGCGGTCTATCTGGTCGAGCGGATCGCCAGCCGCCGGTTGATGGCGGTGTCGATGACGCTGGCGAGCCGTCTGCTCCTGCTTGCCGCGGCAGCTGCAGCCCTGATCCATCCCGGCTCGATGGCGCTGCTCCTGCTCGTGGTCGCGTTCGCGGTCCGCTATGTGCTCGGCGCGCTGGCCGGCTGCGCTTGGAATAGTTGGGTGCGTGATTTCCTGCCACCGGAACGTCGCGGCATGTTCTCGGCCCAGCGCCTGACCTGGATGACAATCATGGCGGCGATGGCGGCGCTCGCGGGCGGGTTCTTCGTTGATCACTGGACCGGCCTCACCGGCATGCCCGAGATCTACGCCTATGCCGCCCTGCTGGTGCTGGCGACGCTGAGCGGCATGCTGGAGACCTTCGCCATGGCGCAGATCCCCGAACCGACACCGCTGCCACCCGCCGAGCCCACCGACCACAAGACCAGTCTGTTCTCGCCGCTGAAGGAAAAGAATTTCCGCCGGCTGGTCACCTTCCTGTTCTCGTGGAATTTCGCCAGCAATCTGGCGGCGCCCTTCTTTGCGGTGCAGATGCTGCGCCAGCTCCAGCTGGATTTGACGACGGTGATGCTGCTGACCGCGCTCAGCCAAGGCGCCAATGCGCTGGTGACCGGGACATTCGGGACGCTCGCCGACCGCTATTCCAACAAGCGGGTCTTGCAATTTGCTGCGCCGCTCTTCATCGCCTGCATCTTCGCCTGGACCTTCACCAGCCTGCCGGAGCGGCATTATTTCACCATCCCTCTGCTGGTCGGCATCCATATCCTGACCGGTATCGCGACCGCTGGTGTCACGCTGGCTTCAGGCAATATGGCCAATGCCTTGTCGCCGAGCACCGGAGCGACGCGCCATCTCGCCCTGGTGGCCGCCTTCACCGCGATTGCGGCCGGCACCGCGCCGATCATTGGCGGGCTCTATGCCGATGTGTTGGCCAATTACGAGTTTTCGCTGACCGTCAATTGGAGCGCGCCGGGCGGTGATACCGCCATTCATGCCTTCGACGTCACGCGTTGGGATTTCTACTTCCTCGCCGCCACCGTGATCGGCCTGTGGTCGCTGACCCGGCTCGACCAGATCGAGGAACCCTCGCTGGGCGGCCATGTCCGCATGCGCCAGGAGCTGATGATGGGCATCTGGCGCGGCGTCCAGACGGCATCGAGCATTGCCGGGCTGAAAGCCGTCAGCGATCTGCCCATCGCGCTCATCACCGAACGGTTGTCGCGCCAGAAGAAGCCGCGTGGCGGCAAGGGGAAGGCGGAGAAGTAGGCCGGCCCTACTCCGCCACCGCCGTCATCAGCCGTTCGATAAACCCATTGCGCTCGCCACTATCGATCCAGCGCACGACGGCGACGATGTCATGCTCCGGGTCGATATAGATCATATTGGCGCCGGCCCCGAGATAGGCAAAGCTGGATGCCGGAGCTGACGGCACCGAGATCGCTGCGCCTTCGACATCGGGGCGGTTGAGGAAGAAATTCATCATGCCGTAGAAGGGCGCGACATCGGTCGGGGTCAGTGAACGCTCATACCAGGCGTCGGACAGCAATTGCGTGCCATTCCAATTGCCGCGATTGAGGCCGAGCAGGCCGAAACGGGCCTGGTCATAGGCGGAGAGCATCATGCCGCCGCCCCAATGGCCGCCGCCGGAGACTGACCAGTACAGCGCCTCATCCTCGTCCTCATCCAGCGCGACCCAGCTATTCTTGTAGCCCTGCCACTCCCAAGTGCCGGATGAGCCGATTGGCGTCATGATCCGCTCGTCGAGCACCTGTGCCAGCGGTTCGTGCCAAACATGCAAGGCAGCGAGGGCCAGCGCATTGACGCGGACATCATTATATTCCCAAGCCGCGCCGGGCACGGGCGGTCCGGCGACAAGATCGCTGGCGGGATTGTCGCGCGAGGGACGGTCGGCCCAGTCCGGCTTATCCCAGAGCGTGCCCGACCAGCCCGAGGTCTGGCGCAGCATCTGGTCCCAGCTGATCGGCGTATTGTGATCGGTATGGAAGAGAGGATCGTCGAGGTAATCGGAAACGGGATCATTGATATCGGCGATCAGGCCATCATCGACGGCGAGGCCCACCACATGGCTCAGGAAGGATTTGGAGATCGAGAACGTCATATCGACCCGGTCCAGATCACCCCACTCGGCGACGATATAGCCCTGGCGAATGATGATGCCGGCTGGGCCGCCGCGCGGGCGCAATTCGCCGACCGGGCTTGAAAACGGCTCATAGGCCCAGGTCAGCGGCACCATCACCTCCAGATCGCGCGCATCAATCCCCTCGCCCCAAGCCTGCGGAGCGCGGGTCTCATGCGTGACGGCGAAATCAATCGCGGCCTCGAGTGCAGGGACATCAAAGCCGAGCGTCGCCGGATCGCGGCGTTCCCAGTCACTATCACCAGCGGCGGGGAAATAATCCTGGGCCTGGCCGCAGGCCGTCAGGACAAGGCCAGCGAGGCCGGCAAGCAGCAGATGTTTCATGGTTTTCCCCCGGAGCGTGCTGGCCACCAAGCAGGCGCCAAGACTGATCGCAGCACGATAGCGCGCCCGTCGCCCGGACAATAGCCCTGATCGGCCAGCGGCCGGCCCCAAACGCTATTGCGCGGCGCGCACCGCGTGACGTTTGCGCAGCACGGCGACCACATCCTCAAGGCCGAGATCGCGCGATTCCAGCAGCACCAGCAGGTGGAAGATGAGATCCGCCGATTCTTCGGCGACAGCCGTGCGGCTTTCCGAGACGGCGGCGAGCGCGACTTCAACGGCTTCTTCGCCGACTTTCTGGGCCGGGCGCTTCGGGGCACGCGCCATCAGGGAGCCGACATAGGAGCCTTTCGGCTTGTCCTTCTTGCGCTTCTTGATGATCGCCCGGAGATGCGCCAGGAAGCCCAACCCCGGACCCGGATCGTCGCCGAAACAGCTCACGGTGCCATTATGACAGGCAGCTCCCTTCGGTTTGACCTCAACCAGCAAAGTGTCCTGGTCACAATCAAGCGCGATATTGATCAGCTTGAAGCTGAGGCCGGACGTTTCACCCTTTTTCCAAAGAGATTGACGGGAGCGGCTGAAAAAATGGACTTTTCCACTCTCCTGCGTCAGCTGCAAAGCTTCCGCATTCATATAGCCCAGCATCAGGACCTGACGCGTGGCGACGTCCTGGATGATGGCCGGTATCAGCCCGTCACCCTTGGCCCAATCGATGGCGTTCGTATCGATCATGTCCTAACCCTGATACCGTATTGGCTGAGATTGGCTTTCAATTCGCCAATTCCGAAGACCCGTTTGTGAAACACGCTGGCCGCCAGCGCGCCATCGACTTTGGCGTCTTTAAAGACGGATTTGAAGTCTTCTTTACTGCCCGCGCCGCCTGAGGCAATCAAAGGTGTGGAACACACCGCCCGCGCGGCGGCAAGCTGTTCGATATCATAACCATCGCGCACCCCGTCCCGGTCCATGCAATTGAGCACCACCTCGCCGGCCCCGCGCGCGATGGCCTCGGCGATCCATTCCAGCGTCAGGCGCTGCGAGATCTGCGTCTTGTCGGGATCGCCAGTATATTGATGCACCCGCCACTCACCCTCAATCCGGCGGCTATCGACGCCCAGTACAACGCACTGGCAGCCAAATTCAGCTGCCAGCGCATCGATCAGGCCCGGATTTTCCAGCGCAGGCGAATTAACCGAGATCTTGTCAGCGCCGGCAAACAGGCGCGCGCGCGCATCATCGACGGTACGGATACCGCCAGCGACGCAGAAGGGAATGTCCAGCTCGCGCGCCACGGCGGTGACCCAAGCCGGCTCGACCGTGGCCCCACGTGTGCTGGCCGCGATATCGTAGAAGACCAGCTCGTCCGCCCCTTCCGCCGCATAGCGCCGCGCCAGATCGACAATGCCGCCAACATCCACGTGATCGCGAAAGCGCACGCCTTTCACCACGCGGCCATCGCGTACATCGAGGCAGGGAATTATCCGTCTTGCGAGCATGCCAGCGCCTCTTCCAGCGTGAAAATGCCCTCATAGAGCGCCTTGCCGGTGATCGCGCCGGCCATGCCAAGCTCGCGCACGGCATCCAGGTCGGCGAGCGATGAGACGCCGCCGGAGGCCTGCCAGTCGATCTGTGGGTGGCGCTGACGCAGGTCGCGATAAAGCGCCAGATTGGGCCCGGACAAATCGCCATCGCGGCTGATATCGGTGACCAAAGCGTGCTGCAGGCCGCAGCCCTCATAGGCGGCGATCACTTCGGGCAAGGTCGTCATCATCATGTCGGTCCAACCTTGCAGCGCAGGACGGTAGACGCCGCCGAGGCGTTTGACGTCGAGGGCGAGCGTGATGCTTTGGGCGCCGTATTGCTCGATCCACGCGCGCACCAGCGGCGCATTGGTGACGGCCAGCGAGCCAATGATGACGCGCGCGACCCCGATCGCCAGCAGGCTCTCGACATCCTCAGCCGAACGCACGCCGCCGCCGGTCTGCACCCGCAGCCCGGTCTGGCAGATGGCGCGGATCGTCTCGGTCTGGCGGCGGGCGCCGTCTCGCGCTCCGGCGAGATCGACGACATGGACCCAGCTCGCGCCGGCCTCACCGAAGGCTTCAGCGACAGCGACCGGATCGCCGCCATAATCGGTGACCGCATCGAAAGCGCCCTTGTGCAGGCGCACGACACGACCTTCGAGCAAATCAATCGCAGGATAGAGGATCATGACCTGGCTCCCGCGAAATTGGCCAGAATGCGGGCACCGGCAACGCCGGAGCGTTCGGGGTGAAACTGGCAGCCGGCGACATGGCCCTGGCGGACCAGGGCGGAGACCGGCGTGCCGTAGTCACAGGTCGCGCGCGTGGCCGGGCCCGGCGCGGCGTAATAGCCGTGCACGAAATAGGCATGGCTGCCCGGCGCGATACCGGCAAGCAGCGGCTCGTCGGCATCAAGTGCTTCCAGCTCATTCCAGCCCATATGCGGCCAGACCAGATCGGCAGACTGTGGCAGGCGGACGATATCGCCGCCAATCAGGCCGAGCCCGTCGACGCCGCCCTCGTCGGAGCGGTCAAACAGGAGCTGCATGCCCAGACATATACCGAGCAAGGGTCGGTCATCGCCGCGCAAGAGCTCGCTCCAGCCGCGACCCGCGAGGCGGGCCATCGCCGGTGCTGCCGAGCCAACGCCGGGCAGGATGAGGCGATCGCAATCGCCCAGTCCGGACGGTTTTGCGGCAGCGACATGGTCGAGCCCCGCCCGTTCCAGTGCGAAGCGCACCGAAGCGAGATTGGCGCAACCGGTATCGATGACGCCGATCCTCATTCGAGGAATTCCTTGGTCGATGGCAGGCGCTCGCTCTCGATCCGCACTGCCTGACGCAGCGCCCGGCCAAACGCCTTGAACGCGCCCTCGACCATGTGGTGGGCATTCTCGCCCTCGACGCGGACATGGATCGCCGCCTTCATCGATTCCGCCAGCGAGCGAAACGCGTGCGGCACCATCTCGACCGGGAAGTCGCCGACGCGTTCGCCGGGGATTTGGCCCTCGAACTTGGCAAAGGGGCGGCCGGAGAGATCGATCCAGACCCCGGCCCGTGTCTCGTCCATCGGCAATTCGAAGCCGAAGCGGGCAATGCCGCGCTTGTCGCCGAGCGCTTCGTGCAGGGCTTCGCCGAGCGTCAGGCAGACATCCTCGATCGTGTGATGGGCATCAATCTCCAGATCACCGGTCGCATCGATAGTGACGGCGATGCCGGCATGGCGGGCGATCTGGTCGAGCATGTGGTCGAAATAGCCAATCCCGGTCGCAATCGTGCTCGGCCCGTCGCGATCAAGATCGAGGAAGACGGTGATATCGGTCTCCTTGGTCTTGCGACGCTTGGCGCTGGTGCGCAGACGCGGGCCGGACACATCATCGGGCCAGGCCTCGGCCCAGACACGCCGCAGCCGCATCGCGTGTTCATGCCCGGCCAGCCCTTCCAGGGCCGCCAGCCGCTCGACCGTCGGTGCCATCGCCGCAGCGCCGGCCTTGCTGGCGCGCAATATCGTGGTGGTCTTCTGGAAGGCCTCGACCGTGACGCCGCCATGCGCCCGCGCCGCGCCGCCGGTGGGCAGGGTGTGATTGGGTCCGGCAGCGTAATCGCCGGCGGCTTCCGGTGCCCAGGCGCCAACGAAGATCGAGCCGGCATGACGTACGCGGCTCACCAGCGCTTCCGCCTCGCCGAGCTGCAGGATCAAGTGTTCCGGCGCGTAGGCATTGGCGATCTCGGCCGCCTTATCGATGCTGGCGCACAGAATGGCGCGCGAGTGGCGCATGGACTGGCGCGCGATATCGGCGCGTGGAAGCACTGCGAGCTGTTCTTCAACGACGGCGAGGATGCGCTCGCGCGTGGCGGAATCGAAACAGACCAGCATCACCTGCGCCGACGGGTCGTGTTCGGCCTGGCTGAGCAGATCACTGGCAACGAAATTCGCGTCGGCATTGGCGTCGGCGATCACCATCACCTCGCTCGGCCCGGCCGGTAGATCGACGGCCGGTCCACCGGGCAGGCTGGCGACATAGGCCTTGGCGGCGGCGACATAAGCATTGCCCGGTCCGAAAATCTTGTCAGCGCGCGGCAGGCCGGCCGAGCCGGTGGCCAGAGCCGCGACGGCCTGGGCCCCGCCGATGGCATAGATCTCATCGAGCCCGAGCAGGCTGGCGGCGGCGAGCAGGACGGGATCAACACCTTCAGGCCCCGCAGGCGGTGCCACCACAACAACACGCGGCACACCGGCCAGCTGGGCCGGGATCGCCAGCATGATCAGGGTCGAGACCAGCGGTGCACTGCCCGCGGGCACGTAAAGCGCTGCGACATCGACCGGCGTCGCACGGCGCGAGGCGGTAACGCCGGGCCAAGTCTCGACGCTATAGCTGCCATAACCCTGACGGACGTGAAAACGGCGCACAGCGTCGGCGGCGGCGAGAATGGCTTCGGCATCGGCCTCGTCGAGCGCGGCCCTCGCCTTTGCGATACTGGCGGCATCCACGCGGAAATCCGTGGGCGCATAACCATCAAGCCGCGCCGCATAATCGCGCACGGCCTTGTCGCCACCGGCATAAATGGCATCAACGATCTCGCGCGCGGCCGCGGCGGCCGTATTGGTCGCTTCGGGCCGCTGAAGGGCGGTGCGGCGCGCACCGGCATCGGCCCCGGACCAGTTGAGGGTTTCAAGCATCATATCAGGCCAGCATTTTTTCGATGGGCAGGACCAGAATGGCGCGTGCGCCCTGGGCTTCCAGCGCTTCCAGCGTTTCCCAGAACACGCGCTCACGGCAGACCGCGTGCAGCGCCACAACATCATCGCGGCCCGCGACCTGGGCAATGGTCGGAGCGTCGGCGCCGGGCAGGAGCGCGCGGATGGCGTCGAGCCGGTCTTTCGGCGCGTTGAGCATGATGTATTTGGTCTGCGAGGAGGCAATCACCCCCTCGGCGCGGCGCATCAGGATGCGGGCGATAGTCTCCATCTCCGGTGGGCGCTCGCCCTTGCGCCGGATCAGCACGGCCTCGCTCTCGAACACGGTCTGTAACGCCTTAAGACCATTGGCCTGCAGGGTCGCACCGGAGGACACCAGATCGCAGATCGCATCGGCAATGTGCAGGCGCGGCGCGACTTCGACCGAGCCGCGCATTTCGACGATCTCGACATCGATACCGCGTGTCGCGAGATAGGCTTTGGTGATGCCCGGATAAGAGGTGGCGATGGCCTTGCCCTGCAGATCAGCGAGCGTGCGAATTTCGCCCTCGACCGGGACTGCCAGTTTGAGGCGGCACGAGGCGAATCCGAGCCGCAGCGCGATTTCCAGTTCGCTGGTGCGGCCACCGGCAAGCTGTTCCTCGCGCAGCACATTTTCGCCGACAATGCCGTAATCACAAGCGCCGCTGGCGACGAAGTTCGGGATATCGTCATCGCGCACCAGCATCAGATCGACCGGCATGTTTTCGGCCCGCTGGTGCAGCTTGTCGCGGCCATAAGCGAAGCGCAGGCCGCAACGCTTGAGCAGATCCATGCCGCCTTCCGAGAGACGTCCCTTGCTTTGAACGGCGATACGCAGACGGGTCATGATGGGCTGTCCTTGAGACGGTTGAGGACCAGGCGATAGCCCTGCCAAGGCTCCTGGGTGAGAAAGCGCGAGACGCGGGTGACGGTGGTCGTGCTAGCCCCGGTCATCTCAGATATTTCGCGGTAGGAATGACCACCCTCGGCCAGCAGGCCGGCAACGCGCCAGCGCTCGGTCAGGGTTTTCATTTCACCCGGCGTCAGCAGATCGCGCAGGAAGCGTTCGCCCTCGGCTTCGGTCCGGATCGCGCGCAATGCGGAACACAGCGGACCCAGGTCCGGCTGTGTGCTGCGGCGGTCGTCAGGTGTCTCGTCGCTCATGGATCGTCCTCCTGAGCGGCGGTATAGCGTGTTAGCGCGCTAACACAATGGGGCAAATGCAGGGATTGCGCGGGCTTGAGACGGGGGAATTCTGGCCCGACGCATCTGGGCAGTTTTGCAGCGCAGCGATATGGCCTACAGACTAACTCACAGAGCCGCGTCCCAGGAGCCTATCGATGAAGCGCATGCCCGAGATCAAATCCTTCTTCGAGCCGGACACGTTTACCGTCAGCTATGTCGTTTGGGATGCGCAAACAAAGCGTGCTGCGATTATCGACTCGGTGCTCAATTATTGCCCGACCTCGGGGCGCACCCACACCCAGTCTGCCGATGCGCTGATCGGTTTCGTGCGCGCTGAGGGGCTTTCGGTGGACTGGATACTGGAAACCCATGTCCATGCCGATCATCTCTCGGCCGCGCCTTATCTCAAGGACAGGCTCGGCGGCAAGATCGGGATCGGCAATCATGTCAGCCAAGTGCAGGACGTGTTTGGCGAGATCTTCGATGCCGGGCCGGACTTCGCCCATGACGGCTCGCAATTCGATCATTTGTTCGAGGATGGCGAGCGCTTCCTGATTGGCGAGATCGAGGCCGAGGCGATCTGGACGCCGGGGCATACGCCGGCCTGTCAGGTCTATCATATCGGCGATGCCGGCTTTGTCGGCGACACGCTTTTCATGCCCGATTTCGGCACCGCGCGCTGTGACTTCCCGGGCGGCGATGCGGCGACGCTCTACCACTCGATCCAGAAAATCTACGCCCTGCCCGACGCGACGCGGCTCTTCATGTGCCATGATTACATGGCGCCGGGCCGCGAGCATTATCAGTGGGAAAGCACGGTGGGGGAACAAAAGGCGACGAATATCCATCTCAAGGCCGGCACGAGTGAGGCCGAATTCGTCGAGATGCGCACAACGCGCGATGCGACCCTGTCGATGCCGACGCTGATCCTGCCTTCGGTTCAGGTCAATATGCGCGCCGGGCATTTGCCCGAGCCGGCCGCCAATGGCCGCCGCTATCTGAAAATCCCGCTCGATGCA
Source organism: uncultured Maricaulis sp. (assembly GCF_963975345.1). Taxonomy (NCBI): domain Bacteria; kingdom Pseudomonadati; phylum Pseudomonadota; class Alphaproteobacteria; order Maricaulales; family Maricaulaceae; genus Maricaulis; species uncultured Maricaulis sp. The sequence continues at coordinate 42,274 of NZ_CAXBGE010000004.1, read as the reverse complement.
GTCTGAATTGTTCAAGCGCGCCAAACGGGTGCTGCCCGGCCTGCAATGGCTGGAGGGCTATAGCCGCCGCACCTTCGGCGAGGACGCGCTCGCCAGCCTGATCACCGCGATCCTGCTGATCCCGCAAAGCCTCGCCTACGCCCTGCTCGCCGGCCTGCCGGCCCAGGCGGGGCTCTACGCCTCGATCGCGCCGCTGCTGGCCTATGCCCTGTTCGGCTCGAGCCGGGTGCTCGCAGTCGGGCCCGTCGCCGTCGTCTCGCTGATGACGGCGGCCGCAATCGGCAATCTCGGCCTGACCGATCCGGCCCAGCAAATGGCCGCCGCCGGGGCGTTGGCCGCGCTCTCCAGCTTTTTCCTGCTGCTGTTCGGCCTGTTCAAGCTGGGCAGTGTCTCAAACTTCCTCAGCCGGCCTGTAGTCGGCGCCTTCGTCACGGCTTCGACTGTGCTGATCATGGCCAGCCAAGCCAAGCACATCCTCGGAATCAGCTCTCACGGCGCGACCTTGCCGGAACTCATCTTGTCGATGAGCGGGCAGATGAGCGCCATCAATCTGGCAGCGCTGGTCATCGGCATTGGCAGTATTGTCTTCCTCGTCGCGGGCCGCACGGTATTGCCGCGCCTGCTGACCCGGTTGAATCTCGAACCCAGCTTGGCAACAGGCCTCGCGCGCGCCGCGCCAGGCGCCCTCGTCGTGATCGCGACGGCCATCGCCTGGGGACTTCATCTCGACACCAGTGCCGAACTGGCCGTGGTCGGCACCCTGCCGACTGGCCTGCCGCCCTTCCAGCTCCCACTGGTCGACCTGACGATTTGGCGCGCCCTGATCGGGCCGGCAGCGCTGATCTCGCTGATCGGCTTTGTCGAAAGCGTCTCGGTCGGCCAGTCGCTGGCGGCGCGGCGGCGCGAGAGCGTCAATCCGGATCGCGAACTGATCGGACTGGGTGCAGCCAATGCCGCTGCAGCCCTGACCGGCGGCTATCCGGTGACAGGCGGCTTCGCCCGTTCAGTGGTCAATGAGGCCGCCGGGGCCCAGACGCCGCTGGCGGGTGTCTTCACCGCCGTCATCATCCTGGCTGTCGCCGTCTTTTTAACGCCGCTGTTTCACTTCCTGCCCAAGGCAACCCTGGCGGCAACCATTCTGGTGGCGGTCGCCAAGCTGGCCGATTTTGGCGGGCTCTGGAAAGCCTGGAAATACGCGCCGGCCGACGGTGCGGCCGCATTTTTGACCCTGTTCGGTGTGCTTTTCCTCGGCGTCGAGCTGGGACTGACACTGGGCGTGGTCATCTCGGTCGGCGCCGCCCTGCAGCGCACGATGAGCCCGCACTGGACCCGGGTCGGACAGGTTCCCGGCACACATCATTTCCGCAATCCGCACCGGCATGACGTGGTCATTTCACCGCATGTCTACGCGCTGCGCGTCGACGGGGCGCTGTATTTTGCCAATGCGCGCTTTCTCGAGGAGCTGGTCGCCGACATCATCGCCCATAATGAGGGCATCACCGATTTCGTGCTGATGTTCCCGGCGGTCAATTTCGTCGATGCCAGCGCGCTGGAAAGCCTGCGCGCGATCAATCATCGCCTCCAGGATGCCGATGTGAAACTGCATCTGTCCGAAGTGATCGGCCCGGTCAGTGACCGACTCGGCGCGGCCGGCTTCCTCGATGAGCTCAGCGGCGAGGTCTTCCTGTCGCAATATGCCGCCATGCGCACCCTCGACCCGGCAACAACGCTCCGGGCCGAAGGTCTGCAAGCCTGATCAGAAGCGCCAACTGAAACGGCCACCTGATGCGCGACGCGCGCACCGCACCCGGAATTTGAACCCAAAACCCTCGATTTCATGATGTTCTCAGGGATTATCGAGAATGCCGCGATGGGTTAAACTGATTGTCACCCGGTCGCACAACTTGGAGTTCCGCCATGTCGTCCCAAGATCAAACCCTGTTTCCCGTCACCGAAGTGAGCCAGCGCTCAGCCCTGGTTACCGCCGAGCGCTATGCGGCGATGTACCGCCAGTCGATTGAGGATTCCGACGCCTATTGGCGCGAGGAAGCCAAACGTTTGGACTGGATGACGCCCTTCACGCAGATCGAGGACGTGTCCTGGGACAAGGATGACCTGCATATCCGCTGGTTCGCCGACGGCACGCTCAATGTCAGCACCAATTGCATCGACCGGCATTTGCCCGAGCGCGCCAACGACACGGCCATCATCTGGGAAGGCGATGATCCGGGCACGGATCTCAAGATCACCTACCGCCAGCTGCATGACCATGTCTGCCGCTTTGCCAATGGCCTCAAATCGCTCGGCGTCAAGAAGGGCGACCGCGTCACCATCTATATGCCGATGATCCCGGAAGCGGCCTATGCGATGCTCGCCTGCGCCCGGATCGGCGCGGTGCATTCTGTTGTGTTTGGCGGCTTTTCGCCCGAAGCCTTGGCCGGACGGATCAAGGATTGCGCCAGCGATATTGTGATCACGGCTGATGAAGGCGTGCGCGGCGGCAAGCCGACGCCGCTGAAGGCCAATGTCGACAGGGCGATGCTTCACGCGCCCGGCGTCAAGCATGTCGTGGTTGTTCAGCGGACTGGCGGCCCGGTCAGTTGGGATGAGGCGCGTGATGTCTGGTATCACGACCTCGTCGGCGAGCAGGCGGCGACTTGCGATCCCGAGCCGATGAATGCCGAGGACCCGCTCTTCATCCTCTACACCTCCGGCTCAACCGGCCAGCCCAAGGGCGTATTGCACACCACGGGCGGCTATCTGCTCTGGGTTGCGATGACGCATGAATATGTGTTCGATTACAAACGCGGCGAGATTTACTGGTGTACCGCCGATGTCGGTTGGGTGACCGGCCATAGCTATATCCTCTACGGCCCGCTCGCCAATGGCGCCACGACGCTGATGTTCGAGGGCATTCCGACCTGGCCGGGGCCTGACCGTTTCTGGCAGGTGATCGACAAGCACCAGGTCAATATCTTCTACACCGCACCGACCGCGATCCGCGCCCTGATGCGCGAAGGCGATGAGCCGGTGAAGCGCACCTCGCGCGCCTCCCTTCGTTTGCTCGGCTCGGTTGGTGAGCCGATCAATCCGGAGGCCTGGACCTGGTATCACCGCGTTGTCGGCGATGGCCGCTGCCCGGTGGTCGATACCTGGTGGCAGACCGAGACCGGCGGCATCATGATCTCCCCCCTGCCCGGCGCGACCGACCTCAAGCCCGGCTCGGCGACCAAACCGCTGTTTGGGATTGTGCCCGCCCTGGTCAGCAATGAGGGCGATCCCCTGCCCGATACCGGCGCAGCCGAGGGCAATCTGATTATCAAACGCTCCTGGCCCGGCCAAGCGCGGACGATTTATGGCGATCACCAGCGCTTCATCGACACCTATTTCACTACCTATCCCGGCAATTACTTCACCGGCGATGGTGCCCGCCGCGATGAGGACGGCTATTGGTGGATCACCGGCCGCGTCGATGATGTCATCAATGTTTCCGGTCACCGGCTCGGCACCGCCGAGATCGAAAGCGCGCTGGTCGCCCATAGTGATGTCGCGGAAGCGGCCGTTGTCGGCTATCCGCACGATATCAAGGGCCAAGGCATTTACTGCTATGTGACGCTCAATGCCGGCATCGTGCCGACCGAGGATTCTGCCAAGATGCTGCGCCAATGGGTGCGCCAGGAAATCGGACCAATCGCGACACCGGACCTGGTCCAGTTCGCCCCCGGCCTGCCGAAAACCCGTTCCGGCAAGATTATGCGGCGAATTTTGCGCAAGATCGCGGAGAACCAGTTTGGCAATCTCGGTGACACGTCTACACTCGCAGACCCGAGCGTTGTTGAAGACCTGATCGAGAACCGGAAAAACCGATGAAGCGTGTAGTAGTTCTGAGCCTTGCCGCGACCAGCCTGCTGGCCGCCTGCGCCACCGAGACCGTGCCCGCTTGCCGGGCGCCACAGCCCCATGAGATGGCCGCCTTTGCTGCCATCATCAGCCATAATGAAACCGCGGTGAGCCAGACCTTGGCGCCGAGCGCACTGCGCAATGCGTTCATTCGCCGCGACCCTTTGCTGCGGGCCTGGGTCTGGGGTGCACCGGGCCAGACCGAGGGCACGCTGGTGGGCATGTTGTCCCAACCGCCGCTCTGCATCATCGATGATCCGCGCGTCGCCGCAACGGAGACCGTCCGGCAGGTTCTGGTCTACCCGCAGGCCAATTTCAGCCGCGTCGCTCCGCCAGCAGAAACCCCGCTGGTCGATGCGCCGCCACCCTATGGCAGCGCCATGCGCGATTATCTCAGCTGCCGTTTCGAACAGACCGCCGAAGGCTGGAAACTGTCCGATATGTGCGGTTATGTAATGCCGGCAACGGAGACCGGCTCCTGATCCGCAGATTCATTTGAGTGCATGAAAAGACCGGCTGCGACGCTCGCAACCGGTCTTTTCTTTGGGGTCTGGAAGGCGAAGACCTCAGTCCTCGAACTCCTTGAGGCGCATCGATTTCTTCAGACCCTCGGTCAGGATGTCATAGGCCGGCAGGGTGAGGAATTCGACGAAATCTTCCGATAGGACGAGATCGTGGAGGATGGTCGTCGCCTGACGGATCTGGTTCTGCAGCTCGGTCTGGCCGGCAACCTCGTTTTGCAACACCTTGCAGGTCGCTTCGATCTGGCCCTCGAGCGTGGCCGCTGTCAGGGCGGTGCCCTCGGCGGTGGACTTGTTGAAACGGCGCCACTGCCAGAGCTGGGCCCGGGCGATTTCGGCGGTCGCCGCATCCTCCATCAGATTGCGGATCGGCACTGCACCGCGCCCGCCCAACCAAGAGGCGACATAGCGGATCGCGACATCGATATTGTCGGCGACGCCGGCGTCAGTGATCTCGCCTTGCGGCGCGGTCAGCAGATCCCGGGTCGTGACCGGCATCGCAAACTCATCGACGAAATCGATCTGGTTGGCCTGCGGCATGTGTTGGTCGAACACCGCCTTGGCGACGGGGACGAGATCGGGATGCGCCACCCATGTGCCGTCATGGCCGTTCTTGACCTCGCGCAGCTTGTCCTGGCGCACTTGCTCGAGCGCGGCATCATTGGCCGCTTCATCGCCCTTGACCGGGATGAAGGCCGACATGCCGCCCATCGCATGCGCACCACGGCGATGGCACACCGCAACGACGCGTTTGGAATAGGCGCTCATGAAGCCGGTCTTCATCGTCACCGCCGAGCGGTCGGGCAGAACATGTTCCGGCCGTGCCTGCAGACGTTTGATATAGCTGAAGATATAATCCCAGCGACCGCAATTGAGGGCGACAATATTGCCGCGCAGCTCGTACAGGATCTCGTCGAGCTCGAAACTGGCCGGCAGGGTTTCGATCAGGACCGTGGCGCGGATCGTGCCCCGCTCAAGACCGAGCTCGTCCTCGGCATGCTGGAAGACCAGGCTCCACAGGCGCGCCTCGAAACGGGACTCGATCTTGGGCAGGTAGAAATACGGCCCCGTCCCACGCTCTTTCAAAGCGGCGTGGTTATTGAACAGATAGAGGCCGAAATCGAATAGCGCTCCGGAGATGGCCTGACCGTTGATCCGGAGATTGCGCTCTTCGAGATGCAAACCGCGCGGGCGCACAATCAGCACCGCAGCGTCTTGATTGATGGCGTAACGTTTGCCGTTTTTCTCGTCGACATAATCGATCTCGCGTCGCACGGCATCGCGCAGATTGATCTGGCCCTCAAGGAGATTGGACCAGCTCGGCGCGGTCGCGTCTTCGAAATCGGCCATGAAGCATTTGGCGCCGGAATTGAGCGCATTGACGACCATTTTACGATCCACCGGACCGGTGATCTCAACGCGGCGATCAAGCAGATCGGCGGGGGCCGCGCGGACTTTCCACTCGCTGGCGCGAATATCGGCGGTCTCGTGGGGGAACATCAGCAGGGCGCCGGCATTCAACTCGGCCTGGCGCTCGGTGCGATGGCGCAGCAGCGATTGGCGACGCTTCTCGAACCGGCGATGCAGGCCGGCCAGGAAAACGAGCGCATCATGGCTGAGAATTTCGCCATAGCCCGGCTCGAGATGGCCCAGGATCTCAACGCCGCTCGGTGTAATCTGTGTCATGGCTGTCTCCTGTCGGCAAAAGGGATGCGGGGCGCACGTTTGGGGCGCGCACCCCGCTTCGGACCCGAAAGCCCGAATGCTTATTCGGCGGCTTCGAACTGCGACGACTCGGTCGACTCGCCCATCGCGGTCGTCGAGGAGGTACCGCCGGTCAGCGCCAGCGAGACCTTGTCGAAATAACCGGTGCCGACTTCGCGCTGGTGACGCGTCGCCGTGTAGCCATCGGCTTCGGAGGCAAATTCAGCCTGCTGAAGCTCGGAATAGGCCGCCATGCCGCGATCCTTGTAGCCACGCGCCAGCTCGAACATTGAGTGGTTCAGGCTGTGGAAGCCGGCCAGGGTCACGAACTGGTATTTATAGCCCATCGCGCCCAGCTCACGCTGATATTTAGCGATCGTGGCCTGGTCCAGATTGGCTTCCCAGTTGAAGCTTGGCGAGCAGTTATAGGCCATCATCTTGCCGGGATAGACCTTGTGCACGGCTTCGGCGAAGCGGCGCGCCTCGTCGAGATTCGGCTTGGATGTTTCCCACCACAACAGGTCGGCATATTTGCCGTATTCGATCGAGCGCGCGATGCAATGATCGACGCCGACACCGTCCTTGATGCGGAAGAAGCCCTCTGGCGTGCGCCCGGCCTCAAAATCGATGAAGGGATGGTCGCGCTCGTCAATGTCTGAGGTCAAAAGCTTGGCGCTTTCCGCGTCGGTGCGGGCGACGGTGATGGTCGAGACGCCCATGACATCAGCGGCGAGACGCGCGGCGATCAGATTGCGCTCATGTGCCTGGGTCGGGATCAAAACCTTGCCGCCCAGATGGCCGCATTTCTTTTCCGAAGCGAGCTGGTCTTCGAAGTGAACGCCGGCAGCGCCCGCCTCGATATAGGCTTTCATGATCTCGAAGCAGTTGAGCGGTCCGCCAAAGCCGGCTTCGGCATCGGCAACGATCGGGGCAAACCAGTCGCGCGTCACATTGCCTTCGGAAAACTCGACCTGGTCGGCGCGCTGCAGGGTACGATTGATCTTGCGCGCCAGCTCGGGACCCGAATTGGCCGGATAGAGCGACTGGTCGGGATACATGGCGCCAGCGACATTGGCGTCGGCGGCAACTTGCCAGCCCGACAGATAGATCGCCTTCAAACCGGCGCGCACCTGTTGCATCGCCTGATTGCCCGACATCGCGCCGAGCGCATTGATATAGGGCTCAGTCTTGAGCAGGTCCCAGAGCTTTTCCGCACCGCGTTCAGCCAGCGTGTTGCGGATCTGGACCGAGCCGCGCAGTTTGAGGACATCATCGACGCCATAGCCGCGCTCAATACCGTCAAAACGGTCGGCAGCGGCACCGGGAACCAGATCTTTAAAGCTTGTCATTTTTTTTCACCGTAACTGTGGGAGTTGAATTGCCCCTACGGTGTCAAACGGAATAGCGCCTGTCCACAAAGCCTTCCATAGAAAGCGGACACGGTGTATACAAATTACACTGTAATGATGTCATCTTGTAAATTTCGGTACAAAACATGAGCGAAGCCCAACCCCTCGAAAAGATCTTCGCCGGCGCGCGTTTGCGTCGTTTACGGCGCGAGCGCGGCCTGACCCAGGCCGAAACGGCAACGGCGCTCGGCCTCTCGCCGAGCTATCTCAATCTGCTGGAGCGCAATCAGCGCCCAGTCACGGCACGGGTTCTGCTCTCACTCGCCGATGCCTTCGATGTCGATGTCCGCGCTTTCGCCCAAGAGTCCGACAAGCAATTACTGTCCGATCTGCGCGAGGCTGCGGCCGACCCGCTACTGGCCGGGATGGAACTCGACCGGATCGAGCTCAACGAGTTGAGCGAAGCACATCCGCGCGTCGCCGAAGCCTTTGCCCGGCTCTACCAGTCCTATCGCGAGACCAATGCCGCGACCGCCGATCTCGCCAGCCGCATGTCCGGCCCCGGTGCCGCCCATGGTGGACCGGGCGCGGTGCTGGAAAGCGTGCGCGATGCGCTCGATGCGCGCCAGAACCATTTTCCCGAACTGGAAGATGCCGCCGAGGCGCTGATCGAGCAGGCCGGCATTCGCCCGCGCCTATGCGAGGCCGCCCTCTCCCGCCATTTGCTGGAACGGCACGGCTTTGCCGTCCGCGTCCTCGATGAGACGATCATGGCCGGCGCCCGCCGCCGGCTCGACTTTCATGGTCGCCGCCTGCTCTTGTCCGAAGCGCTGGCACCGGGCTCACGCTCCTTCAACATGGCGGTTGTGCTCGCCTCGCTCGAGTTGGGGGAGACGCTCGATGCCCTGAGCGCGAGCGCCAATTTGCCCTCCGACGAAGCGCGCAAGCTTTACCGCATCGGTCTGGCCAATTATTTCGCCGGCGCGGTGCACATGCCCTATGGCGACATGCTGAAAACGGCCGAGGCGACGCGCTATGATGTCGACCGGCTGCAACGCCGCTTCGAGGTCAGTTTCGAACAGGTCTGCCACCGTCTCACCACGCTGCAGCGTCCGGGCGCACGCGGCCTGCCCTTCTTCATGATCCGGGTCGACCAAGCGGGTAATGTCTCCAAACGCTTCGGCGGCGGCATCATGCCGTTTGCGCGCTCCGGCGGCGGCTGTCCGAAATGGAATCTCTATGACGCGCTCGGCCAGCCCGAACGCCTGCTCGTTCAGGCTTTCGAATTGCCCGACGGAACCCGCAATCTGTCCATCGCGCGTGGTCAGGTCAGTGCTGCCCCGATCGGACAACGTCCGGTGATCCACGCCATCGCGCTGGGTTGCGATTGGGCCCATGCCGACAAGATTGTTCATGCCGACGGGCTGGAGGGCGGCCGCGTGCAGCCGGTCGGGATTGCCTGCCGCCTGTGCGAACGCGAAGACTGTGCCCAACGCGCCTTCCCCCCGCTCAATCGCAAGCTCCACATGGACCTGCACCAGTTGCGCGCATCGCCCTACTCGTTTGGCGAAGACTAAGCTGCGCGGCACGCCGCCCAGAAAATTCATGGTTTCTCGTGACTTTCCCGGCGGATACCTAGAGGATATTACCCTACCGGCTGCCGGGTGACGCTGCGGCTACGCGAAGCAAGGACACCCCATGAAACACGCTCAAACCCGGCGGCGCGCCGCATTTCTGGCCGCCACAACGCTAGTCATCGCCAGCTTGGCACCGATCGCCAGCCAAGCCTATGGCACCGTTCGCGGCATGGGCCAGGATGCCGAGCATGCGCGCATCACCCGCCACGCCCTGGCCTGCGAGAATGGCCGCACCGGCGATGCCTGTTTCGAAGCCGACACGCTCGACAGTCTGGCTGGAGCCGAAGGTTCATTCGGCGCAGTCGGCGCACCGGACCGTGGGCGCGGCATGCTGACCTCCTATGCCCATTGCAGCGCTGGCGATTATCTCGACGTGCCGGGCTATCCGCGCAGCGCTGCCGAGGCGCAGGCCTCCCTGACCGAATGCCGGACGCAAATGATGTCCAATCTGGATCACGCCGTGCTCGACGCTGCCGACCTGCTCGACGAGGATGGCGATATCCGTGGCAGCCAAATCCCGAGCTATATCGATTGCGTCTATGCCGGCAGCCAACATGGCCGCGCCAAGTGCAATGTCCTCGCTCATCTCGGCCTGATCCTGCATGCCGGTCAGGACTTCTACTCGCATTCCAATTGGGTCGACGAGGCCGATCCGAACCAGCCGGTCGGGATTGAAAACCCTCCGGGGCTGGGCCAGACCGGCCGCGCGCCCTGGCTCGATTTGCGCACCGCCAACCCGGCCTTCCCGGCCGGTCTGATCTCCGGCTGCTTCGACATGGAATCCTTCGTCAATGAGGAGGAAGGCTGTTTCTACGGCGATCAGGGCCAGCACAGACTGCGCCACTTCAATCTCGCCAAGGATACCGGCCCGATCGACCCGGTCATCGGTGTTGGCAATCTGCGCCGCGGCACGGTGGGCGATAATTTCCGCCGCAGCGTCGAAGCCGCCATCGAGGACAGCGCCGACAAATGGGCAACCCTGCGCGAACGTCTGGTCACGACCTATGGCGAGACGAATGGCGGGCTGATGATTTGCGCGCTCACACGCGATAATCCGACGCGCGATTGCGATTGAACCTGATTCAGCGAACCTATGATTTTCATCGAATGAGATGGGACGTTGAACCGCCAGAGCGGCGTCACACCAGGAAAGCGTCTGCAAAATGACTGATAGCTGGAACGAATATGCAGAGGGCTGGGACGACAACCCAGCCGTCAAACACTATGCAAACCAAGCGTTTGTGTCGTTGGATGCCCGGTTCGATATGTCTGGCGCCAGCTGGAAATCAAAACGGGTTCTCGACTTCGGGTGCGGCACGGGGCTGCTCGCCGAAAAGATTGCGCCGCACGTGCATGAATTGATTGCCGTTGATACCTCGCAAAAAATGATTGCGGTTCTGAACGGCAAGAATCTCGGCAATGTGACCGCCGTCCATGGCGACATTCTGGATAAGGATTTCCGGATTGACGGTGATTGGTTTTCAAACTTCGACCTGATTTACGCGTCATCCGTTTGCAGTTTTTTGCCCGATTACGAGCACGCGGTCCCAGCGCTGGCTCGTTTGCTCAGACGCGGCGGGCATTTTGTGCAATGGGACTGGCAGGCGTCGGGCGGCGACGGTTTTGGACTCTCAGAGAACCAAATCAGCGCAGCGCTCAACCAAGCAAAGCTCCATGATATCCGGGTCGGTCCAGCGTTCACGATTGACGCTGAAGGCGAGAGCATGCCGGTGCTGATAGGTGTCGGCACGCTCTAGGCATTTACGCGCGGAAATGGAGATTGTCTGACCGCCGCTGGCAGCGGCCCGAGGGCCGGGCCAGCGGTGCTTTCAGATCTTATTCGGCATGCCCGGCGACAGATTTGACATAGGCGGTGCGGACATCCTCATTCTGCTCGTCGAATTCGGCGGCAATCTTCTCGTCCTGGGCTGAGAGCTCGTCGAGATTGAGCTCCGAGAAGTGCATCACGCCCATATCGACATAGGCTTTCTGGATGCGCGGGCCCCACAGGCCGATATCCTTGACGATCGGCACGATGCGTTGAAACAGGAAGGTGCGGAACAGCTGCATGGTCGCTGAATTCTCGACCCATTTGACGCACTCATCGACCGGCAGGCCCATCACTTCGAACACTTCGCGCGCCTGGAAGCGGTCGCGCATCAGGTAGCAGGCCTCAACGAGGAACTCCTCGCGCTCATCGCGCTCGGCATCGCTGAGGGTCGGATAATAATCGCGCAGCGACAGGCGACCAAAGGCGACATGGCGCGCCTCGTCTTCCATCACATAGGCATTGACCATGCGGGCCAGCGGGTTCTGGGCCACATCGCGGATCGTGCCGAAGGCGGCCAGCGCCAGGCCTTCAATGACGACCTGCATTGCCAGATAGGTCATATCCCAACGGCTGTCGCGCAGGGCCTGGTCGACCAATTGCTGCAGCGGTGCCGTCATCGGATAGGCGACGCCGAATTTGGTCAGGAGATTCTTGTAGGCCTCAACATGGCGCGCTTCGTCCATCACCTGGGTGGAGGCATAGAATTTAGCGTCGAGGCTGGGAACCTGCTGCACAATCTTGGCGGCACAGATCAGCGCCGCCTGCTCGCCCTGCATGAATTGCGAGATGTTCCAAGCCTGCGAGTGGCGGCGAAATTCGCGCTTCTCCGACTTGTTCATCTTGTCCCACATCGGGGACCCGAAAATCGCATTCGCCTCTTCGGGCATCTGCATCGGATTTTCGAAATCGAGTTCTTGCGTCCAGTCGATGCGGCTCACCGCATCCCACTGCATATCTTTGCCCTTCTGGTAGAGATGCATGAGCGTCGTGCGCCCCTCATCATAATCCCAGTCGAACAGGGTGTCGAAATCCTGTGGCACGGACCACGACTTGTCGATATTCGGAATCGGATAGAGATCGCGCAGCGTTCCCATGGCGTAGAACCTCCCCAGGTGTGGCCAGAAATGCAGAAGTGAACGACGTTCACTTCCGTAACGTGGGTCAAAATTTCCCGGAAAGCAAGAGGCTATCCGGCCCGCTCATTGCCTGGTGCCCTCACTCGGCAGCACTCGGTGCCGCCCGTGTCGAGCTGTCATCGTCAGCCTCACTGCGCGGCGTGCCGTTACGGGCCTGCCAGCGCGCCAGCAATTGCTTCGAAGTGGCGCGTGAACCATCCGGCGACCAGCCTGGCGGCGCCAGCAGATACATCATCGCTTCGCGCAAGGACGCGGCGCCGCGCATATCAGCGACGATGGCGAACCATTCATGCATGCTGATCTTGATCGGGTTGTTGGTGCCGAGATTTTTGACGATGCCATAGCGGCAGGGTTCGGCCTCCAGCTCCGGCTGAAACGTCCCGAACAGCTTGTCCCAGACGATAAAAACGCCGGCATAATTGCGGTCGAGATAGAGCGGGTTGGTGGCGTGGTGGACGCGATGGTGCGAGGGCGTGTTCATCACCGCCTCGAACCAGGGCGGGCAACGCTTGATCACCTCGGTATGGATCCAGAACTGGTAGATCAGATTTATCGCACCGAGAAAGCCGACCATCAGCGGGTGGAAGCCCAGCAGGACCATCGCCGAGCCGATCCAGAGAAATTTGAGCGTCAACGGACTGAGCCAGGGCTGCCGCAGCGCTGTGGTCAGATTATAATGCTGCGAGGAATGGTGCACGACATGATCGGCCCAGAACCAGCGTACCGTATGCGCCAGCCGGTGCGACCAGTAATACACGAAATCATCCAGCACGAATGCCAAGACCCAGATCCACCAGGCAAAGCCGATGGTGAAGAAGCGGTGGTCATAGACGAACATGAACCAGGCCGTCAGCAGACCGGCAAACACCAGGCCTGACACCGTATTGCCCAGCCCCATCAACAGGGAGGAGGCGGTGTCGCGCGCATCGAAGCGGGCGGCGCCCGTATTGCGCGCATAGATCATTTCGGCAAACACCGCGATGACGAAGATCGGGATGGCATAAATGATCGGATCAAGCTCACGGACGAAGTCTGGCACGTTTTCCATGGTTCAGCCCTGCAATGCGTTGAGTTTGTCGGCCCAGTGCCGGATGTGCGGCGAGTCGCCAAAGGGAAAGCTGACCGGCGCGAAGGTGAAATCGGCCAAGCGGATCGTCAACGATCCACCCTCCCCGATCCGCGCCGCGCGCACTTGGCCGGGTGTCAAAAAGCGGATGACGAACTGGTCCCCGCGCGCGGCCAAGAGCCCGATCGTCGCGCCATCGGCTGATTCGACCAGGGCGGCACTGCCGTCTTCGGCCAGCACCGATTCGCCGGCTTCAAACCCGACGGCATCGACATCGAGGCGTTCAACCGCTTCGTCGATATCGCGCAGGCGGGCCGGCTCGCTCAAGCCAAGCCAGTGATTGAGCGCCACCATCGCGGCGACGCCGGCCAGTGATCCCAAGAGTAACAAGGCGAGCATCATCGCGCACTCCCACAAAGAATAAGGGCGAAGGCTATACAGCCTTCGCCCCCATTCAAAGCGAAAATTGAACGCTGTTTACCCGCGGATGCGCAGGGTCACACCATAGGTCTGTGGATCGCCCGGATAAGCATTGACGCTGGTTCCGAGGTAACCGACCGATGGGAAGGCGCCCTTGACGTAGTCCTGTTCGAAAATATTGCGGCCCCAGAACTGGAGACCCCAGCGGCCATCCTCGGCGCCAAGACCAAAGCTGGCATTGACGAGGGTGAAGGCGGACTGGTTGGTGAAGGAGCGTGGGTCCTGCGAGGTGGTGAGGCCGAAGTCAGAGATATTGGTGGCTTCACCGCGAACGAAGGCTTCCATGCTGTCACCGACGGCCCAGGTATAGGTACCGGTGATCGAACCGACGAACTCGGAATTACCGCGATCACGACCGGAGAGGTCGTTGAACAGGGCTGTTACGCCGCCTGTATTGGTCCGCTCGGCACCGATCTCGCACAGCGCGAAGTTCGGATCGCCGGCATCCCAGACGCCGACACCATTAAAGGTGTCCGGGCAAGGGGCATATTGGTAGTCACCATACTTGCTCTGGAACAGGTAGGTGAAGCCACCGGTGAAGACCAGACCGGCCGTCGGAGCCCAAGTACCTTCGAATTCGAGACCGGAAACCTGGATGGAACCGGCATTCTCAAGTGCGAAGCCATTGCCAACGAAGTTATTGGTCTGGAAGCCCTGAATTTCCTGATCGAACAGAGCCACCGCATAAACGAAGTGGTTATCCGCCAGTGAACCCTTCATGCCAATCTCGAACGAGCTGGAAGTCTCTTCCTCAAACTCGAACACACCGGTGAAGGCCGCATTGGTCGAGACGTTGAACCCGCCTGGCTTGAAGCCCGTGGCATAGCTCGTATAGACGTTCAGCGTGTCCGACACATCATAGGACAGGATGATATTGCCCGAGAAATTGGTGTCATTCCGTGACGTCGGGAAATCAGCCGCATTGACCGGAGCCCAGTTCTGGAAGGCGGTAAAGCCGAGCAGTGGGTTAAACGCCGTGCCCGCCAGATAGGCCGGCAGCGGTGCGCTCGGATTGATCGGAGCCCCGCCCGGGTATTGGGTCAGGCCTTGGCCGAGCAGGACAACCGGCACCAGATAAGCACAGGCATCGCCACCGACGACAGGGAAGAGACCCGGGTCACAGAAGCCCGGTGCGACCAGACGCAGATCCTGCGCCAGATCGGTAAAGCTGAAGGCCGAGATCGGATCAGGCTGATTGATCTGGGTGACCATCGTCTTGTCTTCATTGGAATAACGACCACCAACCGTGACGGTGAAGTCATCGGTGAGGTGGAAGTCAAGCTGGCCGAAGAAGGACCAGGCCTCGGTGTCATACTGATAGTCTTCCGAAATCAGGCCATGGCTGGTGGAAATGAAGCCTTCGGTTGGAGTCGTTGGCAGGGCAGCGCTGCCCGAAGCCAGCGGTACGAAATTGCCGACCCCGGCCGCCTGGTTCATGTTGAGGAAGAATTCCAGCAGTGAGATACCGCCGGTCCCGGTGGGCAAGCCAAGGCTGGCCACAAGCGGTGCGACACTCGAAGCGGACGCTGCGTTGAAGAAGTTCCGCGCATCGGCGCCATAGGGCGTCGAATTCTGGAAGTGCAGCTTGTTGTCGTAATAGAACCCGCCCAACATCCAGTCGATATCATTATCGCCGGTCGAGGTCAGACGGAATTCCTGGGTGAAGCTGTCATACTGGTTCTGGATATGACGGATGCTCACCAGGTCGAGATCCGAGAAATCGGCGTCAAAATTCTGGTCTTCGTCGTAATTGCGCCAAGCGGTGATGCTGGTGAAGGTGAAGTTCTCGAAATCATGATCGACCTGGGCCGAGAAACCCGACGTATCCAGAACCGTGTTCAGATCACCATCGATGGCGATACGGCCACCATTCGGATTAGCCGGAACCGCTGTTCCGCCCAAGCCGACAATCGCGCCGAGATCAACCGGATCATAATAGGCGAACGGTGCGGCGCAGCAGTTCTCGTCGATCGTGCTGTAATCACCGATAATCCGAACTTCGGTATTATCGCCGGGATTCCACAACAGCTGACCACGATAGCTCTGGCGATCACGATTATTGATGTCGCGGCCATCGACGGCCGTGATGTAACCGTCATTCGTGTGGGTCGTGGCGTCGAAGCGGAAGGCCATCGTGTCGGAGATCGGGCCAGTGACGGTACCACGAAGAATGCGGGTACCGAAATTGCCGATCGTCGCTTCGGCGCTATAGCCGAAATCATATTCCGGCTTCTGCGTGATGATGCTGACAACACCCGCCGGCGTATTGCGCCCGAACAGGGTCGATTGCGGACCGCGAATGACCTCAACGCGCTCCACCGTCAGGAAATCGTTGATCGCTGAGCCGGAGCGCGGACGATAGACGCCATCGATAAAGATGCCGACCGAAGGCTCAAGGCCAGGGTTGAAGCTCGAAGTCCCGATGCCGCGCAGATTGAACTCGGTGTTCGTCGAGGTCGCGAATTCGGAAACCCGCAGCGAAGGGACCAGCATTTGCAGATCGGCGGCGTCGCGGATCTGGGATTGCTCGATTTGGGCGCCCGTAACGACGGCCACCGAAACCGGTGTGTCCTGCAGGGTTTGTTCGCGCTTTTGCGCCGTAATGGTGATCGTTTCGACCTGGGCAAAGGCGCCCGAGGCGGCGATCAACCCGCTGAGAATTGCGGTCGTGCCCAAGGCAGCCGCTTTTGAGAACATTTTCATGTGAATTTCTTCTCCCCTAGGTGACGCGGTTTTTTTTAACCAACCGATCCGCGTATCTGTTTGGCATTTGAGCATCGACCGTGCGCGCTGTCAGCCCGTTTTTCCCTTTGCGAAAAAAAACTTCTAACCTGATGCAAGCATACCGCACTTACCAATTTCCGGTGCGGCGTCCGCGAGCCTCTTTCTTCCTGCCCGGACTCTGCTAGGCTGCGCAGTGAACAGCGTTCAGTCTTGAGACTCTGGGGAGAGAAATGAGAAGATTTTTCATAGGCTTGGGCGCGATTATCGCCACCCTCATCATGGTCGCAGCCGGTTGGTATTACCGCCCTTGGTCCGAATATTCTCCGGCCGAGATCCAGGCCGCCACCCAGCCAGACCGGCTCGCCGCCACATTTCGCGATATGGACGATATTTTCCCCTACAGGACGATTTTCGCTGGGGATTCTCCGATTCCCCTGCCACGCGATGTGCGCAATGACCCTGTCACATTCGAATTTGATGGCCGCCAGGACAGCGTTGATGACTGGCAGGCCGCCTCCGATTCCACCGGGCTGATCGTGCTGCACAATGGTGTCGTCGTGCACGAGCAATATCTGCTCGGCTCGACACCGGAAACCCGGCATACGAGCTGGTCAGTCGGCAAGAGTTTTGTCGCCACACTGATCGCGATGGCGATGGAAGACGGGCATATCGCCAGCCTCGACCAGACCGCCGAAATGTTTGCGCCACAATATGCCGGCACGGATTACGGTCAGACGACGCTGCGGCATCTGCTGATGATGTCCGCCGGAGTGCACTTCAACGAGGATTACAACGCGCCGGATTCGGATATTCGTCGCCTCTTCCTTGGCGCCAATATCTATGGCCAAAATATCGATACCCTGGTTGGCGAGATTGAGCGCGACCGTCCTGCCGGACAGGATCTGCAATATGTCAGCGCCAACACCCAGGTCCTCTCGGCGGTCATCCGCGGCATTTACAATGCACCTCTGGCCCAGGTCGTCGAGACGAAGATTTGGCGTCCGTTGGGCATGGTAGGCAATGCCTCATGGAACCAGAACATCCAGGGCGATAACGGCATGGCGATCGGCTATTGCTGCCTCAATGCCCGCCTGGAAGACTATGCCCGCATGGGCCAGTTCTACCTGCAGGACGGCGTGTGGGATGGCCAGCGCCTGTTGCCCGAAGGTTGGGTGACGATGGCGACGCGCCCGAATGCGCCCTTCCAGGAAGCCGGGCCAGCCTCTGTCTATCCGCATCGCGGCTATGGCCTGCATTTCTGGGTGCCAGAAAACCATGACGGCGAATACTTCATGGCCGGCGTTTACGGCCAATATGTCTGGGTCGATGAGCGTCGCCATATCGTGATCGCCCGCACAGCGGCCGATACGACTTGGGGGCCCCGTACCGCAGAATCGATTTCTGCCATGCGCGCCCTCGCGGCGCATTATGGTGACCCCATCGCCGTGCCGGATTTGCCCGGTGAAGGTGAACCGGCCACCGGCCCTGAAACCGGCGAAATCCCGGTCACGGAGACTGGTGATGAGTGAAACGGCTTATGATTACATCATCTGCGGTGCCGGTTCGGCCGGCTGCACCGTTGCTGAACGCCTGTCGCGCGATCCAACCGTCTCGGTCTGTCTGCTTGAGGCGGGCGGCTCTGACGATAGCCCGATTATCCGCACGCCGATGCTGTTGCAATTCGCCGTCACCGGCGAGGATTTCAACTGGGGCTATTGGACCGAAGAGCAGAAACACCTGCATGACCGCAAACTGCTCTGGCCACGCGGCAAGACGCTAGGCGGCTCCTCCTCGATCAATGCGATGCACTATATGCGCGGCGCCCACGAAAATTACGACGAGTGGGAAAGTGCTTATGGCGCGAAGGGCTGGAACTGGGCCAATGCCCTGCCCGCCTTCAAGGAAGTCGAGCACCAGACGCGTGGGCCGAGCGAGTTGCACGGCACCGATGGTCCGCTCTGGGTCCAGGATATAGCGCCGCTCAATCCCCTGACCGAGGCCTTCTTCAAGGCCGGAGATGAGCTGCAATACAAACGCAATCCCGACTTCAATGGTCCAACCCAGGAAGGCTTCGGTCCCTACCAGGTGACCCAGAAGGGCAAGAAGCGCTGCTCTGCCGCCGATGCCTTCCTGCGCCCTGCCCTGGAGCGGGAAAACTGCTCGGTGACGACCAAGGCGATGGTGCGCCGGGTAATCATTGAGGGCGGCCGCGCTACCGGCGTCGAGGTCGATATTGACGGTGTCACGACCACGCTCACAGCGCGCAAGGAAATCATCCTGTCGGGCGGGGCGATCAATTCGCCGCAAACCCTGCTGCTCTCGGGCGTCGGGCCGGCCGATGAATTGCGCGCCCTGGGCATCGCTGTTGAATCCGACGTGCCCGGTGTCGGCAAGAATTTGCAGGACCATCTCGACATCACGGCCCAGCTCTGGACCAAGTCCTCGACTTCGATCGGCAATTCGCTGCGCTCCATGCCCAACCACCTCTATATGGTGGCGCGCTGGGCTCTGGCGGGGGACGGACCCTTCACCGTCAATCCCGTCCAGGGCGGCGCCTTTATCAAATCGGCGTTTGCTGGCGATCTGCCCGATATGCAGTTGGTCTTCATCCCCGCCATTTCCAATCCGCACGGGCTGGAAAAGGCTTGGGGGCATGGTGTCACCCTGCATGTCTGTCAGCTCTACCCCAAGAGCCGCGGTGAAATCACGCTCAAATCAACCGATCCCTATGAGCATCCGGCGATCCAGCCGAATTATCTCGAGGACGAGTTCGATCTCGAAGTGCTCGCGGATGGCCTCGGCAAGGTGCGCGATATTCTCGCCTCGCCGGCCTTCGATTATGATCGCAAGGCCGAGCGCTGGCCCGGCGCCGAGGTGACGACGCTGAACGGTCTCAAGGATGATGTTCGGAAACGCGCCGAAACGCTGTATCATCCGACCTCGACTTGCGCGATGGGGTCGGGCGAGATGGCCGTCACGGACAGCCGCTGCCGCGTCAAGGGTGTCGCGGGGCTGCGTGTCGTCGATGCCTCGGTGATGCCACGCCTGATCGGCGGCAATACCAATGCGCCGACGATCATGATCGCGACGCGTGCCAGCGCGATGATCGCCGAAGATAATAACACGGCCTGAGCTCGAGCTCATTGAGACCAGCCCGTCGAGCCCAGACTAAATCAGGAGGCCGCCATGAGCGAAGCCGAAGCCAAGCAGATCGAACGCATGAAATCCCTGCTCGCCACCCAGCGGGACGCGTTTCGTCATGAACGTCACCGGCCGCTCGATTTGCGCAAGCGCGACCTCGCCCGCATTGCCGCTCTGTGCCGGAATAATAGTGATGCGATCTGCGACGCGATCAGCCGTGATTTTGGCAATCGCGCCAAGCAGGAAAGCGTCATCGGCGAGATCGCCTTCGTGATCCAGGATGCCGATCACACCGCCAAACACCTAAGCAGATGGGCCAAATCGCGCACCGTCTCGACGCCGATGACTCTGATGCCCGGCAAGTCAACGATCCGCCGCGAACCCAAGGGCGTGGTCGGCATTGTCTCGCCATGGAATTACCCCTTCCAGCTGGCCATGGCACCGCTGGTGGCAGCACTGGGTGCCGGCTGCCGTGCGATGATCAAACCGTCTGAACTCACGCCGGCGACAGCGGATCTGATGAAGCGTCTGATCGGCGAAGCGTTTGAGGAGGACCATGTCTGCGTCATCAGCGGCGGGCCGGCGGTTGGCGAGGCCTTTTCCAAGCTGAAATTCGACCATCTCTTTTATACCGGCTCGACCCAGGTCGGCCGGCTCGTCGCCATGGCGGCGGCAGAGAATCTGGTGCCCGTCACGCTGGAACTCGGCGGTAAATCGCCCGCCATCGTCACGCCGGGCTATCCACAATTGAGCGCCGCCAAATCAATCGGTTGGGGTAAATTCTTCAATGCCGGCCAGACCTGCGTTGCGCCCGATTACGTGATGGTGCCCAATGGCGAGGAGCGCGCCCTGGGCGAAGCGATCATCAAGATCGCCGAGCATCAATTCCCCGAATCCTCCAGCGATGATGCCTATACCGCCATCGTCTCGGATCGCCATTACGAGCGCCTGACCGGCATGATCGAAGAAGCTCGCGCTGGCGGGGCCGAAATCCTGCAGGCCAAGCATGATGCCCAAGCCGCCCAAGCGGCACGCAAAATCCCGCCAACGGTGGTGCTCAACCCGCCCGCCGATTCAAAGCTGATGACCGAGGAAATCTTCGGCCCGCTATTGCCAGTGATCGGCTATAGCGAGATCGACGCCGCGACGAATTATGTCGCTGACCGCGAGCATCCGCTGGCGCTGTATGTCTATTCCACCGACAAGGAGATGGCATCGCGCATCCTCGATCAGAGCCAGTCCGGCGGTGTTGGCATCAATACCAATCTGCTCCACCTCTCCGTGCCCGACCTGCCCTTTGGCGGTATCGGAGCGTCGGGTCAGGGCAGCTATCATGGCGAGGCCGGTTTCCTCACATTCACCCATGAACGTGCGGTCTTTGCGACCGGCAAATGGCACCCCTCCCGCCTGCTCGCCCCGCCCTACGGGAAATTCTACGAGACGGTGTCAAAGAAGCAGATGAGCTAGCATCGACGCCAACGGCAGCACTTTACGATCATCACAAGCTCCGTCCCGGACTTTGTCCGGACCACCTCTTCCATCAGGGAAGAGGAAGGAGATAATCGAGGCCGGTCAGATCAAGCGCCCACCTCTTCCTTGATGGAAGAGGTGGGCGCGGAGCGGTCGGAGCTGGTGAAGACGACGAGCACAACGCGACGGGTCTGGTGCTCCCAGCTTGGCGGCGTTTCCGAATTCGCCTAACACAGCGCTAACTTCAAGCTCTACAGGAACGCCCCATGTCCCTTCCCCTTTCCGGCAAGCGCGCCTTGATCACCGGTTCCAGCCATGGCGTTGGCCTGGCGGCGGCGAAACTGTTTGCCGAGCAGGGCGCGGAAGTCGTGCTGCATGGCAATGCCAATATGGCCGATGCCGATCTGGCCGTACGCGAGATCGGACCGCGCGCGCTGGGGGCTGTCGAGGCGGATCTGTCCATGCCGGGAGCTGGCCGCGATCTGGTCGAGGCGGCGCAACATCTCGCGGGCGGCAAGCTCGACACGATCATCAATAATGCCGGCATCCATTGGGCAACGCCCTTCGAGGCCTCAGATCCCGATTGGGAGGCGGCTTGGGCGACCATTCTCCAGGTCAATCTGATGGCCGTCGCCGATATCTGCCGTGCCGCCATTCCCTCCATGGTGACGCGCGGCGGCGGCTCGATCATCAATATCTCCAGCCGCGCCGGCTATCGCGGCGAAGATCGCGACCACATCGCCTATGGCGCCTCCAAGGCCGCGCTGCTGTCGCTGACGAAAACGCTGGCGCGCCAATGGGGGCCCGACGCGATCTACGCCTATGCCCTCACGCCCGGCTGGATCAATACCCGCATGGCACCGCAAAACGCCGCCGGCATCGCCGCCGCCCAGTCGGAAATACCGATCGGCCGCATGGCTGAACCCGAAGAAATCGCCGCCATGTGCGCCTTCCTCGCCTCGGGCGCCTGCCAAAGCGCGACGGGCAGCTGTATCGACATCAATGGCGCGAGTTATGTGCGCTAAACGCCTGTTGGGCTGACAACCTTCACCACGCATCAACCCGGCCGAACACCGCGCTCATGCGAGGCAGGCCTGTTGCCAGCATAGGGTATTTCGCCACTTTCGCGCACCATCAGATCGAGCTGGTGGCGGATCCATAACTCGGTCTGATAGCGCCAAACCCGTTCGGCAAATGCCTCCGGCAGGCCAAATTCGCGCGCGCAGCGCCTCACATTCTCCAACACCGCCTCATTGCGATCCGCATCGACGACATAGCGCGGGAAGCGCTTGATCCGCGCCGCCGTCTCGACGAGGACTTTGCGCGCGGCCAGCATGCGCACCAATTGGCGATCTACCCGGTCGATCTTCAACCGCACCGCAGCGAGATTGGTTTCGCTCACGCCATCGTCCATTCCAGCCCCGCCTTCCCGGCCAGATAGCCATTCACAAGCGGCAGCGGCAGCGTCGAGGCGCGCACGGCCTCGACCATCTCCCGCGCGCTGCTGTCGCCGTCGAGAAATTTGCGCAGGGCGTTGGCGACCTCGACCGTCCCGATGCTGTGCGGCGACAGACGCAGGGCCGATATCCCCGCCATCCGCAAAGTCTCCGGCGTTTCGGTGCACAGCTGCAGGCCATCGGACAGCGTCTGAACGCCGTTGAAAGCGAGAAAGGCGGTGCCATCGAGCGTCGAGACTCGGCAGCCATCGGGATCATGTTCGCAGACATAGCGGCAAGAATCGCGATTGAGGCCATGCTGACGCGCGTGATAGCAGCGGCCTGAATGCGCCAGCGGCAAACGGCCAAAGCCAAACAGTTCAGTCTCCAGCCCGGGACAGCGCGCCGCGATGTCAGAGATCGACTGCAAGGACAATTCTACCGGCGGACACCAGCGCGTGCAGCCCATTTCCTGCAGCATCAAGGCCGTGTCTTCATTATAGACATTGAGGAAGGGTCCGGCCGTAAACCCGGCGCCGGCGCGGCCCGCCAGCCCGCCGAAATCATTCAATTCCACCTGTTCACCTTCGCGCACCAGCTCCTCGGTCAGGCGACGTTCGCGGCGATTGACCGGTGAGATCAGCGTTGACCAGATCACGGTCTTGCCGGCCCGCTCGAGCCGTTCTGCTGCGGTGGCGACGGCGAGCTGGGTCAAGGGGCCCCGCTTGCCGCAGACGATTTCACCCAGATAGACCCGTTCGACCGGCGTCTCATCGGCAATCCGGGCATAGAAATCGAGCAATTGACCGGAGGGCCAATTGAAATAGAGCGGCCCGAGGCTCAGCGCGATCGGGGACGGGTTCATCGCCATGTTTTCTTGTACGCTCCCACCGTGCCGCGCTGGCCTTCCGCCAGCGTATTGAGCATCGCAGCCCCAGCTGCCGGCTGCCCATCCGCGCCGCCCAGCGCATCAATCGCCTGCCGGAACTGGCGCGTCACCGCTTCGACATAGGCCTTGCCGCGCTGGCGGCCCTCGATTTTGAGCGCCGTGACACCGGCATCGAGCAATTGCGGTAGCACATCGATTGTATTGAGACTGACGGGATCCTCGAACAAATGCCCGGTCTTGCCGCCCGCCATGAAGCGGCCCTTGCACAGGGTTGGATAGCCCAGCGGGGCGCCGTCGACCTGCCGGTCAATCGTCAGTCCACCGAGCGCGACTGAACGGCTGCCATCCTGGCGCGAATAGCTGACCGCTTCAGGCGGCGAGCAAACGCCGTCGAGATTGGGCGAGCGCCCGGTGACATAGGAGGACAGGTCACAGCGCCCCTCCGTCATCACACATAGCCCGCCAAAGGCGAACACCTCGACCTCGATATCGATCTCGCCGATCAGCGCCTTGATCTCGGGAATCGACAGGATCCGCGGCAGCACGACCCGTTTGACGCCGAAGCGGTTTGCGTAAAACCGGATCGCTTCCGGCGTGCCCGCCGCCGCCTGGACCGACAGGTGCACTCGTAGATCCGGATGGTGTGAGGCGGCCTGTCCCAGCACAGCCATGTCGGCGGCAATGATGGCATCGGCACCGGCCGCCGCTGCCGCATCAACGGCGCGGGCCCAGATGGCCGTTTTGCCGGCTTGGGCAAATGTGTTGATCGCGACCATCACCTTGGCGCCGCGCTGGTGCGCATAGGCAACGCCTTCGGCCAATTCGGGATCGGAGAAATTGAGACCGGGGAAATTGCGGGCATTGGTCTCGTCGCGCAGCCCGCAATAGACCGTATCAGCGCCGGCATTGACCGCCGCGCGCAAGGCCGAAGGCGTGCCCGCCGGGCAGACCAGTTCGAGTGGGCCGCGCGTCATGCCTGGCTCCCCGGCATTACGGCACGCCACGGCGCTGACGGCACAAGCGGCAAAGCCGGTAGCGGCAGGAGATCGAGCAGTGTCATCTCCGCCTCCTCGATCGCATTGCGCAAGCTGAGTACAATGGCGGTATCGCCTTCAATCCATAGATCGGAGGCGAAGAATGCGGCATCGCCATCCTCGCTGCCCTGCATCAGACGCAATAACAGATCGAGCGGTGCCTCGATCCGCGCCTCGCACGGCGTCAACGACCCGGCCCTCACCGCCTTCACCGATCCACGCCGCCCGTCCGGGCAGACCAGAAACGCAATCGGTGCACCGGCCGGGCAGATCAGAATGCGCGCCTGACGCGCCGCACCAAGCCGCTCAAAGACTTCGGGCCTCCGCCGAGCCAGCCGCCGTAGCGACGCCGTCAGCATCAACGCCGCCGGCTGCATCGCCAAGGTCGACGCTTGCGCGGCGCCGCGACCCAGCGGGCCCGCCGGCCAAGGCCGCGCTGCGAGGATCCGACCCATGGTCTGAACGGGACGAAGCAGTGATTGTGGCAACATGATCGATCAACCCGGGCCGTTTCGGTCTCCAAGTGATAGCCCCGTGACTTGATATTTATCAAAGCAAGAATCTGCGACAAAGGCGCACAGGCGGGGTTGTGCTGACGCGTCAGCAAGGGCAGACAGGGGCAGATCGTCGCCGATGGCGGCGCGCCAGACCGGCTTTGACCCGAACCAAGGACGAATACAGCTTGAAAAACTACGCAAATCCGACCTTCGCCGACCGCAAACAGAGTGCTGCCGAGGCCAAGAAAAAGCTCCTGGAAAAATTCAAGACCGCGCCGAAGCTCGACGACCCGGAACTCGCTGCCAAGCGCGCAGAACGCGAAGCCATTGCCAAGGCCCGCGAAGCGCGCCGCCTTGAGCGCGAGCGCGTGAAAGAAGAAACAAAAGTCCGCAAAGCTGCCGAACTCGCCGCCAAGGCCGAAGCCGCCCTCGCCGCCGAACAGGCCGAGATCGCAGCGCGCGAAGCCGAAGAAAAGCTTGAGCTCGAGCGGCATATCGCCGAAGAAGCCGCGAAGAAAGCCGAGCGCGATGCGCGCTATGCGGCAAGGAAGAAGCGCAAGCGCTAAACGCGATTCGGGCGGGCGTCAGCCCGCTTCCCGCTCCACCCATACAACCCATCTTCCCCCGGAGGAGCGCAGCGAATTCCGGGGCCTGCATCCCGTTGGCAGCCTAGCTGGATTCCCCTCCGGCAGACCCCGGAATAAATCCGGGGGAAGGGATATGATGTGTTTGGTGGAGAAGTGGCCAGCGGCCACACCTTGCCCTGAAACCCATGCCGGGATCCGCCAGGCTGGACTTGGCAAGGGATTTAAGGGCGGGTCTGCCTCAGCTGGCTGCAACTCGAGAATATGGAAAAAACCATCAAGCGTTAGAAGCTTTTCCAAGGACATCTTCTGGATCCACCAAAAACTTACGGTTCGCACGTTCAACTGCAGCGGGTAGATAATCTTGGAGCCCGTCAATTTCACTGATCTCTACTCCACCAAGCCGTAGCGCCGCCCCTAGATCCTGCAGCGTCATTCCACTTACATTGATCTCCAAGGTCTCTCGTCGAGCGTACGGGAACAAATGATTGATACGGGCCTGAATCACCCCAAGTGCACGAATGTAGTCCATCACAGTGAGGGGCACGACGATCGAGCTTTGATCCTCAAAGCTCTTCCGAAGGCTTCTAAGTCTTGAATTGTGAATTTGAAGCTCAGCCAATAGCACAGCGAGGTAACGCGATACGTCTCGTGGAGCAAACCGGATAATTTCCTTCAGGACCTCACGGTACTTATCTGGCAATTCAGGGGGCGCTGGTGCCAAGGGAGCAGTCGACGCACTGCCATTTTTTTTTGAGCGCTTCCAAGCGGACACCAGCGTAGCGAAGCACCCGTCACAATACTCAGTAAGCGCGCTCAACTGTTCAGGGAGAAAGGGCAGCTCAGCAATAAAGTTGCGCTCCGCGGCCCGCACCTCTTTCAATTGAGCCGCACCGAACGCGACGATACTAGCGGCCAAGGCGAGCATTCCGACATTGAATCCTTGCCAAGCGTACCAGGCACGCTGAATTTCCGCCCAATCGAAACAGGCGATAAAAATCGGTGCTACGATTGCAATCAGTATCCAGACTGCAAAACCGAGAGCCGCTAACATGTAGTGCCATCGGGACGGTGCCCAAAGCCTCAACATCTATTTCCCCCTACTCCGCCGCCGCCAGCACCCGCCCGGCGCGATAAACCGTCCCCGGCTTCGCCCCTGTCAGCTTGCCATTCTCGATCACCACCTCACCGGCGACAATCGTCGCGGTATAGCCGGTTGCGCCCTGCAGCAGGCGCTGCCCGCCGGCTGGCAGATCGCGGACCATATGGGGCGGTTCCATCTGGAGATTGTCGAGATCGATGATGTTGAGGTCGGCTTTCAGGCCTTCGCGGATATAACCGCGATCGGACATGCCCATATAATCGGCTTGGGCACCGGTCAGCATGCGGACGACGCGCGGCAGGGATAGTTTGTCGCCGCGGGTGCGGTCGCGGGTCCAGTGGGTGAGCATATAGGTCGGCATTGAGGCATCACAAACCGTGCCGACATGGGCGCCGCCATCGGACAGGCCATAAAGCGCCTGGGGATGCTGCATCATCTTGAGGACATTGTCGTAATTGAGCTCGGTGTAATTATACAGCGGCAGATAGATCAGCTCATGACCGTCGCGCTCAAGCAGGGTGTCATAGATCATCTCCATCAGGGTGACGCCCTTGGTGCGGGCCTTGGCGGCGAGTGAATTTTCGGCGGCCTGTTCATAGTCCGGCGGATTGCCGAGCTGGAAGAATTTCTCGGCGACATAGTCGATATGCTCCATCAACATATCGGCGAGCGGCGGCACGGATGAGCCCGGCCCGGCCAGTTTTTCGCTTTTCTCGCTGAGGATTTTCGCCTTGAAGGCGGGAGCCTTCATGCGCTCGACCCGTTCCGCCAGCGGCAGGTCGGCGATGGTCTTGTAGCTGGGATAGCCCATGAACGGGTGGAAGGTGCAATTGAAGCCGAGGAAGACACCAATGGCGCGCGGTGCCACCTGCATGCGGGCATCGACGCCCTCTTCCTTCAGCTTCTCGGTGCGGGCGATCAGTTTGAGCCATTGATCGGGCGCGAAATCGCGCTGCATCAGAGAGAAGGAGAATGGCCGGCCGGAGGCTTTGGCATAATCGGCGATGATCGACCATTCCTCGTCAAAATCGGCTTCGCCGCGTTCCAGATTGAAATCGCTCACGGCCTGCAGCACGCCGTAATCGAGACCGTTGAAGGCTTTCGCGATACCGGTCAGTTCGGCGCGCGTGGCTTCGGATGAAGGTGTCCAGTCGCCATCGGCGCTCTTGTGGACGTCGGAGCGGCCGGTGGCGAAACCAATCGCGCCAGCTTCCAGCGCTTCGCGCGTCAGGCGGCGCATCTCGGCGATGTCATCATCATTGGCGGGCTCGGAATGGATCGCCCGCTCGCCCATCACATAAACCCGCAGCGGATCGTGTGGCAGCATGGCGGCGATATCGATCGTGCGCGGCACTTGGGCCAACGCGTCGAGATAATCGGGGAAGCTTTCCCAATTCCAGGTCAGGCCTTCTGCCAGCGCGGTGCCGGGAATGTCCTCGACGCCTTCCATCAGCCGGATCAGCTTGTCGTGATCGGCTTCACGGACCGGCGCGAAGCCGACACCGCAATTGCCCATCACGGCGGTGGTGACACCATGATCGATCGAGGGCCGCAGATCGCCATCCCAGCTCGCTTGGCCATCATAATGGGTGTGGACGTCGATGAAGCCTGGCGTGACGATCTGACCCTTGGCGTCAATCGTGCGTTTGGCCGCGCCGATATCATTGCCGATCGCCACGATACGCCCGTCCGTAATCCCGATATCGGTCCACACGGCCGCGCCGCCTGTGCCGTCAAACACCAAGCCGCCCTCGATTTTGAGATCAAACATCGCCTATCCCTCCGCATCCATTATTGTGCTTTTTTGCTTGTCACCCTTGTGCACCCAATCGAGCGTCCGGAACAAGCCTACCAGCGTTCCGCCGGAAACAAGGTGCCATATCCCCCAAAAGGCGGTCATCACGGCGGCGCCGCCAATCCCGTCGAACTGGTTGAGCAGGATCAGCAAGCCCAGACCACTATTCTGGATCCCGACCTCGAAGGTCAGCGCCCGTCGCCGTGCGATATCGAGGCGCAGCAGCCTAGCTGTGCCGGCACCGAGCGCCAGGGCGCTGGCATTGTGGATCACCGCGATTGGCACCACGACCGCGCCAGCGACCAGCAGCACAGACCAGTTCTGCTGCAGCCCGACCGCGATCAGCGCCACCAACGACAGCAAAGAGAGCGGCGACAGGACCTTGCGCATCGCCGCGGCGGCGCGTGGAAATTTCGCGGCCACCAGCATCCCGACGGCCAGCGGCAGGGCCAGCAATAACAGGGTTTGGGTCAGGAAGGGCAAAGCATCAACGTCGAGCGTGCGCACCAGAGCGGCGGTTGGCGGATACAGGCTCGCCCAGACCAGGATTGAAACCGGCGTCGCAATCGCCGAGCTAACACTGGAAATCGCAGTCAGAGAGACGGAGTACGCGGTATTGCCGCGCGCGAAATCGGTCAGGATGTTGGAGACATTACCGCCGGGGCAGCAACCGACGACGATCATGCCCAGGGCGATACTCGCTGGCGGCGACAGGATCAGGATCAATCCCATGGTCACCAGAGGCAGACCGAATATCTGCGCTGCAACACCACCCAGGATCCGCACCGGCTGTCGGCGCAGCGCACCGAAATCCTCCAGCCGCAGCGACAGGGCGACCGTAAACATCATCCCGATCAGGATCAGCGCAATCGCGGCGCGGATTTGATCGTTCAAGACGACCCTGAGATCGTCGATTGCCACTGCGTCCATCGACCGGCCCCACCCCGCTTCAACGGCCAGTGTGCAGGGAAATGGCGAGTGGGCAAACACCCAGCCCAGCACAGCGCCGACCCGTCTGTTTGGGCCTCGGACAAAAAGGGTCGCCAAACACGGATCGGTCCCGTATCGTCCGCCCACATCAGACTTACGGACCGAGTGGCGAGGATGGGCAATCCCACCGATACGGGCCAAGGGCCACGATCCTTTCGATCCTGATCGATTGGATTTCAAGTATACGAAAAATCCAGGTGTAGGTTGCTACGGTCTTTGGGGGACTGTTCATGGGACGCAAACGATTCGACGAAATGCCCTGCGCGATTGCGCAGACGCTCAACCAGGTTGGCGATTGGTGGACACTCCTCATCGTCAGGGACGCCATGAAGGGCGCCCGCAGGTTCAGCGATTTTCATGACAGTACGGGCATCGCCAAGAACATACTGACGGACCGGCTCAACAAGCTGGTAGAAAACAAAATCATGGCGCGCGAAGAGGTCGGCGTACGCGGTCATCGGCAAGAATATATCCTGACCGAGCGCGGAGAAGCGCTCTTCCCGATCCTGATCGCCATGCAACAATGGGGCGATTGCTGGGTTTACGGGAACAACGATATGCCCGTCGAGCTGGTCGATACCCGGACTGGCGAAAGGCTTGCACCCCTGACCGTTTCCAATGAAAGCGGCGAATTGGTCTCGCACCATGATATCGGCGCCAGAGAACCGTGCGAACCCGCCAATGAGCGCGCTGCCAATGAGGGCCGCCGCTAGAGTATTTCATCGGCCCCGCACAGAAAACATCGACATAAACAGCGTTCACCGCTTATCCTGCCTGCACTATCCGGGAGGGGATGATTCATGATCGACACATTCAAGCGCGTAGCCGTCCTGGCACTGGCAGTCAGCCTCGCCGCGTGCGGCGGGCCGCAGGAACGCGACCTGGCCGGGGCCGACCACAGCTATCAAAACCAGCTGATTGAACGCTTGATCGACGCCCAAGCCGGCGATGTGATTGAAATCCCTGAAGGTGTCTTCGCCTTCGACCGCTCGCTCAGCCTGACGGTTGATGGTGTCACGCTTCGCGGCCAAGGCCCCGACCGCACGATTTTGACCTTTCAGGGTCAGGTACAGGGTGCCGAGGGCCTGCTGGTCACGGCCAATGATTTTACGATTGAAAACCTCGCCATCGAGGACACTGCGGGCGACGGCCTCAAAATCAATGAAGGCGAAAACATCATCATCCGCGGCGTCCGGGTCGAGTGGACCGCCGGGCCGCGTACGGAAAACGGCGCCTATGGCATTTATCCGGTGCAAACGACCAATGTGTTGATCGAGGATTCGATTGCCATCGGCGCCTCCGATGCCGGTATTTATGTCGGCCAGTCGCACAATGTCGTCATCCGCCGCAATCGAGCCGAGCGAAATGTCGCCGGCATTGAGGTGGAGAATACGATCGGTGCCGATGTCTATGACAATGTCGCAACGGAAAACACGGGCGGCATTCTGGTTTTCAACATGCCCAACCTGCCCCAGCCTGGCTATCAGACGCGGGTCTATAACAATCATGTTTTCGGCAATAATACCGGCAATTTCGGCCATGCCGGCACGCCCGTTGCCAGTATCCCGGCCGGCTCGGGCATTGTCGTGAATTCCAATGATCTCGTCGAGATTTTCGACAATGACATCTCCGACAATCGTACCGCCAACATCATCATCTCCAGCCTGCATTCGACGGGTTATTCAAGCTATTCGGTGCAGGAGGATTTCGATCCATATCCGGAAGGCATCTACATCCATGGCAACCGGTTTACCGGTGGCGGCGACAATCCGGACGGGCTTGAACTGCAAGGGCTCAAACTGCTCGTTTCCGGGCCACTCGGCCGTATGCCGGACGTGTTGTGGGACGGGTATTGGGACGCGGCCAAACTGGTCGATGGCGTCCTGCCGGACAATTTGCGCCTCTGCCTCGATAATGGCGAGGCCCAGATGGTCAATGCCGACGGGCCGAATGATTACGCTTCTCCCGCCATCGTGACCGACCAGCACCGCTGCACCTTGGCGCGCCTGCCAGTAATCGAGCTTGCTTCGGCCCAATGAAACGTCTTGTTCCGATGCGTGTTGCTTTGAGCCTGATCCTGTTACCGGTCCTGTCGCTGGCGCTCTTCGCCTGCGGCGGACCGGAGAGCTCGACGCCGCGATACATCGCCGAGGGCAATCCGCCACTGCTCAGCGATTGGGGCATGATGGCCTCCAACGGGCGCAGCCTCACCCTTGGTCCGCGCGTCGAGCCCTATGATCTGGTGACGCCGCTATTCAGCGATTATGCTCACAAGCAGCGCACGATCTGGATGCCTCAAGGCGTCAGCGCCAATTACCGCGACGACCAGGTGCTCGATTTCCCGGTGGGTACGGTTATTTCCAAGACCTTTTACTATCCGCGCGGCAGCGGCGATGACGAGGTGTTGCGCTCGCTCGATCACGCACCGGGCTGGCGCGCCGACGGGCTCGACCTGGCGCAAATCCGCTTGGTGGAAACGCGCATACTGGTCCACCGCGAGGCCGGCTGGGCCGCCATCCCCTATGTCTGGAACAGCGAACAGACCGAGGCCCACCTCGCCCGCGCCGGCGATATCCAGCGCCTGACCCTGGTCGCCCCCGACGGCCGCCGCGAAGACTTCGTCTATGCCGTCCCGACCAGCAATCAATGCGCCGGCTGTCACGCGATCAATAATACGACGCGGGAGATCGAGCCGATCGGACCGGCGGCGCGCCATCTCAATCGCGATTTCGATTATCTCAGCGGCCCGCAAAACCAGCTCGCCCACTTGGCGGCTGTCGGTTATCTCGGCACCTGGCCCGGTAGCGAGGCGACCCCGCGCGACGCCGATTATCTTGACGAGACCGCCGATCTCAATGACCGCGCCCGCAGCTACCTCGATATCAATTGCGCCCATTGCCACAACCCGACCGGACCAGCCGACACTTCGGGCTTGCATCTGCGCCATGATACGGCTCCAGGGCCTCATCTCGGCTTTTGCAAACCGCCCATCGCGGCGGGTGGCGGCACGGGCAACCGGCCCTATGCGATCCAGCCCGGCGAGCCTGACCAGTCGATCCTGCTCTACCGGATGCAGATCACCGATCCCGGCTCACTAATGCCCGAACTGGGCCGCGCCGTGGAACATGTCGAGGGCATCGCCCTGATCTACGACTGGATCGCCTCGATGTCGCCGAGTTGTACCGACTGAAGTCGCCAACCCAAGCGTCCACCTCGCGTCTGACGCGAATTTCAGCCATATCTTCGCTTGAGAGCGGCGCAGCGGCGAGCTAGAATTATTACAAATGGCAGGCCATTCCGGCCCTGCCGTCCCTGGGGAGTAAATTGATGATTACGATGATGCTGGCCGCCCTGGCCCTGATGTCGACACCGGCAGAAACGCTGGTCGACAACGCGCTGCAAATCCAGGCAGGCGAGATCACCTACACCACGTTTTTCGAGGCCGATGGCACCTACACCACCGATGTCGGCATCAGCGGAACCTGGTCGATCAGCGATGGTCAAATGTGCGTCGTGCGCAGCACCGGCGAAAGCGGCTGCCAGCCGGTCGCTGAAAGCCTCGCTCTCGGCGATAGCTGGGAAGGCGTCAATCCAGCTACCGGTGCGACCGTGACCTATACCGTCATCGCGCGCTAATAGCAGCGCAGCGATACCGCATGAACTGAGAAGACCGGCAGCTTGGCGCTGCCGGTCTTTTTCTGTTCAGTCCCCGAAGGAACCGGCGGCGCCAGGAAACACCACCGGCGTCTCCGACCCATCCAGCGCGACCGCCGATACCCCGAAATAATAATTGTCGATCACCACATTATCCAGCGTGTATTCGCTGACCGGACCGACAAAACGGCTATAGGTCCATTGCGGCTGGTCGGTCAGGCGCCAGTAAATGCGGTAACCGGCCAGATTGGCGACCGCTGGCCCAGTCGCCGGAGTCCAGCTGAGATGCGTGCTCGGCTGCACGGCGCCGGCAATCGTCACACCGGACGGGAATGGCGGTGCACCAGCCATCTGGGCCATCGTCGCGACATTCAGCGCTGTCAGCTTGGCGGCATAGGCGAAATTCACCCCATCAACGGTATCGCCATAAACGTGGCCATTCTCGGTACGCAAATCCTGGTGTTGACGGTGGTAATTCTCATTCGTCTCCATCACACGCACGCCGGGAATGCCGACCGCATTGAAGGGACGGTGATGGCCGCCGCGGCCAAAACGGTCGAGGCGGTAAACCATCATCACATCGAGATTGGGGACATATTGATCGGCAGTGCGATCAATGAAGCGGGCCAGATTGCGTGACGGACTGTCAACTTCGCCGCCCGTGAAGCGGCGCGCCCTCGCCTCCTCCGGCGTTTCGACGTCGCGCGTACCTTCAGAAAACACCCGGGCGGTGGAATTGTCGGTGACGCCGTTAATACCGGAAATATTACCAATCATATCGTTATTGAGCACGCCCTTGATGCGCCACCCGGCCTCGAGCGCGTGGGCGGCGACGATCTGGCCGCCGAACAGGCCCTGTTCCTCGCCGGACAGGCCGGAATAGATGATCGAGCCATCGAATTGGTGCTGGCTTAAAACACGAGCGGCTTCGAGCACGCCGGCCATACCGGAGGCATTGTCATTGGCACCGGGGCTGTCGGATGTGCCGTCGAGCGGATCAGTGACGCGGCTGTCGATATCGCCGGACATCACCACATAGCGATCCGGATCGATGCGGCCACGCTGGATGGCGATGACGCTGACCACTTCGGTTGGCTCTGGAATACGCGTCTCGCCGGAAATCGTGTCGGAGATATACATCACTTCGAGACAGCCGCCGCATGTCGCAGAAATCCGCTCGAATTCGTCATGGATCCAGCGCCGGGCGGCACCAATGCCGCGTGTGTCGCTCTCTGTCTCCGACAGGGTGTGACGGGTGCCGAAGCCCACCAGGGTCCGGATATCCGCTTCGATCCGGTCCGCCGAAACAGCATCGACATAATCATGCACGGCTAAGACTTCCGATGGCGGGCCCTGAAGCGGGGCCTGTGCCTGGGCCATGCTGGTCGCCGCCAGCAGGGTCGTGCCGAGAAGGATAAATCTGCGCATCACATTCCCCTGTATCCATATCGATATCCTGTCCCAGTGTTGGCGCGCCGCGAGGCCGGGTCAAGCATCGGCACGGTAGAAGACAGCTGACGGCCCCAATGAGATTCTGAGAGTGGCTTGTCAGGCCGGGCATGACACCTCATAGTTGTTGAGTGATCTGGAGCGTCCATGAATTTTTTCCAATCCATCGCCAGCGTGGCCCGGAATTATTTCGGCTTTGACGGGCGCGCCTCGCGCAGCGAGTTCTGGCATTGGGTCCTGTTCCGCTACGGGGTTATCTTCGTCATCGTGGTGCTCATTATCATGCGGGCTTATGCCCAAGGCTATCATGATGGCTTGGCTGCCAGCTTGGCCTCGCCGTACATATGGTCTGACGGCAACACGGTTCTGGTCGACAACAGGCCGCCCTTCGGGACGCTGGCTTTGATCTTTCTGGCCCTGACCTTTTTCCCCAATGCCGCCGTTTCGATCCGGCGCCTTCACGATATCGGGCGATCGGGCTGGTGGTTCGTCGCCCTGCACTTCATCCCGCTCGGCGAAATCCTGCTGTTTGTGTTTTATCTCCAGCGCAGTTCGCCCGGATTGAACCGGTATGATGACGGACCCAACCCCCTCATTCGTCCCGCACACCGGAACAGCCCCTTCTCCCAAGCTTGAGCGGGCCTGTCCCCGAACGCGACTCGTCTGACCGGCGCCGGGCCGGAAGCGCTGACAGCTTTGCGCGCGCACTGATCCACGCCTGCAACCGATCTCGATCCGGAACCCCGATCTGTCCATAGCCCGGTTTCACCAGACCAAGTTTATGCAACACGGCCAGAGCCCTGCCGCTGGACACGCGGGATACGCCCAACGCAAAGGCCAGTTCAGTCTGGGTGCAGCGGACAGGACCTCCCGAGCGTGTCGAGGCACGGGACATCTGCCAGAGCAGCTTGGCAGCCCGGACCGGCAGCGGCAGGCGGCGCATATCATCGA
This sequence comes from uncultured Maricaulis sp., assembly GCF_963975345.1. Lineage (NCBI taxonomy): Bacteria > Pseudomonadati > Pseudomonadota > Alphaproteobacteria > Maricaulales > Maricaulaceae > Maricaulis > uncultured Maricaulis sp. Next base: position 6,934 of record NZ_CAXBGE010000004.1, on the reverse strand, counting down.
TCAGCTCCGTCGCCGCATGCAATCGCCCGGTCACCGCCGTCAACATGATCCGGCTCAATTCGGGCTCCACGGCAAGGATGGCGTCAAATGCGGCGCGGTTGATCTGGTCAACGACGGTTTCGCCAATCGCGACGGCATCATGGGTGCGCGGCAAATCGGCAAACAGTGAGAACTCGCCAAAGCATTGCCCCGGCCCCATCAGCGTGATGACGACATAGGATCCGTCGCTACCGGCATTGCCAAAACGCACCGCCCCGGAGCGCACCATCGACAGGCCGGGCTTGATATCGCCGCGGGCGTGGATCAGCGTTTGATCGGGATAGCGGACCGGCACGCCGCCCGCGCGCAGCAATCCCGCCAGTCGCGGCGTCAACAAATCACCCAGAGCCGGCATGGTGAATTCAAACAGATCCGACATCCTGGCCTCAATTGTAAACTTATTGGCATTCTATCGGCTCGATCTGCGCTAGTTCAAGAGCGACGGATCCATCCGGACCTGCATCGGGACGATATCGACCATGAAACTGGAATATCTTGCTGTTCTCGGCGTTTTCGCCAGCTTCGTGCTGCTCGAGATCATGTTCACCGGCTTCTTCCGCAAGCCGGGTCAGACGCGCGGCGATGGCTGGGTCGAACTGGCAGCCGGTTTCGGGCTCGTGCTGTTGATCCAGCCAATGGCCGTGGCCGGTGGTGGGCTGGTGGCCAGCCTGGTTGCACCGCAGGCGCAGGGCATGTTGGCGAGCTGGCCGGTTCTGGCCCAGCTGGGCCTGCTTTTGATCTTCGACGATCTGTCACAATACTGGTGGCACCGCGCCTCGCATTCGATCCCGTGGCTCTACAAGCTGCACCGGCCGCACCATAATGCCGAATACCTGTCGATCCGCGTCTCTTACCGCAATAACCTGTTTTATTACGCGATGATGCCCGGCCTGTGGGCGTCCGGCGCGCTGATCTGGCTCGGCCTTGGCTGGGTCTATGCCGCCTATCTCGTGGTCAAGATGAGCGTGATTTTCGCGGCCCATTCCGACGTGCGCTGGGACGAGCCGCTCTACAGGATCAAATGGCTCTCGCCCGTGATGTGGGTCGTTGAGCGCACCATCTCGACGCCCGCCACCCATAGCGCCCATCACGGCAAGCATGCCGATGATGGCATCACGAATTACAAGGGCAATTTCGGCAATCTCTTATTCTTTTGGGACGTGTTGTTCGGCACCGCCAAGATCACCCGGCGCTATCCGGAAAAGATCGGCGTCGAGAATTTGCCGCCGACCAGCGTTGGCGAGCAGCTGATCTGGCCGCTGGTGCGGGTGAAAGCGGGAACGGCGCCAGCGGTCACCGACGGAGGCGTAGGGGACACACTATAGTGTGTCCCCGTCATCACCCTACGGAACCAGAACCACTTTCCCGATCGCCTTGCGGCCGGACAGTTCGCCAAAGGCGGCGAGGAAATCGTCGAGCTTGTAGCGCCCGGCGACATGCGGCTTGATCTTGCCGGCTTCGAACATGGCGAACAGCTCGTCCATATTCGCGTAGTGCGCCGCCGGATCGCGCATCGCCCAAGCGCCCCAGAACACACCGACCACGGATGCGCCCTTCAGCAGCGGCAGATTGAGCGGGAGCTTCGGGATCGGCCCTGCGGCAAAACCGATCACCAGGTGACGGCCTTCCCAGGCGATTGAGCGGAATGCAGTTTCAGCGAAATCGCCGCCCACCGGGTCATAAATCACATCGACACCCCTGCCGCCGGTGATTTCCTTGATCCGGGCGCGCAGGTCTTCGGACGTGTAGTTGATGCCCTCATCGGCACCATGTGCCTTGGCGGCGGCAAGTTTTTCGTCGCTGGAGGCACAGGCGATGACCTTGGCGCCCATCGCCTTGCCAAGCTCGACCGTCGCGAGGCCGACGCCGCCGGCGGCGCCGAGCACCAGCAGGGTCTCGCCCGGCTGAAGTTTGGCGCGTTGTTTCAAGGCGTAATAGGAGGTCGCATAGACCACCGTCAAACCCGCGCCCTCCTCGAAGGACATGCTGTCGGGGATTTTGACGACGGCACCCGCGGGCGCCGCGACCTGCTCGGCAAAGGCACCTGTGAGGCCGTTGAAACAGACCCGGTCACCGATGGCGACATTGGTCGCGCCCTCGCCCAGCGCGGTGACGATGCCCGCCCCCTCACCGCCCGGCACGAAGGGCAGAGGCGGTTTGAACTGGTATTCGCCGCGCACGCACAACAGGTCGGGAAAGTTGAGCCCCGCCGCCTTGACGTCAATCAACACATGCGCTGCGGGCAGCAATGGCGTGTCGATTTCCTCGACCTTCATGCCGGCTTCCAGACCAAATTCGCGGCAATAGAGCGCGCGCATCATGCCACCTCAAACAGGCCGGCTGCGCCCATGCCGCCGCCGACACACATGGTGCAGACGACATATTTGGCACCGCGGCGTTTGCCCTCGATCAGGGCGTGGCCAACCATGCGCGCGCCCGACATGCCATAGGGGTGGCCGATTGAGACGGCACCGCCATCGACATTGAGCAATTCATCGGGAATGCCCAGCTTGTCGCGGCAATAGATCACCTGGACGGCGAAGGCTTCATTGAGCTCCCACAAGCCGATATCGCTGACCTTCAGGCCATTGGCCTTGAGCAGCTTCGGGATCGCGAACACCGGACCGATCCCCATCTCGTCGGGATGGGTGCCAGCCACCGCCATGCCGCGATAGATGCCCAGCGGGGCAATGCCGCGACGCTCGGCGTCCTTGGCTTCCATCATCACGGCCGCCGAAGCGCCATCAGAAAGCTGGGAGGCATTACCGGCGGTGATGAATTTGCCTTGCTTGATCCGCAGGCCATCGGCGAAAACCGGCTTCAGCCCGGCCAGGGATTCCGCCGTGGTGCCGGGGCGGTTGCCCTCATCTTTTTCCAGCGTGACGGCGCGGTCTGTAATTTCGCCGGTCTCCTTGTTCATGACTTTCATGACCGAGGGCAAAGGCACAATCTCGGCATCGAAACGGCCGGCCCGTTGGGCGGCATCTGTGCGGGCCTGTGACTGGGCGGCGTATTCGTCCTGGGCTTCGCGGCTGATGCCATAGCGATCGGAAACGACTTCGGCCGTTTCCAGCATCGACATATAGAGCTCTGGCTTGTTCTCGACGATCCAGGGATCGAGCGCCCAATTCTTGGTCATCTTGTCGGTCTGAACCAGCGAGATGCTCTCCAGCCCGCCGCCAATGGTGACAGTCATGCCATCGATGATGATCTGTTTGGCGGCTGTGGCAATCGCCATCATGCCGGAGGCACACTGACGGTCCATCGACATGCCGGCGACCGTGTCCGGCAAGCCGGCACGGATCAGGCTGTTGCGGGCGATATTGCGGCCCGTCGTGCCCATCTGCATGGCACAGCCCATTACGACATCATCAATCTCATTAGGGTCGACGCCGGAGCGTTTAACCGCTTCGCCGATGGCGTGACCGCCCAGTGTCGGGCCGGAAGTGGCATTGAAAGCCCCGCGATAGGCCTTGCCGATCGGGGTACGCGCCGTGGATACGATGACAGCTTCACGCATGGGTCTCACTCCTTGATTGTTGTTTTATACCAGACGATTTGCTGGGTGGTGGCCAGCAGGCGTCCGTCGCGGCTCCAGATCCGCGCATGTTGATCATAAAAACCGCGGCCGCCGCGTGCGGCATGGGCCTCGATAAGCATGTAGTCGGTACCAACCGCAGCATAGTCCTCGGGGCTGGCATGAAGATAGACGGTCATCGAGACCGTCGCGACCATGTCGAATTCACCGATGACGTGAAACAGGCGCGGCGTCGGCGTGTCGGCCAAGGCGACGAGCGCGACCGCATCAAGCGGGCGGGCCGGGTCGAGCCGGATCCAGGCCAAGCTGTGGGTGCAGCCATCACCCTTGGCGAAGGGCGGGCTGCGTGTCGGGCGCATTTCCACCGTGCGTGACCAGGCCATCGGCAGGTCGGCGCGGACGCAATCTTCCGGTGCCGGCGCTTCAGGTCGCTCACCCTCGGTCCAAGCCACAGTCTCCCGGCGGCGCGACAGTATCCCCATCGCCCGGTTCGATGGCCCGGCATCGCCGGCTGCCGTCAGATCGACATGCCAGAATTGCGTATTCTTACCGCCGCGATCACAGACGACGTCCAGCGTAACCGGGCCTTCACGCGCGCCGGCCAGAAAATCGGTCGTAATCGAGACCAGCTCCATTTCCGGCCCGGCGGCCTCGATCATCGCCTTGGCCAAGATCGCGGCGCTCCAGCCGCCATAGGGGCCGATGATATTCTTGAAGTGGGGCGTTGCCGCGCCGGTGAAGCGGACATCCGCTCCTTCGCCAGCGGCCCGCTCCAACGCGGTGGATTGGTCAAAGGCGTGCACGGATCAGCCCAGCTTCACGCCGAAATGAGCCGCAGCCTTGCCGAGGAATTTCATCGTCTGCTGGCCACCCTGTTCAAACATTTGCTGCCCGGCCGGATCGATGATGGCCTCGATATTGGCGGCGACATGTTCCGGTGTCTGCTGTTCCGGTGGCAGGTAAATGCCATCGGTCTCGTAGACGCGGGTCGCGGCATAACCGCCGGCACCGGCGCACAGCACCAGACGCGAGGGTGCATCATCGCTGACCAGATAGACCAGACCGGCGGAGACGCTCTCGACCGTCATCAGCTTGAGCGCCTCTTCCGGGATCAGGCCTTCGGTCATGCGCGTCGCTGCCGTTGGCGACAAGGCATTGACGCGGATGCCGTATTTGGCGCCTTCCAGATGCAGCACATTCATGAAGCCCACGAGGCCCATCTTGGCGGCGCCGTAATTGGCTTGGCCGAAATTGCCGTAAATGCCCGAGGAGGACGAGGTCATGACGATGCGGCCATACTGGCGCTCGCGCATATGATCCCACAGCGCCTTGGTGCAGATGGCCGAACCGGTCAGGTGCACCGACGTGACGGCGTTGAAGTCGGCCATGTCCATCTTGGCGAAGCTCTTGTCGCGCAGGATGCCGGCATTATTGACCAGGATATCGACCTGACCGAAGGCCTTCATCGCCTCGGCCACCATGTCAGCGACTTCGTCTTCCTTGGTGACATTGGCGCGGTGCGAGATCGCCTCGCCGCCGGCCGCACGGATTTCCGCGGCGACATCCTCGGCGGCCGAGCCGGAGCCAGTGCCATCGAGCGAGCCGCCCATATCATTGATCACCAGTTTGGCACCGCGCGAAGCGAGCGCCAGCGCGTGCGAGCGCCCAAGCCCGTTGCCGGCGCCGGTGACAAGGGCAACGCGGCCGTCAAAACGAATTTCACTCATATCATGTCTCCGAAAATGGACTTCAGGCGACGACCTGCATCGTCAGCCATTGGGCAATAAGGGCGGGCTTGTCCTCGCCTTCGATTTCAACCGTGACGCCGAAGCGTAGCATCCACTGGCCCGGTTTTTTCTCGACGGCATCCTCAAGCACGAAGCGGCCGCGAATTTTCTTGCCCGAGCTGACCGGCACCAGGAAGCGCACCTTGTCAAAGCCGTAATTGATCCCCATCGCCATGCCCTCCAGCACGAAGGCGATGTCCATCGCCATGCGCGAGAGCATGGAGAGCGAGAGGAAGCCGTGGGCGATCGTGCCGCCAAACGGGGTTTCCTTCGCGGCGCGCTCGGCGTCGAGATGGATGAATTGATGGTCTTCGGTGACATCGGCGAACTGGTCGATGCGAGACTGGTCAAGCTCGATCCAGTCGGACAGGCCGATCTGCTGGCCGATATGCTTGGCAAGGTCTGCGGGCTTGGTGCTCGCCATCAGTTCATGTCTCCATCGCTCAGAAGTTCTTTTCTCAGGCCCGGCTTGTCGACCTTGCCGGTGCCGCCACGCGGTAATGGCGCGTCGAGACGCCAGTAATGAGCGGGGCGTTTGAAGGCGGCCAGATGCGGCTTCAGGAAAGCGTCGATCTCGTCATTATGCAGGCTCGCACCGTCGCGCAGCAGGACTGCCGCGCCGACACGTTCACCGAGCCGCTCGTCGGGAATGCCGATCACGGCTGCCTCGACAATATCGGGATGACGCGCCAGAGCGCCCTCCACTTCCAAACAGGAGATATTCTCGCCGCCGCGGATCACCATGTCCTTGAGCCGGTCGACGATGGAGAGGAAGCCCTCTTCATCAAGCACGCCGACATCGCCGGACTTGAACCAGCGATCCCCGGTCAGCACAGCCGCCGTCGCCTCGGGCTGGTTGAGATAGCCCTTGAACAGGCAAGGCGACTTGATCCAGACCTCGCCCGGCTCGCCGGTTGGTGCCGTCGAGCCATCAGGTCGGACGATCTTGATCTCGGTGACAGCAGGCACAACGCGGCCGCACGAGCCCGGCTTGGCCTGGTATTCGGCCATATTATTGTAGGCGCCCAGCGCATTGGTCTCGGTCAGGCCATAGCCCGAACTCGACCAAGCTTGCGGGAAAACCTTGGTCAGGCGCTCGACATGCGCCGCAGGCCGCTTTGCGCCGCCCGAACCCATATCCATCAGACTGTCGAGATGCACGCCGCGGCGTTCCGCTTCCAGGGTGACCTCATGCGTCATGGTCGGCACGCCCACCATATTGGTCAGCTGTTCGCGCTCGATCAGATCGACGGCATCGGCCGCATCCCATTTGCGCATCAGCACCATTTTACGGCCCGAGAGCAACGAGGTCATGAAGACGGCATGCGATCCGGTGCAATGAAAGAGCGGCACCGCAACCAGCACGCCGGGATTCTCGCCGAAATGATCGGTGCCGCCCATGGCATGCTTCATCGCCGCACCGAGCAGACCGTAGGACATCACCGCCGTGACCGCGCCTCGATGCGTCAATACCGCCCCCTTGGGCGCACCGGTCGAACCGGAGGTGTAGAAAATTGCGAAATCGGAATCGGTGTCGATCACGAGTTCCGGTGCGGGCTTGCCGGCACCC